>CAYPUQ010000117.1:0-14706 GCA_964413655.1 uncultured Solibacteraceae bacterium | reverse complement strand
TCGCAAACGGGCTCTTCGCCTTGATCTCCAGCCCGATCTCGGTGAACACCTCGCACGGGATCGCCGCGATCCCCAGGTCGCCCACGCGCAGCGTCTGCAGCTTTACGTCGGCGAACTCAGGCCGCTCGCGCAGTGCCAGAACCCGCTGCGCATAGGGCTTGGCCCGCCGCGGCAGCTTGCTTTCGTCTGGCTCGGCCAGGAACCGTTTCGCCTGCTCTACCATCTCGGGGGTGGGTTTTCGGTACCGTAGCGGCAGTTCGCGTTCCTCCGCGCCAAGCCGCACCGAAGTCTGCCATTGAATCTCGCGCCACGCAGCCTCGGCGTGACCGGCCATCTTCCCCGCCACTATCCCGATCTTCCGCATCGGCTCCATCCTCGGCTCCTGGCGCCGGAAGTTGATGTTATTCACGTCCCCGCTCGTCCCGTTCGACAGCATCCCGACGAACTCCGGCCCGCCCTGCAACCGCTCGCCTACCTGCCGCGCGAACTCGCCGAAATAATCCGCCGACACCTCCCCTTCCGGCGTCCCGCCCACATAGTGCAGCGAGTAGTTCCCCAGCAGCGCCAGCGGACGCCCGCCCACCGCGCGCACGCCAACTACCGTGAAGTCCGGATCCACCGGCCCCGCCGGCTTCACCAGGTTCTCGCTTGCCCGCGGCGGATTCATCTGTACCTTGTCCGAGGTCTGACCGAACGGATCCGGCGGAATCGTCCCCGGCTTCATCCACCATCGCCGGTTGTTCAGTTCGTCCGGCTCCCGCCGCACCGCCCACCCGATCTCGGCCGGTTCCAGCCGCTTATGCGCTTCCACCACCGCCGCCGCCATCTGCTCCACCAGCAACCGCTCATACGCCAACTCGGCCGGGCGCGATCGGTCCGGTCGCGATGGCGGCGCCGAATGCGTATGCGTCGCCGACATCAGCAGGTGAGACGCCGGAATTCCCGTCGCTTGCATGGCGCGGTGCTTCGCCTGGTCGAACAGCCTCCGGGGAACGTAGCAACTGTCCACTACCACGATGGCCACCTGCGTCCGGCCGTCGTCCAACACGAGCGCCCGCGCCGCCAGCGGATCGCGAGCTTTCTCGGCCAGCCTCAGTTCGAACTGCCCGATCAGCCGCACCGGCCACTCCCGCGGCGTGATGTCCGCTGCATACGCGCCCGCCAGCAGCCTCGGCGCCGTCTGCGCCGCCGCTGCGAAACCCAACACTCCGGCCAGGATGAGTAGTCGAAACGTCATCCCAAGATCGTATCCTTTTACTGTCACTGAAAAATTTGAGACCTGCCGCACTCACCGGGAATCTGAAGTACCATGGCGCTGGCACTCGCGGCGGCTCCCTCCGCCCTCCAATCCGATCAGCAGCTCGTTGAGGACTATCTCACCGAACTGCTCCGCTCCAAGCGTCCCGATCAGCCGACTCCCGTCCTCGGCGCCATGCGC
Source organism: uncultured Solibacteraceae bacterium (assembly GCA_964413655.1). GTDB lineage: Bacteria > Acidobacteriota > Terriglobia > Bryobacterales > Bryobacteraceae > CAYPUQ01. Next base: position 13,268 of record CAYPUQ010000117.1, on the reverse strand, counting down.
CATGCAGTTCTCGAAGGTGGTCAGCGCGTTCGCCCTTTGCTCACCCTCCGGGTAGGCCGGATTCTCCACGCCCCAGAACCACACACAATGCGCGCCGCCGGCGCAGTCGAACTGCTCCACTGCGCCTCGCTCATTGTCGATGACCTTCCCTGCATGGACGACGCCAAGTTCCGCCGGGGCAAACCCGCCGCGCACATCGCCTTCGGAGAATCCACCGCCGTGCTCGCCGCCTTCGCCTTGGTCGCCCTCGCCGCGCGGACGATCATCGAGGACGCCTGCAACTCGCCGCACGCCGCCGAATTCGTCTCCTTCCAGCACAGCCTGCTCAAGACGCTCGACTGTTCGTCCCTCATCGGCGGTCAGGCGATGGACCTCGGCCTCGGCCTCGGCCACTCCACGAACCGCTCCACCATCGACGAACTCAAAACAGTGCCGCTTTTCACGCTGGCGGTCAAAGGCGGCTATATCTTCTCCAACCTCGCTGCCTCGAATCGCCTCCGTCTCGACTCGTTCGCGCGCGAATTCGGCTACGCTTTCCAAGCCGTCGATGACTACCTCGACGGCGACGCCGCCACGCCCGCTCAGGCGATCCAACGCATCGACAGTGCGCGCACCCACATCACCCGCTTCGGCCGCGCCGCCCGGCCGCTGCACGAACTGCTGGACCACCTTCACGCCCGCGCTTTGCATCACCGCGTATGAAACGGATCGTCGTTGTCGGAAGCGGGTTCGGGGGCCTCGCCACCGCGATCCGCCTCCAGGCCCGCGGCTACCAAGTCGTCCTCGCCGAAGCCCGCGATAAGCTTGGCGGCCGGGCCTACGTCTACGAACAGGACGGCTTTACTTTCGACGCCGGCCCCACCGTCATCACCGCCCCGTTCCTGATCGACGAGATCTTCGCGGCCGGCCGCGCTCAAAGCGAAGACTACGTGCGAATCGTCCCCGTCGATCCCTTCTACCGGATCGAGTTCCACGACGGCCGCCACTTCGAATACAACGCCGACGAAACGCTCACCGCCGAGCGAATCCGCGCCTTCGCGCCCGCCGACCTCGACGGCTACCACCGCATGATCCGGCACGCCCGCGACATCTTCCAAAAGGGCTTCGTCGAACTGGCTGACCGGCCGTTCCTCAAATTCTCAGACATGATCCGCATCGCGCCGGATCTTATCCGTCTCCAGAGCTACCGCACCGTCTATTCCTTCGTCTCGCGATATGTAAAAGACCCTCATCTCCGCAGCGTCTTCTCGTTCCACCCGCTGCTTGTCGGTGGCAACCCTTTTCAGACCACGTCCATCTACGCTCTTATCCACCACCTGGAGCGCCAGTGGGGTGTCCATTACGCCATGGGCGGAACCGGCGCCATCGTCCGCGCCTTCGGCCGTTTGTTTCAGGAGCTCGGTGGGCATATCTGTCTCAACACGCCTATCGCGCATATCGAGGTCCGCGACGGCGCCGCGCGCGGTGTCGTCACGCGCGACGGCCGAACTATCGACGCCGATGCCGTCGTCAGCAACGCCGACGTTGCCAACACCTATCGCAAGCTCATCGCTCCCAAACACCGCCGCCGCAACACCAACCGCCGGCTCGACCGCATGCGCTACAGCATGTCCCTCTTCGTCATTTACTTCGGAACGTCCCGCCAGTACCCGGATATCAAGCACCACACCATCATCCTTGGCCCACGCTACCAAGGCTTGCTTAACGACATTTTCAATCGCAAAGTTCTCGCCGGCGATTTCTCGCTCTATCTCCACCGCCCCACAGCCACCGACCCATCGATGGCGCCCGAAGGCTGCGATTGCTGGTACGCGTTGATCCCCGTACCGAACCAACTCAGCGGCATCGACTGGAACCGCGAAGCCAAACCGTTCCGCGACCGCATCATGCAGTTCCTCGAAGACCGTTATCTGCCTGGCCTCTCCGAGCACCTTGTCACGGAGCGCGTCTTCACGCCGCTCGACTTTGAAACGACCCTCGACTCCTACCGCGGCGCCGCCTTCTCCTTCGAGCCGGTCTTCAGCCAGTCCGCCTGGTTCCGCCCGCACAACGAGAGCGAGGATATCCGGAATCTCTTCTTCGCCGGAGCCGGCACGCACCCGGGTGCGGGCGTGCCCGGCGTGCTCTCCTCCGCCAAGATCGTGGAGAAACTGGTGTGCGAACGCTTGCCGAATTAACTCCGCTCTACCAGGAAGCCGCGCGCCACACCGCGCACCACTCGAAGAGCTTCTATTTCGCCACCCGTTTCTTTCCGTCCCAACTCGCCCGCTCCGCTCACGCCGTTTACTGGTTCTGCCGTTACACAGACGACTTGGTGGACGAATGCCCGTCCATTGACGAGGGCCGCCGCGATCTTGAGAATTGGGACCGTGACGTGCGCCGCGCCCTCCGCGACGGCACGTCCGCTCAACCCGTTCTCACACTCTTCCTCGACGCCGTCCACCGCCATCGCATTCCACATGAGTACCCGCTCGATCTGATAGAAGGCATGCGGATGGACCTCGACGGCGTACGATACCCCCGCTTCGCCGATCTCCGCGTCTTCTGCTACCGCGTCGCCTCCGTCGTCGGCCTCATGATGTCGCACGTCATCGGCTTTCGCGAGCCCGCCCCCGCCTACGCCATCGATCTCGGCATCGCCATGCAGCTCACGAACATCCTCCGCGATGTCGCCGAGGATCTCGACCGCGGCCGCCTCTACCTTCCCACCGCCGAACTCGAACGCTTCGGCTGTTCCGAGGAGAGCCTTCGCACCCGCCGCGTCGACGATGCCTTCCGCGCCCTGATGCGATTCCAGGTCGCCCGTGCCCGCGATTACTATGCCGCCGCCGAGCCCGGTATCGCCCTGCTCGACCCATCCGGCCGCTTCGCTGTCAAGGTCGCCCTCGACGTCTACCGCGCCATCCTCGACCGGATTGAGGCGATGGACTACAATGTGTTCGCCGGCCGCGCTGTCGTGCCGCCGCTGCGCAAATATTGGCTCTCGGCCCGTTCACTGGCTGCGCCCGCGGCGCGATACTCCGTGCAGCGCCTTGCCTTTTGGAGAAGCGGACTGTGATCGCAGCCCCACTACGCCAAGCCTCCCTCGCAACGCTCGCCGGCCTCGCGGTCCACTACGCCGTCTGCCTCTTCGCTGGATTCCCGCTGCTGCCGGAAGCAATTTCCGAATGGATCATGGCCCGCACGCCGGCCGCCTGGGCGCTGGCGATCATGGAGACCTTCGGGCCGTGGGCCAAGCCTTTCGCCGCCACTGGTGGCCTCGCGGCCCTTGGCTTCCTCGCCTCGCTCATCCGGCTCGCGCCACCGCACCCGCTCGTACTGGCGCCGCTGACAATCGCTGCCGCGCTTCTCAGCGCCAGGCTCTTTGAGTACCAGTCCCTTGCCGGACTCGTCTCGCACTGGCTTCCTTTCGCGGCCACGCTGTTCCTGCTGCGACGGCGGTTGGCCACACCGCCCTTGCCCGCTCGCCGCGAGTTCCTCCGGCATACCATCGCCCTTCCCGCCGTGATGCTTGGCGGCACGGCCGCGGTCGCCGGCGTTAGTTACCTGCGCGAACTGGGCCGCGACGCTCGCGCCATTCCCTCCCGCCCGCTCTCCCCCTACGCTCCGCCCGAGGAAACCTTCGCGCCCGGCCTCGTGCGCCGCGCCGTCACCCCGCTCGAAGAGTTCTACGTGATGAGCAAGAACGCCGTCGATCCTTCGCTCGACCCGCGCACCTGGCAGCTTCGGATCACTTCGAACGGCGAGCTCGTCCGCCTCTGGCGCTACACCGATTTACTTGCGCTCGCCCGCCACGAACGCTACGTGACCCTGCGTTGCGTCAGCAACACACTCAAGTCGAACCTCATGGGGACCGCTCTCTGGAGCGGCGTCTCTGTTCGCCAGCTTTGCGACGTCTCCTGGCTTCCCTCCTCCATCACGGAACTCGCCATCATCGGCGCCGACGGTCACGACGACAGCCTGCCCATCGACTACGCGCTTTCCAGTCACGTCTTCCTCGCGCTCGGCATGAACGGTCTTACGCTGAACCGCGCTCACGGATTCCCCGTGCGCTTCCTCGCCCCACGCTACTACGGCTTCAAGAGTGTCAAGTGGATCTCGGAACTGGCCTTCGTCTCCACGCCCTACTATGGAACTTGGCCGAAGATGGGCTACACGAAGGAACCCGTGATTCACACCATGTCCTACATCGACCGTGTTCGCGCCTTGGACGGCCGCCTCCGAATCGGCGGTGTCGCCTTCGCCGGCGCACGCGGCATTGGAGCGGTGGAGCTTCGCGCCGACGGCGGCCCGTGGACTCCGGTGGCTCTCGAACAGCCGCTGTCCTCCTACACCTGGACCCGCTGGAAAGGCGAACTGCTCGTCCCGCGCGCCGAACTCGTCGAGGCCCGCGCTCGCGACGGCGAAGGCATCTGGCAGGCCACCGAAGAGTCGCCGCTCTTTCCCGATGGCGTCAAAGGTCCGACGAAACGGAAGCTCGCTTGACCCTTGCCCTCATCGCCGCCGCCGCCCTGATTGCTGTTCTCTTGCTGAAGTCCCGCTACAACTACCTACGCTTCCGTCCGCTGCCCACCCCGACCACGCCCGCGTTGCCCGGCGTCACCGTCATCATCCCGGCCCGCAACGAAGCGCACAATATTCGCCGCGCCGTCGCGAGCTTCCCCGATACACCGGTGCTTGTCGTGGACGACGACTCCACCGACGAAACCGCCGCGCAGGCACGCGCCGCCGGCGCGACCGTGATTCCCGCGCCACCGCTCGCGCATGGCTGGCTCGGAAAGCCCCACGCCTGCTGGACCGGCGCCCAACGCGCCGAAACAGAATGGCTCCTTTTCGTCGACGCCGACACATGGTTCGACGCGGACTTTATTTCCCGCCTTCTCGCCTTCGCCGCTTCGGCCGGCGCCGACGCCGTCAGCGTGTTTCCCCGCCAGCACGCCCTCACCCTCGCCGAACGTACCCTGATCCCCTACGCCTTCGCACTCTACTTCTGCGGCGTCAGCGCCCGCGCTGTCGAATCGCCCGCCAACGCCGAGGCCCTCGCCAACGGCCAATGTCTGCTCATCCGCCGCGACGCCTACTTTGCCGTCGATGGCCACCGTGCCGTCGCCGGCAGTGTCATCGAAGACGTTGCCTTCGCGTCGGTGCTCAAACGCCGCGGCAAGCGCCTGCGACTTCTGCGCGCCGGGGATTGCGCCCACGTCCGCATGTATGACAGCTTCGACGCCATCGTGCAGGGCTTCCGCAAGAACTCGTTCCGCTTTCTCCTGAAGAACCCTGGCGCCGGCGCGCAGATCGTCGCCGCCTCCATCGCTCTCACCGCCTATCTGCCGCTGGCCGCCGGGCTCGCGCTCGAATCATTGTGGCTGCCGTTGGCTATCTGGCTCCTGCTGCCCTCACTCCTCCTCCGCCCCTGGTATCCGAACTGGCGCGACGCGCTCCTCGTCCCCGCCGCGATCTATCTTTTCCAGTACATCGCCCTCTTGGGCATGTTCACGGTCCTCGCCCGCCGCAAGACCCAATGGAAAGAACGGCCCGTTTGATCCGCTATGGTGTTCCCTGGCGAACGGTGTTCTCTCTAACCCCCCACATCCTTCATCACACGCGAACCTCGGTGGACGAGTTCACCGCCGCCGTCGTCGCTCGCGTGAATCCGCCACCAATCTATGAGGGCCTCGATAACCTGCCACCGGACCCACGCTTTCTCCTCGTCGCGAACCATTATCAGCGGAAGGGCCTGTGGATCCTCCACCCCGCCTCCGCGCTCACCCAGGCCGTCGCCCGCCGCTATGGCCCCACCGAAGCTCCCATCCGTTGGATCGTCACCGCGAACTGGCCGCCAATCCGTCTCGGACCCCTTCGCGTCCCTTCGCCGGGCGACTGGCTGCTGCCTCGCGTCGCCCACGCCCTGCACTGCTACCCGGTCTCGTTCGCCGGCTCGGACCCCACCCGCACGGCCCTCTCCTACCGCCGCCTGATCCGCGAAGCCCGCGCCATCGAGCGCCCCATCGGCCTCTTCCCCGAAGGCGTCGCCGGCATCGCCGACCGCCTCAACGACCCGCTCCCCGGCGTCGAGCGCCTCATCGCCCAACTCGCCCGCACCGGCCTCCCCGCGCTGCCCGCCGCCATCGGCGAAACGGGCGACCGGCTCATCCTGCGCTTCGGTCCACCGGTCCCGCCCGATGAGATCCTCGCTGCCCCGGACGCCGCCCGGCTGCTTATGTCCCGCATCGCGGGCTTGACTTGTGATATCGTTGCGGCGTCCGCGAACAAGGTTGAGGGTCCCGGACAAAGCGCGAAGTAAGGAAATTGGCCGACGAAGAGAAAATTGGCAAGCCCTGGCAGGCGGACGAACTCGATGCAATCGTCACCGACTACTTCGAGATGCTCGAAGCGGATCTCTCTGGTCGACCCTACGTGAAGTCCAGGCATAGCGCGGCGCTCATGGCCCGGATTGGCCGGACGCACCGCTCTGTCGAGTTCAAGCACCAAAACATCTCGGCGGTGTTGGTCGAACTGGGAATGCCCTGGATTCCTGGATACATACCGAAGAGAAACTACCAGAACGCCATCTTCGAGGCGATCGACCGTTACCTTACGAAGCACCCGGGTGTTCTTCAACCAGTCGCTACGTCGCCGCCGGCGCCGGCTTTGCGCAATGAAGTCTTTGTCGCTCCACCGGCTCTCGCATCGGCCAACGAGCCGATTCCAGCGGGTCTGCGGCGTCTCGTCCGCAAGTTCGATCCCGTCGAACGGGACCATCGCAACCGCGCTCTTGGGACGGCCGGGGAAGAGTTCGTTGTTGAGCTTGAACGGGGTCAGCTCGCGGGATCCGGTCGGCTGGACCTTGCCCAGAAGGTCCGCTGGGTCGCCGCCGAAGACGGAGATGGGGCGGGCTACGATGTTTTGTCGTTCGATCTGAGCGGTCGCGAGCGATTACTCGAAGTGAAGACGACCAACGGGTCGGCACGCACGCCATTCTTCCTCACCCGCAATGAACGCGACTTGGCAACTGAGCGCCCAGCGGACTGGCGGATCTATCGAGTTCACCTGTTCGCCAAGGAACCGCGCATCTTCACAATCGCCCCGCCACTGGAGCACGCCGTCTATCTCAGGCCGGAGACATGGCGCGCGTCCCTTACGGTTCCACCCTCCCCTAACCTGCGATAGCATAATCCCCACTGGTACGACTCAATGTATCGCCGCCAATTCCTCGCCTCCACCGCCGCCGCGCTCGCCGTGCCCGCCTCGGCCCAAGGGCGCGACTGGCAATCCGGAACCGTCCGCCATATCCTTCCCACAGCCTCGGACCGGCGCGTTCTGCTCAAGGCTTCGTTCACTGCCCGCCACAACCAACCGCCGCTACTGCGCATCGGCAAGCGCGTCGTCGCAGGTCGGCCCACCTGCACCGCGGGCCACTTCTGGAGCTTCGATGCGCCAGATCTTGCGCCCGATACCGGGCACGAACTCCAACTCCTCGATGCACGCCGCAAGCCCCTCTGCGACCCCTGGCCGCTGAGAACCTTCCCCGCGCGCGACGCCCGGCCCGGACGCTTCCGCCTCCTCGTCTACACCTGCGCGGGCGGCGACGAACGCGCCATTAACGCCCGAGGACGCCAGGGTTTCCTCACTATCGAACGCCGCCGCCGTATGTTCCAACGGGCGCTCTCCTTCCAGCCCGACGCCATCGCCGGCAACGGCGACCACATCTACTGGGACCTCCGCCAGACCGGCGCCCCACCCAACGCATGCCCGGAACTGCTCAAGGAAACGGGCGTATTCCAGCGCACCGAACCGGTCTTCGGCACCCCAAACGAAGAGGTCCTCAAACGTGTCGGTGACGCCCAGATCGGCCGCCTCTACGGCACGCTCTTTCGCTCCGTCCCGGTCTTCTTCACCCAGGACGACCACGACTACTTCGAGAACGACGACGCCGACCAGCGCATGGTCACCTTCCCGCCGGACCACTTTATGCTCCAACTCGGCCGGGGCACGCGCCGCCTCTACTTCCCCGAGTTCCTCCCCGATGCGAACCGCCCATTCGGACTCCCCGGCTCGTCGGCGCCCGATACGCCGCCGGGAAGCAGCGAAAGTTATGGAACCATCCGCTACGGCAGTCTGGCCGAGATCCTCCTCTACGACTGCCGCCGACATCTCTCACTCGCCGGTCCGAATGCCTGGATCGTGCCCCCCGAAACCGAGCACTGGCTCACCGCCCGCATGGCCGCCGCCGAGCCCGCCCATGTCGTCAACCTTCCGTCGATGCCGCCCGTTTGGAGCGCCGGCAAGTGGGGCGACTGGTATCCCGACATTCTCGACGCCGAAGGCAACCTCACCTCGAAGATCGCCAAGCCCTATTGGCAGGAAGGCTGGGCGCGCCAGCACGACCGCCTCATGCAAGCCTGCTCCTCCATGAACGGCCGCATCCCGCTCTTCCTGAGCGGCGACATGCACGCGCACGGCGAAGCCCGCGTCCTCCGAGCGGGCACGGCCGACCTGAGCCGCAATCCGGTGAACGTTTTCCTGTCCGGCGCCATCAGCACTCTCAACGGCTGGCCCTCGATGGCCCGCCAGACACCCCCGAAGCCATCCACCCACGTCGAAGTCGATCTCCGCCAACCCGCCCTCGAAGAAAACGGCTTCCTCATCGTCGACTTCGAACCGGAAGGTATTACGGTGCGCTCTTGGAAATGGACGCCTGCCGTTGGCGATGACCGGATCGAGGAGCTTTCGTTCTTTCGTGAAACCAGGCTTTCCCGCCCCGGTTAGCAGGGATCGTCGCCTGCAGGTCGTGGACGTGGATGGGGTCTTCGGTGATGTTGTAGCCGTGGTCGTCATTCTCGCCGACGACGATGCCGGGCTTGGTGCCGCCGCAGGCCTGCATTGTTTGAGCGATGCTTTAAGAATCGTAGCCGGGGCCGCCAGACGACCCGCACTCTTTCCACAACTTTTCCCAATTCCAGATGCCGTACGCCACGTCGTTCGGCAACGGGAATCCGAGCTGATGCGCGAGCATACACACCTGCCCGCGATGATGGGCTTCGTGAGAAAGCATGTAGCACAGCATTTCCAGGCCAACCGGCCAAGGCTGAGCCCAGCCGTCTCTGCGAAACTTCTCGACGCGGCCCCCACGACCGCCGAGCGCCTCAGCGAGCATCTCCGCGCAGCGAGCGGCGCTCTCGACCAATCCCGCACGGGCCTGCTGCGGCGTGCAGTGCGCGCGATTGAGCTGTCGTGGAACCTTCAGGTGCGGAGCTGTAAGCCTGACCCACTTAGAGCGGACATTGTGCATGTGCGTGAAGATAGCCGCAATGGTGCGGGCCTTGCCGGGCGGTTTTGCTCTCCAGGCGGTAGGGTCAAGATGTTCGATAAGAATCTGGTTTATGCGATCATTGGCGGCAAAGATCTGGACTGCGGCTCGGCCGATTTGAGTGTGAACCTTGTGTTGACGCGTGGTCACAACTCCCTACTCCTTGACCCATAATACTTCCGGCCGTCGGCCAAAAGTGGATCGGCGGCGGATCCGCCAGCCGGATCGAGCGTGAGCTGCCAGGGTGCGGGAAAGCGAGGGTCCGGTCGCGTGGAACGAGCATTGCGCACCACACTCCCCACAACTGAGATATACTGCGGCCATTCTGGGAGGCCGGGGCGAGTGCTCCGGCCAAGCTCCCCAGCCTGATGATGTAGGAAGCCAGAGCAAAAGGAGCCGCTCATGCACTCGCGTTTGCTTATCTCTCTCGTCCTTCTCACCGGCCTGCCCGCCCTCTCCCATGCGCAGGCGACAGGCCTGATCGTTGGCACCGTTCGCGACACCTCGGGCGCCGTCATTCCGGGCGCCACCGTGAAAGCGAAGAACCTGCTCACCGGCCTCGAGTGGACCACAATCACCGGTCCCGCTGGCCTCTTCAATCTCCCGCGCCTCCCGGTCGGACAGTACCGCGTCGAAGCCGCCCAGGACGGCTTCCGCACGTTCCTCTCGGAAGAGTTCCGCCTGGAAGTCGATCAGAACCGCGAGATCACCGTCACGCTCGACCTCGGCGCCACCACCGAAACCGTCACGGTCAGTGGCGCCGTCTCGCAGGTGGATACCGTCGCGGCCACCATTCGCGAAGTGGTCGACGAGAAGCGCATTACCGAACTGCCACTGAACGGGCGCAACCCGCTCCAGTTGGTCAGACTCGTTCCCGGCGCAGTGTCCGCCCCTGGCGCGAGCAACCTCAACCGCAACGATGCTATCTCCGTCAACGGCGGGCGCGGCACGGCCACCAATTACATGCTCGACGGCGGTGACAATAACGATCCCCAGCAAAACGTTGGCGCAGTCGTCCCCAATCCCGACGCCCTCGAAGAGTTCAGCGTACTTACCAACAACTTCGGCGCCGAGTACGGCCGCAACTCCGGCGCCGTCGTGAACGCGGTCACCAAGTCCGGCACCAACGCCTTCCGCGGCTCGCTCTGGGAGTTTCTGCGCAACGACACCCTGGATGCACGCAGCTTTTTCGGGCTCACCAAGAACAAGCTACGCCGCAACCAGTTCGGTGGCGCGTTCGGCGGACCCATCGTCCGCAACCGCGCCTTCTTCTTCGGCTCCTACGAAGGAGTCCGCGAGCGCACCGGCGCCGCCCGCTCCGGTCTCGTCGTTCCCACAGCCGCCGAGCGCACCGGCGATTTCTCCGCCTCCGCCCAGCAGCCGCGCGATCCGCTCACCAACCAGCCCTTCCCCAACGCCGCGATCCCCGCCGCGCGATTCGATCCGGCCTCGGTCCGGTTCATGGAGATGCTCCAAGTGCCCCTACCAAACGCTTCCGGCAGCCGCCACATCTACAACCCGCCCGAGAAGTCCGACTCGAACCAGTTCCTCGGCCGCGTCGACTACGCGCTGACCGGCAGCCAGCGGTTGAGCGGGCGTATCTTCGAAACCCGCGCCCGCGATCTGGCCGTCGCCGGTCTGCCAATCCTACAGTCCGAGGTGGCGTTCGACACCGCGAACCTAACCGGCGTTCATACTTGGACCGTGTCTCCCACCGTCCTGCTCGTGTCGCAGTACACCTGGAACAAGTCGCTGATCGACCGCGGCCCACTACCGATCGGCTCTGGCGAGGGAGTCTCCTATCAGGACCTCGGCGTAAACGCCAATCGCGGCGGCCTCGACGCACTTGGCAAGGCGCTCGTCCCGCACTATCGCGGCGCTGTCAACGGTTTTTGGAATCTCAACCAGGACAACCTCGTCCTGATCGACCGACCCACTCAGCAGTTTCAGGAAAACGTAAGCTGGACGCGCGGCTCTCACTTCATGAAGTTCGGCGGCGAGTACCGGTGGTCCAAAAGCGATCGTGTCACCGCGAACGGCATCGACCCGCAGTTCACCTTCAACGGGCAATTCACCGGCAACTCCTTTTCCGATTTCCTGATCGGCCGGCCCCTGCGATTCACTCATGGCTCAGTGCGCATTAACGAGATTCGTGCACAAACTTTCTCGCTGTACTTTCAGGACGACTGGAAGATCCATCCCCGGCTCAGCCTGAACTTCGGGGTGCGCTACGAACCGCTCTTCCCGTTCTACTCGGCGGCCGACGAACTGACACTGTTCCGGCCTGGGCAACAATCCACCGTATTCCCCAACGCACCGGCAGGCATGGTTTACGCCGGCGACTCGGGCGTCCCGCGCGGCGGCACCGGCAGCGACTTGAATAATCTGGCGCCGCGCTTCGGCTTCGCTTACAGTCCCACCGCCGGCGGCAAGACCAGCATTCGCGGGGCATACGGTGTTTTCTACGACATTCCCCGGTTCCACCAGGTGAGCCACTTCGTGAATTCGCCCCCGTACTCGCTGCAGATCACCGTCAACCAACCACGCAGTTTCAGCGAGCCCTACGCCGGGCAGATCAATCCATTCCCCTATGCGCCGCCGGTCACCGAACAGGAGCGCGCCGGCTATCAGTTTCTCCGTCCGGTGGTTGTCGGCCTCAGCGTCGATCCTTTCTTCGCCGCTCCCTATTCGCAGCAGTGGAACCTCAATATTCAGCGCGAGGTAGCCGCCGGATATGTGGTGACCGCCGCCTACATAGGCACGAAGGGAACGCGGCTGCCTATCCGGCGCGAACTGAATCCGGCGCTATTCGGCCCCGGCGCCACCGTCGGCAATACCGATGCGCGGCGCATCTACGCGCCGGATTATGCCAGCGTCATCAGCTATGAAAACGTCATCAACTCCAATTACCATGCTTTCCAACTCACGCTGAATAAGCGCTTCTCCCGGAACTTCACCATCCTCGCCAGCTACAACTATGCCAAGTCCATCGACGGCATGTCCCTTGACGTCGACGGCTTCAACGGCCAGAACCCGCTCGATATGCGTCCCGACAAGGCGCTCTCGGATTTCGATATCCGCCACCGCATGGTGGCGTCCTTTCTCTGGGACGTGCCCGGCTTCCGCACGGGTGCCGCCAGTTGGATCCTCGGCGGCTGGCAGGCCAACGGCATCTTCGTCGCACAGTCGGGCACGCCGTTCACGGTGACCAGTGGCCAAGACCGTGCCCTCGCCGGAGTCGGTACCCAGCGTCCCAATGTCATCGGCGACCCTAAACTCGACCGCGGCCGCTCCCGCGACGAACTCATGGCAGGCTACTTCGACCCCACCCAGTTCGTTTTGCCGCCGGTGGGATCCTACGGCAATTCCGGCCGCAACGCCCTGATCGGTCCAGGCGATTACAACCTCGACTTCGCGCTCTTCAAGAAGTTCGCCATCCGCGAATCCGCCCAACTCCAGTACCGGCTGGAAATGTTCAACGCGCTCAACCACGCGAATCTCGGCAACCCGCGCAGCAACATCGGCGCTGTCCGCCCCGGTCAGATTGACACGACGAGCGGCCCGCGCATCATCCAAATGGGACTTCGCTTGACCTTCTGAACTCCCGAGCGGTGGAACGCCTGAACGACGATCCCGGTCAATCCGTCAACCTGTCCAAGACAACGTCGAAGATGCGTTGGCAGTTCGGAGACGCCTCTCGGACGCGCGCTGGCTCGATGGTGAGTAGCAGGCGCGGAGCATGCTTGGTCTTGTGGTACTTCCCTTTCGCGGTCCCGCGCGTAGCGGCCTTCAGGCCTTCGTAGATGCTCTGCTTGGGAACTTCCTCGATCCTTGCATTGCCGGGAAGAGACTCGGCCCTGAAGTTCCTGCCGTAGTATCTTTCGAGCGCATCGACATCGGCGAGGAACCACGCCCCCATAATCTGGACCATCCAGAAAACCGAATCCGTCCACGATTC
>CAYPUQ010000116.1:0-14769 GCA_964413655.1 uncultured Solibacteraceae bacterium | reverse complement strand
AGCGCCCATCGCCGGCGCCTGTAACCTGAGTTACAGATCCCAAGATCTGCTATCCGGGTAGCTAGTGGGCGCTCTTTTGGGGCTTCTCCGCGTCCTGGCCCGGTTCGGCCTGCAAGCCCTTCTCATTCAAAATCACGATATCCACCCGCCGGTTGCGCCGGCGCCCCTCCTCGCTGTCGTTGTCCGCGACTGGGGCGTTCTCGGCATAGCCGGCCACCGAGAGCCGCTCGGAGGGCACGGCGAAGCGGCCGGCCAGCATATGCATCATGGCTATACTACGCGCTACCGATAGTTCCCAGTTACTGCGGAAGCGCGCATTGTTGATCGGGACCGAGTCCGTATGTCCTTCCAGCCGAACCGGATTTGACAGCTTCCGGATCACCTCCGCCACCTTGCGGATCGGGTCGAGGGACTCCGGCGGGATCTCATCGGTTCCGGACGGGAAGAAGGCGGTCTGCTGGAAACTTACCACCAATCCGCGGCCCTCCATTGCCACTTGCATCTTGCCTGCCGCGATCTCTTCGGCCAGTTCCGAATTCAGGAACTCCATGGCCGGCAGCAGTTCGACGTAGATCCCTTCTTTCTTTTTATCGGCAGCCAGTTGCCGCGACCCGCCGGGCCCCTTCATCTGCAGGTTGCCTTTGCCCTTGTCGTCCGGCGAGCCACCGAGGATACCGGCGATCGCCGAAGCGATCTGGCCCTGCTCGAGCGCCTTGCGCACGGAATCCTGTACCGCCTGCGCCTTCGACCGGTCACCCTGCGAACTGGCAAACATCACCACGAAGAAGGCGAACAGCAGCGTAATGAAGTCGGCGTAGGACACCAGCCAGCGCTCGTGGTTCTCGTGACTGGCCTGTTTGTTGCGCCGCATCAGGCTGCTTCCGTCTCCCGCCGGGCATCGGGCCCCTTGGCAGGTGCCCGCTTCTTGGCCGGTTTCGCGTGGTTCGTGAATGCCTCCAGTTTGCTCCGGATCAGCTTCGGATTCAGCCCTTCGACGATTCCCACAACGCCTTCCAGCATCAGTTCCTGCGCCTGCGAAAGGGCGTGGGCGCGCGCCTTGATCTTGTTTGCCATCGGCAAAAAGATGATGTTGGCCACGCCGACGCCATAAACCGTGGCCACGAAGGCCACCGCGATACCATGACCCACCTTGTCGATATCGGACAGGTTCTTCATAACCTGAATGAGGCCCATGACGGCGCCGATGATTCCAACGGTGGGCGCATAGCCGCCGGCCGACTCGAACACCTTCGCTTCGGCCTCGGCCCGCTGCTCCTCAATATGGATCTGCAACTCCATCATCGACCGGATCTCTTGAATATCGGTGCCGTCCACCGCGAGATTGAGCGCCTTCGCCAAGAAGGGGTCGCTGGCGGTGTCGGCGTCGCTTTCCAGCGATACGATTCCGTTCCGGCGCGCCTTGGTTGCGAACTCGATGATTTCCTCCGTGATGCCTGTCAGATCCGCCGTCTTCTCGGTTAACACGTGGGTCGCCCGGCGCAGCGAACCGGCCAGGGATCCCATGGGGGTGCTGATCATCACCGCCCCGATCGTTCCGCCAAGTACGATGAAGGCCGCCGTGATCTGCGAAACGTCCGAGATCTCGCCGCCCTCCAGGATCAGCCCGCCGATGATGCCGCCAAACGCCAGGACCAGGCCGCCAAGCGTGGCGAAGTCCGGCCGGACCGAACTCTTCTTGGCTTTCCCTTTCGCCATGGCTCAGTGGCCCTGTCCAATCGTCTCCACGTTCTCTACCGGCAGTTCCACCTCCCGTTCGCTGCTTCGCACAATGGCCGGCGGATGGTAGCGGCACATCCCGACCGCCCGCCGGAACCGGATTACCCGGTCGATCACCGTATCGGCCGGTTCCAGCACCACAAACTTCTGCCCTGTTGTCATGCAGATCACCGTGTCGGGGGTCACCTCCACGTGCTCAATCAGGTCCGCGTTCAGGACCACCGGTTTCTGGTTGATGCGGGTCAGACGGATCATGAGCTTGGTCCCTATCCCTCATATCGGAGAAGCCCGCCCAGACTTGAGAGGGAACGGCCGGAATTCGTTAGAATACGGAGATGCCGCGCTACACCTATCTCATTGCCTTTCTATTGATTACAGAACTGCTCGGACAGACCGCCGAGCAGCCGGCGCGAGCGGTCACCGATCCCGGCGTCGTTACCACCCGCCAGACCATCACTCCGGCCGGGGTCCCCAGCATCTTCCAGGGCCGCGTCTACGGCGTCGCCTTCGGCGCCAGCCCGGACGACCTCTGGGTGCTGAACGCCGGCCATATCTACCAACTCGACTGGCGGCGGAACCGCATCGGCACCCGCATCAAGGTACCCGGCACCCCCGGCCTCCAGGGCATCGGCTTCGATCCCGTGTCCCGGCAGGTGTTTGTGTCGGGAGCGGACCGCCGGGGCGGCAAGACGTGGCTTGGGCGCATTGAATCGGGCGCTTTGAAGAAGCTCTCCGAGGGCAATGGAAACGACTTGGCCGGTGGGCTGTCGATCGCTCCGGGTAAACTCACCGCTGTTCCACTCACCGCGAACAACCGCCTCGAGGTGGTCGACGCGGCCGGGCGGGTGCGCACCTTCCCGACTGGCATCGCGCCGTTCGCGGCCGTGGTGAACCGCGACGGCACGGTCGCCTACGTGTCCAACTGGGGCGGACGAATCCCGAGGGGCGGTGACCTCACGGCGCCTACTGGCCTCGAACCGAAGGCTGACCGCGTTGTGATCGACGCACGGGGCGTTGCCGCCACCGGCTCGGTCACCCGCATCGATCTCGAAAAGGGCGCCGTCACCGATACCATTGAGGTTCAACTTCACCCCACGGCGCTCGCCTGGGACGAATCCGGCAACCGGCTTTACGTTGCCAACAGCAATTCGGATTCGATTTCGGTGATCGATACGGCCGCCAACCGGCTGGTCCGGCATATTGCGCTCCATCCGTTCGACCGCACGGTGGCCGGCATCGCTCCCACCGCTCTCGCGCTGAGCGCGGATGCCGAGCGGTTGTTCGTCGCCTGCGGCGGCATCAACGCCATCGCTCAGATCCGCCTCCCGGACGGCGAGTTGGAAGGCCTGATTCCGACCGCCTGGTACCCGAACTCGCTGACGCTCAGCCCCGATGGGCAACTGCTGGCCGTCGGAACGTTGCTGGGCGCCGGCTCCGGCTGGCGCGACGAGCCGCGCATGCGTTTCGTCCACTCCTATCGCGGGTCGGTAGCCGTCATTCCCCTGCCTGGCGAAGCCCAGCTTGCCAGCTACACCCGGGCCACCGCCGAGAACAACCACCTGCCGTTCGGTTCCGCCCGGCAGGCGGAACGCCGGCCGGCTCCGCAGCCCATCCCGATTCCGACACAGGCCGGCGACCCGTCGCTCATCGAGCACGTCGTTTACATCATTAAAGAGAATCGGACCTACGACCAGGTCTTTGGCGACATGCCCAAGGGCAACGGCGACCCGTCGCTTGTGATGTTCGGCGAGAAGGTGACCCCGAACCATCACCGCCTCGCCGACCGCTATGTTCTGCTCGATAACTTCTACGCCACCGGCGGGAACAGCGCCGACGGCCACCAGTGGCTCACCCAGGCCAACGAAGTCTCCTACGCCTTGTGGCCGGGCTACGCCGGGCGCAGCTACCCGTTCGACGGGTCCGACCCCATCGCGTACTCGGCGAGTGGCTTTCTCTGGGACCACGCCATCGCCCGCGGGAAAACCGTGCGGGTGTACGGGGAATATGCCCCCCGGCTCAGCGAAGCCGAACCGCGCGACCGGCTGGGCCTGCTGAAAGAGTGGGAACAGGGAGCCGATTTCGCCAGCCGCTGGACGGCCAGTTCGCCTATCCCCTCGCTGGAACGGGTTCTCGTGAAGAATTACCCGAGCTACACGAATGCCATCCCCGACGTGGTCCGGGCGAGCATCCTCATTCGGGATATCCGCCGCTGGGAGCAGGAAGGGAAGATGCCGAACCTCGTGATCGCGCAGCTGCCGTGCGATCACACCTTCGGCACACGGCCTGGAACGTCTACGCCCGCCGCCATGGTTGCCGATAACGACCTCGCCGTCGGCCAGATCGTCGAGGCATTGACGGCCACGCAGTTCTGGAAGAAGATGGCCATCTTCGTGGTGGAGGACGACGCGCAAAACGGCGTTGACCACGTGGACGGCCACCGCACGGTGGCGCTCGTGGTGAGCCCGTATGCTCGCCGCGATTACGTCGATTCCACGTTCTACTCGGACCAGAGCATGCTGAAGACCATCGAGATGATCCTTGGACTGCCCGCCATGACGCTTTTCGACCTGATCGCGACCGAGATGCGCGCCAGCTTCACAGACGAACCGGACTTCACGCCCTACAAGGCCGTCCGGCCGGAGCAGTCGCTGTGGGACATTAACCCCGAGGTCCAGGCGCTACGCGGCAAAGCCCGCCAGGCGGCGTGGGATTCGCTGCGCATGCGTTTCGACATCCCCGATGCCGCGCCAACCGAACGGCTCAATCGGATTCTGTGGGGGGCCATTCGGGGGTGGAACACGCCATATCCGGGCTCGCGGAACGCGGTATTCGCGCCGTTGGCGCTCGATCTTGACGACGACGAGCGCGAGGTGGTCCGGGGACGGTAGCCTGCCGCCGCTCGGTGTGGTAGGATTTTCGGCATGGTACTAGGTTGGTCTCACCCGCTCATTCGACGCTGGGCATTGGTCCCGGTTTTCGTCGTGTCGGCCCTTCTGCTGCTTGGGACGCCAATGGTTGCCCAGGAAGAGGACGATGGCCGCCGCGTTCCTTATGTCCCCACACCCAACGAGGTGGTGGAGGAAATGCTGAAACTCGCCGGGGTGAAGGCGAACGACGTTGTTTACGATCTTGGCTGTGGGGATGGCCGGATCGTCATCACTGCGGCGCAGAAGTACGGTGCCCGCGGCGTAGGCGTGGATATCGATCCCGAACGGATCAAGGAAGCGAACGAAAACGCAAAAAGTGCAGGAGTGACGACCAAGACGCGCTTCGTGGAGAGAAACCTCTTCGATATGGATTTGAAGGAGGCCTCGGTCGTTACCCTGTACCTGCTGCCGGACTTCAACCTGCGTCTCCGGCCGAAGCTGCTTCGCGAACTGAAAGTCGGCTCCCGCATTGTGTCGCACAGTTTCGACATGGGCGACTGGGAGCCGGACAAGAAGATTCAGCTCGACTACCGAACTGTCTATCTGTGGACGGTCACGGCGAAAGCCAAGGCGATGGATGCGGCTAAGGCGAACGGCCCGGCTGCCCGCTGACCGCTTCTCGAAGTCAATACTGCTCGCGGAGAGCGGCGATCTTCGAACCCACGTCTTCCCGCAGCGCCCGAACCTCCGGGTGGTCACGCAGGTGGTACAGCTTTCCCTCCGGCCAGTCGAGATAGGGCAGCGAGAGAAATCCTTGCTTGAATGCCTCGCGCAGGTTGCTGATCGCTTGCTGCTCGTCGCCGAACTGGGCGTGAATTTCGGCGGCCCAGAACAGGACCCAGGGATCGCCAGGATTGGTGTCGAACGCGACTCGAATCTGTTCGAGGGCGCGCCGCCTGTCTCCCAGGATTGAGTAAGCCAGTCCAACGCCGATCTGCGGCCGCTCATTTCGTAACTTGACGATCCGGGCCTCATCCGCCGGCAACCGTTCCCGCAGAATCCGGCGGGCAAGCTGCCCCTCTCCGAGTTTGATCAGCGCGAGTGCGGCGAATGCCACGTTTAGCGATCCCGTCGTCCGATTCTGCATGATCTGAAGGGCGGTGGCTCGCGCCATCTCGCGCCGGCCGGTCGCAATCGCAAGGTTCATTCTGGGCAGAAGGGCGGAGTCCGGCGCTGTGCCCTCCAGCGCCCGCAGCCCCAATTCATACTGCCCGGCCCAGTAGGCGCTGAAGGCCAGCCTGTCGGGTGTCGTCGGCTCCTCCGGATCCAACTCCAGCGACTGCTGGTAGAAAAGCACAGCCCGGTCTGGCATGCCCGCGCGCAAGTAGGCGTTGGCAATGGCAGACAGAGAGACGGCATCGGTCGCCCCCGCCTTACGGAGGATCGCCGCCTCCTTCAGCCCCTCTTCCGCCTGGCCGGTTGAGTGAAAGATAGTGATCAGCGCACGCCGCGCGGTTACCACGGAGGGATTGACGGCGATCGCTTTCCGGGCATTTTCGATGCTGGCCCGCCGTATCTCATCGCCGGCATCGCCGATTTTGAAAATCGTGGCCTGAGCCATGGCAAGCCAGGCGAGGGCTTCCGCGAAACCCGGGTCGAGACGGACCGCCCGCTCGAAAAACTCCGCGGCAGTACGGAGGGATTCCGGGCGCTCCCGATCGCGCATGGCGATCTTGCCGCGCACGAACAATTCGTAGGCCTCGGCGTTCAGCGTCGGCATCCGCGCGATAGCGTTGCGCTCCCGAGCGGTGAGTGCGCCGCGCAACCGCGTCGCGATGGTAGTCGCCAGTAAGTTCTCCGCCTCGAGCAGGTCCCGCGCCTCGATCTCGACTCCACCGTCCGCCCAGAGGATCTGGCCATCCGCCGAACGGATTAGCTGGACATTTGAGCGAAACTTCCGGCCGGCAGTCCTGACCGAGCCATCGAGAACCGCTTCGGTGTTCAAGCGCCGGCCGGCCTCCGCCGGACTGACGTTGAGGGAACTCACCCGGTACGCCGCTTCGGGCGACACCAAGCTCAATCCCTCCAGGTTCATCAGCTTCGCCGTGATCTGCTCGCTGATCCCCTCTCCAAGGCGGCCGTTCCGCGGATCCGCGTCCAGCGACCGAAAGGGCAGAACAAGCAACGAAGCCGGCATGGCCGGAGGCTGGCGCCGCCAGAGCCCCACGACGAGAAGGCCCGATGCCAGCCAGGACGCCACACCGGCGCCTATTAGAAGGCGCCGACGCCTGCCGTGTCGCTTGCGCGCGGGGCCTTCGATCGCCGTAGCGCCATTGCCGCTCTGATGATACTCCGCCTGGACCGGCACGAGAAACTGATACCCTCGCCTCGGAAGCGTCTTGACGAAACGCGGAGCCTCTGCCGAATCGCCGAGCGCCTCTCTCAACTTGCGGACGGCGTGGTTCAGACTGTCGTCGAGCTCGACGAAGACGTCGTCGCCCCAGAGCCGCTGGCGAATCTTCTCGCGCGTCACGATCTGCCCCTGGTTTTCGACGAGCAGGAGCAGCAATTGGAACGGCTTGTCCTGGAGGGGAATGCGGCTGCCATTGCGGCGAAGCTCACCCCTGTCCGCGTCCAGCGCGAACGCCTCGAACCGATGAATGGGGGCGCTCGACGGCGAGGGTTGAATGGCTCCCCCTCCTGAGTCAGAATTCTACCACCGGTCCAAGTTTCCTGGTGTCAAGGGAATTCAGGCCGGGATCATCGAGATTTCATGGCACGATCATGGAAATCCTTGGGCGCCAAAGGTACGTTGGGAAATCGTCACGATTCCAAGGAGGAACCAGATGAACAGACACGTGGTTTGGATGGCGCTTGCCCTGGCGGTGCCGATGCTTGCCGAGGAGCCCGGCGCCGGCGCCTGGAGGACCTGGGTTCTTGCCTCGGGCAGCGAGCTTCGGCTCGCTGGGCCGCCCGATGCGGGGACAACGCGGAGCGAGGCCGTCTGGCTGAAGGAGTTCATGGCCCAGGCGGACGCCGCCGCGCACGAGCAGATGCGTTTTTGGGATGCCGGCGCGCCGCCGTATCGCTGGATCGAGATCTTCTCCGACCGGTTGCGGCAGGGCCGCTTGCCCGTGGGCATTGTGTCGTTTCGCGGCTACGCGCTGCTGAGCGTGGCCATGTACGACGCGACGATCGCGGCCTGGGACTCGAAGTACGCGTTTAGCCGCGCTCGGCCGAGCGAGGCTGACCCCACCATCCAGCCCGTCGTCGATGTGCCTCGGAGCCCGTCATATCCGGCCGAGCACGCAGTGGTGGCGGGTGCCGCGGCCGCTGTACTGGGCTACCTGTTTCCGGCGGAAAGCGGCCATTTTGATGGTCTCGCCGAGGAGGCCGCCCGTTCGCGGCTGACTGCGGGAGTGCAGTACCCAAGCGACGTATTGGACGGCTTGGAATTGGGACGAGCCGTGGGACAGCGGGTTGTCGAGTACGCTCGTTCGGACCGCACCGACACAGTCCCGAATGTGACCATACCGACGGGACCGGGCCTGTGGACCGGCACGAACCCGGGGTTTTCGACAGCGCCTCAGTGGAAGCCGTGGTTCCTTGCCAGCGCCGCCGAGTTCCGTCCACCTCCCCCGCCAGCCTACGACGGGCCGGAACGGGCCGCCGAACTCGCCGAACTGAAGGGCTATGTGCCGCGGGCGTTTGGCCAGAGCGCAAGCGGATTCTTCTGGCAGACGGCCGAAGGCGTTCACACCTCCTTCTTCGATCTGATTCACCGCGGACTGTTCGAAACCAAGCTGTACCGGAACCCGCCATGGGCCGCCAGGGCGTACGCGCTGATGGCGACCGTCCAATTCGACTCCCTCATTGCGTCCAACGACGGCAAGTACTTCTACTGGACGATCCGGCCGTCCCAGCAGGATTCGGGCCTCGCGACTCTATTCCCGCCACCGAATTTTCCCAGCTACCCGGCTAACCACTCCACTCTTTCGACCGCGAGGGCTGAGATCGCCGCTTACCTATTCCCGCACCTGGCCGATCGCGCGCGCGCTCGCGGCACGGAAGCGGGACTGTCCCGGCTTTGGGCCGGCATCCACTTTCGAAGCGACCACGTGGCGGGCGAAACGCTGGGCACGGCGGTTGCCGCGAAGCTCATCGCGATCGCGGAGGATGACGGCTCGCAAGGAAGCCAATAATTTGAGGTTCATACCGCCGTCGCGCCGCCGTCGATGACGAAGCACTGGCCGGTGACGAAAGAGGCATCGTCCGAAGCAAGGTAGAGGGCGATGCCGCCGATCTCTTCAGGCCGGCCGACGCGGGGCAGCGGCTGGGTCTCTTCCAGGCGGCGGACGAAGTCCTCGTTCTTCCAGAAGTACTCGCTGAAATCGGTCTGGATAAGGCCGGGACAGATGGCGTTGACTCGGACGTTGTGGCGGCCGAATTCCATCGCCCAGACGCGGGTCATCATGATGAGGCCGGCCTTGGTGAAGCTGTAGGCGAGGCTTTCGAACTGCGGCCGGAGACCGGCGATCGATGCGATGTTGATCACGTTGCCGCCGCCGCGATCGATCATCTTGGGAACCGTCAGCTTCACCAGGCGTTGCGCGGCGAGGACGTTGATCTCGATGGTTTTCAGCAGCGCCTCGTCGGTCAGTTTCAGCGAGGGGCCCTGGCCGATGTTGGTAGCACTGTTATTTACAAGGATGTCGACCGGGCCGAAGTTTCGTTCCGTTTCGGCGATCAAGTGTTCGAGTTCGGCGGGCCGGCCCACGTGACACTGGACGGGCACGACGTTGCCGGGCATTTCGGCGGCGGCGCGTTGGAGGTGGTCCAGCTTGCGGCTGGCGATGACGACGTTAGCGCCTGCGCCGGCCAGACGCTCGGCGATCGCGCGGCCGATGCCGCGTCCGCCGCCGGTGACCAGCGCGGTCTTGCCGGTGAGGTCGAAGCCTGCGCCCATGGGGTTACTTTGGCGCCATCCGCAACGCGCCATCGAGCCGGATCACCTCGCCGTTCAAGTAAGAATTCTCGACGATGTGCTTCACCAGCGCGGCGAATTCCGGTGACCGGCCCAGACGCGGCGGATGCGGAATCGCGGCGGCCAGGGATTCCTGGGCTTCGCGCGGCAATCCGGCCATGAGCGGCGTTTCGAACGGGCCGGGCGCGATGGCGACGACACGGATGGCGTGCCTGGCGAACTCCCGCGCCAGCGGCAGAGTCAGTCCGGCGATGGCGGCTTTCGACGCGGCGTAGGCCGCTTGGCCCACTTGGCCATCGTAGGCGGCGACGGAAGCGGTATTGACGATGACGCCGCGATCGCCCGAATCGTCGGGCTCGTTGGCGGCCATGTGCGGCAGCGCGAGGCGGATGATGTTGAACGTGCCGGTGAGATTGATGTCGATGACGCTGGTGAACGCTTCCAGCGGCATCAGTCCGCCCTTGCCGAGAATCCGTCCCGCCGTCGCGACTCCGGCGCAATTAACCAAAATATCGATTCGTCCGAACGCTTCAATGGCCATCCGAACACCGGACTCGGCGGTGCTCGGCTTCGAGAGGTCGGCCGTGACATAGCGTGCCTGGCCGCCTATCTCGCGTGCCAACAGCGCGCTGGCTTCGGCGTTCCGATCCAGAATCACAAGACGTGCGCCGGCCGCAGCCAGCGTGCGCACGGTAGCGGCCCCGAGGCCCGATGCGCCACCCGTCACCCAGGCCACTTTCTCGGATATTTGCATTGAGAAGATGGTAACGCGTCAGCGGCCGGAAAAGCGCGGTGGCCGCTTCTCGATCCAGTGAGCGACGCCTTCGCGGAAGTCGTCGCTGGCGAGGCTGGCATTCATTGCGGCCAGCGCGGCCTCGAAGGCTTCGGTGAAGTCCTGTTTCTGCGCGTCCCAGATCTGCTTCTTCATGATGCGCAGGGACCGCGGAGATACCTCGGCCGCGAGCCGGGCGGCCCATTCCTGAACATGCTCGCCGAACCCTTCGGTGGGGAAGACTTCGGTGACGAGGCCGATCCGGTGGGCGTGCGCGGCGTCGATGGTGCGCGAGGTGAGCGTGAGGTCGAGCGCGTGCGGTAATCCGACGAGGCGCGGCAAAATCCACGCGATGCCCCACTCGGCGATCAGGCCCCGGCGCGAGAACACAACGCTAAAGCGGGCCGATTCGGCGGCGATGCGAATGTCGCAATACAGCGGAATGACGAAGCCGAGTCCGACGGCGGGACCATTGATGGCCGCGATGACCGGCTTGGACACGGCCATCGGCCAATGGTAGCCGCTGGCGTCGAGCGATTCGGCCGGGGCGCCGGTGGCCAGATCTTGCAAGAGGCTCATGTCGGCGCCGGCGCAAAAGCCGCGGCCGGCGCCGGTGAGCACTATGACGCGAACCGCTTCGTCTCCGGCGGCGGCGCGCACGGCGGCATGCACCTCCCGCTCCATCACGGCGGTCCACGCGTTGAGTTTTTCCGGGCGGTTCAGCGTGACGGTGGCGACGCCCGCCTTCACTGTGTACAGAATCTGCTCGTAGCCCATTCGCGATCATTGTATCCGGCCTCGCACGCCAGTGAAGCTATAATCAGGGCAGAAAACAATCACGGTGACGGCCCGTATGACCGCCGCCTGGGAGGTTCAACTTATCCATGTCGACCATGCAAGTCGATTTATCGGCCCCCGGCGCTCCAAAAGCCCTGGGCCTGGTTGTCAACGATTTCAGCATTCAGGTTGCCACGGCCAACGGGTCGGGCAGCCAAACATCCAACAATGTCCTGATGCGGTCCATCTTCCAAATGGGCGTACCGGTCTCGGGCAAGAATCTCTTCCCGTCGAACATACAGGGTTTGCCGACGTGGTTCACCATTCGGGTCTCGAAGGACGGATGGATCGGCCGCAAGAAGGAGATCGATTTTCTGGTGGCGATGAACCCGGAGACCGCCGAAGAAGATTGCCGGGGATTGGACCCCGGCGCGGCGATTGTCTACGATCAGCCGCTTGGACTCAATCGCCTGCGCGACGATCTGCACTTTTATCCCGTTCCTTTCGATGCACTCGTAAAGCCGGTGTGCCCGGACGCAAAACTGCGCCGGCTGGTGAAGAACATGATTTACGACGGCGTTCTGGCGCACCTGCTCGGAATCGATCTCGAGGAGATGCGCAAGGCGCTGTACAAGCAGTTCGGTCCGCGCAAGGTGAAGGCCGCCGACTTGAACTGGGGCGCGATTCAAGCCGGCGCCGAGTACGCCAGCGCGAATTTGGCGAAAACCGATCCATTGCGGATCGAGCGAATGGACAAGAACCAGGGCATGTTCATCGTGGACGGCAACACGTCGCTGGCGCTGGGCGCGATGTTCGCCGGCGTCACGGTTCTCACCTGGTATCCGATTACGCCGTCGAGTTCCTTCGCCGAAGCGCTGATCAGTTACATGAAGCGCTTCCGGATTAACGCCGAGGGCAAGGCGACGTTCGCGGTGGTCCAGGCGGAAGACGAACTGGCCGCCATCGGCATGGTGATCGGGGCGGCGTGGGCCGGGGCGCGCGCGATGACCGCCACATCCGGCCC
Source organism: uncultured Solibacteraceae bacterium (assembly GCA_964413655.1). Classification (GTDB taxonomy): domain Bacteria; phylum Acidobacteriota; class Terriglobia; order Bryobacterales; family Bryobacteraceae; genus CAYPUQ01. The sequence continues at coordinate 2,608 of CAYPUQ010000116.1, read as the reverse complement.
GGGCATCTCGTTGATGTCGGAGTTCGTCGGGCTCGGCTATTACGTCGAAGTCCCGGCGGTGATTGTGGACGTGCAGCGCGTCGGCCCCTCGACGGGGCTGCCGACGCGGACCATGCAAGGCGACATTCTGAAGAACGCGGTCCTGTCGCACGGCGACACGCGGCACCCGGTCTTGTTTCCGGGTTCGCCGATGGAGTGCTTCTCGATGATGGGCGACGCGTTCGACTTGGCCGAGTACTTCCAAACGCCGGTGTTCGTGAACACCGACCTCGACCTTGGCATGAACAACTGGATGAGCGATCCGTACCCGTATCCGAAGGAACCGATCCGCCGCGGCAAGGTGCTTTCGGCGGAAGACCTCGAACGGATGGGCGGCTTCGAGCGCTACCGCGACGTGGACGGCGACGGCGTGGGATACCGGACCATTCCGGGCACGCCGCACCCGCAAGCGGCGTACTTCGCGCGCGGCAGCGGGCACAACGAAAAGGCGCAGTATTCGGAGCGCCCCGAAGATTACGTGAACAACGTCGATCGTCTCCAGCGGAAGTTCGAGAGCATCCGGCAGCGGTTGCCGCGGCCGGAAGTGATCCGGAACCCGGATGCCAAGGTGGGCATCATCTGCTGTGGAACATCGCTGTACGCGGCGGAAGAGAGCCGCGACCAGCTCAAGCGGGAGTACGAACTGGAGACCAGCTACCTGCGCGTGCGCGCCTATCCGTTCACCGATGAAGTGACGGACTTCGTGGCCGCCCACGACCGGGTATACGTGATCGACCAGAACCGCGACGGGCAGTTGCTGCTGCTGATGCGGCTGGACTTCCCCGTCGACCTGATCGGCCGGCTGCAGAGCATCCGCCACTATGATGGGATGCCGGTGGATGCCCGGTCGCTGACGAACCAGATTGCCGCCAAGGAGGGACTATGAGCACCACCGCACCGCCACGCCAGCCGAAGATCAACCGGATCGGCCTTGAAGTGCTGCCCTACAAGGGCGGGAAGACGACTTTGTGCGCCGGCTGCGGCCACAACTCCGTTTCCGAGCGAATCGTTGAGATTTTCTGGGAAATGGGCGTGGAGCCGTGGAACGCCGCGAAGTTTTCCGGCATCGGCTGTTCGTCCAAGTCGCCGGCTTACTTCCTGAACGCCTCGCACGGATTCAACGCCGTTCACGGCCGTGCGCCGACGGTGGCGACCGGTACGATGCTGGCGAACCAGAACCTGCTCGGCATCATCGTGACCGGCGACGGCGATACGGCCTCGATCGGGATCGGCCATTTCGTCCACCTGCTGCGCCGGAACCTGCCGCTGATCTACGTGATCGAAGACAACGGCGTGTACGGTCTGACGAAAGGCCAGTTTTCGGCGACGGCGGAGTACGGCGCCAAGTCGAAGGCCGGCGTGATTAACGACATGCAAAAGATCGATTGCTGTCTGCTAGGCATCGAGATGGGCGCCACGCTGGTGGCACGTTCGTTCAGCGGCGACAAGCGGCAGTTGCAGACGCTGCTGAAAACGGCCATCTCGCACAAAGGGCTGTCGATTATCGACGTGGTTTCGCCGTGCGTAACGTTCAACGATCACGAGGGCTCCACCAAAAGCTACTCCTATATGAAGGACCACGACGAGCCGCTCCACGAGATGGATTTCGTGCCGTTCTACGAGGAGATCCAGGTGGAGATGGCCGAGGGCGAAACGAGGGAAGTGGAACTGCACGACGGGTCGCTGCTGCGGCTGAAGAAGCTGGGCCGGGACTACGATCCGACGAACAAAGCCGGCGCGATTCAGATGATTCACGAGACGCACGCGCAGAACGTGGTCGCCACCGGGATTTTATATCTCGACACGCAGGCCGAGAACTTCCTTCAGATGCTGAACATGGTGGAGCAGCCGCTGGCCACGCTGGACGAGGCGCAGGTCCGGCCCTCGCGGGAGGCGCTCGAGACCATCATGGAAGAACTGCGCTGACCGGGCTGGCCGTCGTTCTCGCCGCTCCACGGAACCCGCTGAACATTGGCGCGGCGGCGCGGGCGATGAGCAACTTCGGCTGCTTCGATCTGCGGCTGGTGAATCCCTACGACGTGGCGTACCGCGAGGCGCGCTCGGCGGTGGGTGCGGCTGCCGTGTTGCGGGAGGCGCGCGAATTCGCGACGCTGGCGGAGGCTGTGAGCGACTGCGCGTTGGTGGTCGGAACGGCGTCCAAGGGGCATCGCGAGTTACGGCATCCGTTGCGCCGACTGGAGTACGGCGCGCGCCTGATCCGCCGTGAGCTGGCCGGCGACGGCCGGGTGGCGCTGCTGTTCGGGTCGGAGAAATACGGGCTGTCAAACGAGGACCTCAGCCACTGCCACTGGTTGATGAGCATTCCGACGCGAGCCGGGCACGAGTCGATGAATCTCGGCCAGGCGGTGGCAGTGTGCCTTTACGAGCTTGTGCGCAAAGCGGCGGAGGCGCGGCGGGAACCGCGGGCCGCAAAGAAGGCGGGCGCGGAGGATCTGGATCGAATCACCGATGCCTTGATGGAGGTGCTGGAGGCTTCCGGGTATACCAATCCGAAGACGATCGTTTCCACGCGTCTGAAGATCCGGCGGCTGGTGCGGCGGATGGAGAT
>CAYPUQ010000115.1:0-14774 GCA_964413655.1 uncultured Solibacteraceae bacterium | reverse complement strand
AAAGGATGTCGTTGAGTTCCTGGTCGTCGATCAGGTCGGCTTCGGATAGGTCCAACTTGGCCGACCGGACCGCCTCGGGCGTTCCGCCAGGATTCCGTTCCGTCCGCGACTGTTTGGGCTCCACCGCGGTAAACGGCCGGAAGTCCGGTTCGGATGTGAAGGCTGTGTACATCGGGCGGGCCGCGGCGTCGAAATGGGTCATCGGCTGAAGGCCGAGGATCAGTTCCATCGTTCGCAGCACGGAGACCGTGTTGTAGAAGTTGCTGTCGAGAACGCCCCGCTTGGCCCACGGCGATGCGATCAGGGCGATGGACCGGTGCGAATCGACGTGATCGGGTCCGGCTTGCGCATCGTCTTCCAGCACAAAGATCGCCGTCTCCTTCCAAAAGCGGCTCTTCGAAACGGCTTCGATCAGTTGGGCCATCGCGAGGTCGTTATCGGCGAACATCGCTTGCGGCGTGAACGCGCCCGCCCTCATTCCGGCCGTGTGATCGTTGCCGAGCCGCATCACGATCAGCCGCGGCATTTCGCCGGTCCGTTCCCACTCCTTCACGTCCTTGACGAAGAATTGCATGCGCTCCACGTCCGGGTACGTCACATCGTAACCGCGGAAGTACATGTTGGTGACTGCCATCAACTCTTTGCTTTCGGCGTCGAGAATCTGCCGCTCGCCGGTTTTCGCATTGGGGATGTTCTTGGTCAGCCAGCCGTAATTGCGGACGGAGACGCCCGCTTCGAAGGCGCGGGTCCACAGGTAGCCGCCGTGCGGGCGCGAGGCATCTTCGGTGTGGTTATGGGGCGGACGGCCCCAGTACAGGCTCATCGCCGCCCGGCGGCCGCCGTAGAGATTCGGGTACAGTTTATTGGTGAAGTCGGGCGAGATCGCGCCGGCCGACCAGTTATGGCCGTCGGCGCTGACATCGCCGTTCACATAGAAGTTATCGAACAGGACAAATTCGCGCGCCAGCTTGCGATGGTTCGCCGAGGATTCCTCGGTGAACAGCACAAGCGACGAATCGCCATTGCCCATCTCGAGATCGCCGAAAACCTGGTCGTAGGTCCTGTTTTCCTTGACGATGTAGATGACGTGCTTGATGGGCGACGGATCGCCGAGCCGGGTGGGAATCGGATTGCCGTCCGGCACGCCGGCGTCGTCGAGCAACTGGTCGCGGTAGGGCGAATTGCGGTAGACGGCACGGGTATGTTCCGCGAGTTCATCGTCGGCCGAAGGGTGCGATCAGCGACATGCCGCCTACCTGAATTCGTCCGACGTGCTGAATCGCCGCCCGTTCTTCCTGTGTGAGTTTGCTACGGTCCAGGGTGTCGTAGGGTCCCTTGGGGTTCGGAAACGAGCGCAGGCCTTTGCCGTTCAGCACGAGCAGGCGGCCGTCCGGCAGCGGCTTCGCTTCCGTCGGATACCAGCCGGTGGGAACGAAGCCCACCACCCGAGACATCGCGCCCGACACATCCGCCACCGCCACCGCGTTGGCGTCCGAACAGGCGACGTAGAGGAACTTGCCATCCGCGCTCAGCGATAGGGCGCTGGGCGTCATGCCGGCGGGTTGACGAGGACTGAGCGCCACGCTCACACGCTCAATCGCGGTGAGTTCGCCGTCGCTGCGCGAGGACAACAGGTACACGTCGTTGGTGTGTGCGGCGGCCACGAACAGGCGCAGTCCCTGTTCGGCGCGGCGCGGCGACGCGTCCGGCGGCGGGTGCTGCCAGATCATGTCCGTCGTATGCGATCCCAATGGAACCCGCTGCAGAATCTTACCGCTGGCGTTGTCGTGGCGCGCGACTGCGGCGTCCGACCAGCTTGTTACCAGGAACTGCCGGCCGCTCGGGTGAAACAGAATCCGATAAGGCATGCGCACGGTTGGAATCCGCCAGACAGGATCCTTGCCGCTTCGGTCCAGCACCAGGATCGCGTTGCCGGTAATATCGGAGGCGTAGAGAAGGCGCCTGTCCGGCGAGAGGACCACGTCGCCGATGAAGGAGTCCCGCTCCGAACTGGCGGGGAGGAGGCGCCGTTCGACGAGCCGCTTTCTCTCAATGGCGATCTCATAAACGCCGCGGGTCGTACCGCCCGCAACGTAGACCGTATCGCCGTCGAGGGCGAGGCCGTGAAACGAGTCCTTCAATTCGAGGCGCGAGATCTCCGAGCCGTCCCGTGCCGAGTGCAAGCTGAGCCGCGGCGTGTTGTAGCCGGATTGGACGATCACCAGCGACTCCCCGTCCGCGGTCGGACGTGAGGCGAGAGGGAGGGTTTCGAGGGGAACTTGCCGGCCGGCGGGGCGGACCATCCAGCCAGTGGGGAGCATGAACCCCTCCTCGATGGGACCTACTTTCGCATCGGGCCGGAGATTGAGGTGTTCGCGTTGCGACCAGATCAGCGCGCCGCCCACCAGCAGGCCGGCGGCGATTCCCAATAATCTTCTCATGAATCCTCCAGCGAAAGTTTCTGCGTCAGGTGCAGGTTGTATTCGTATTGAGCGATGGGCGCCTTGCGCCCGTAAACGATCAGCGGTACGTCCGCCTCGTAACGGGAACCGTGGCTGCGGACCTTCACTTCATCCCGTTCCCGTTCGAGCGCGCCGAATGCAACGTGCTTCCTGGCCAACAGGAAGAGATCGCCGATTCTCTCGGGGTGGAGGTGAAATTTCCGGGCGGCGGTCTTCGCATCGTAGACTTCCTCGATGCCATCAGTCTTTCGTAGCAGCGACGCGGCCGGGCGGAGATCCGAGGGACGGGCGAGGTAGACGTAACAGGCGCCGCCCAGGCTGCGGTGGTGGACGACGTGTTTGTCGCGGATGATGGGCACCGCTTCGGCCTCGATCCCCTGCGTGCGAAGCACGCGCGCCACGTCAATCGCCTCGGTCATGGCGTTCATGCCGTGGTCGGCGGTGAGGTAGACCTCGATCTTTGGATGGTCGTCCAAGATTTCGGCCAGCAGTTTGTCGAGCACGTGCAGATGTTCGAGCGACGGCTCCTCCTCCGGAGCGTAGGTGTGCATCATGTAATCGGTGGTCGAAAGGTAGACGAGGTCCATGCCATTGCGCAAGAGGTGACGGGCGGCGCGAAAAGTCCAGTAGTTCACCGCGGCCGAGTACATACTCTCCTGTTGGCCGATTCGCCCGATCCAGGCCGGGTCCGGTTGCTCGGCGGAAACGGCGGCGTCGACGCCGCGGGCGCAGAGAGTGCGCACTTTGTCCTTCGATGTCGCCATCGCCGTGCGCCACCCCAGTTTTCGCGCGCGCTCGAAGATGGTCGGGCGGAGCAGGAACTCCGAGGACTCCATCGGCGAGTACTGGCGGGTGGCGCGGTCGTAGCGGAAATTCGTTGTGATTCCGTGCTCGCTGGGGAAAGAGCCGGTGACGAGCGAAGCGTTATTGACGTTGGTGACCGACGGGATCACCGCCCGGCCGGTCTTCCACGCCCCTTCGCGGCACATGCGCTTCAGGTTGGGCATGTCGCTCCGCTCCAAATATTCGGGTCCGAAGCCGTCCACGAGAACGATGAGGATTTTTCGCCCGGCGGCCGCCCTCGCCCGTGAGGGCAGAACGGCGGCCAGCGATCCGAAGAGAAAATGACGCCGTTTCAATTGCGCTCTCGATGCCTCCTTCTGGTATGGCTAATAGGTTAGCTGGAAAGTGAGCTGGATCAAGTGCGGCGTGTTGATGAAACTCGCCACGCGCCCGAAGTTCATGTTGAGGGGATTGGTTCATGGGCTGCCCAGTACTTGCTTGGCGTTGATCAGGTCCACGCGTTGGGACGCCCGATGGTCTCGCCGATCGGGATATTCTTCTGCAGATTCGAGTCCACTTGCATTCGGGTCTCCGTGCGGGGCCGTTTGTCACACAACCGAGGAGGCGTGGCTCGCGTTTCTTGCCCGGCTTGACTGACCGCCGGTCTGATGATGGCATCTGCAATAGCCAGTGAAACGAGAAAGAGGCCACTGTGGCCTGGAACGGAGGGAGGGGAGCGCTACTTGGGCGGTTGAGCGGGAACCTCGGGGTACTTAAACTCTTTTTCCCCTTCGCGAAGCACGTCGTACTGGCGGCGCAGTTCCTGCTCCTGCGTATCGCGGTTCTTGAGCAGGTCCTCGTTGCGCGCGCGGCGGCGCTCGATCTCTGTTTTCAAGTTCTCGTTCCGTTCGCGCAGCCGGTGGATCTCGGCGCGCTTTTGCCGGAGGGCATCCAGCCCGTAAGGTCCTGTGAGAGAAACATAGGCGTACGCGCCCAGACTACACAACACAAGCGCTCCGGCGAGTGTTTGCGTCCGTACGTGCATCCTCTAATAGTTATAATCGAGTTTCAAACAAAAATCCACAAGAATGTGGTACTCGACTAAGGGGGTGCTCCGATGACCGGGAAAGTCGTTGTTCTCTCCACCTGTGCCTCCGCCGACGAGGCCTCACGCATTGCGCGGCATCTTGTCGAGAAGCGCCTCGCCGCCTGCGTCAACATCGTCCCCGGCATCCAAAGCGTCTACCACTGGCAGGGCGCCGTCGAGGAGTCCGCCGAGTTCCTGCTCGTGATCAAGTCCCGCCGCGACCTCTTCGACCGCCTCAAGCAGGAGATCGCCGCTGTCCACTCCTACACCGTGCCCGAGGCGGTCGCCCTCCCCATCGTCGACGGGGCGGCCACCTACCTCGACTGGATGGACCAGGAACTGGCAGGCGCCGAATAGCGCCGCACCGCGGATCTCGCAAAATGTTCGCCGGGCAGGGCTTGCGCGAGCCCGCCTCGCCGTGATCTGATAACGGATTCGCATGGCTATCCACACACCGCCGCCGCTGATCGCCGACAGGCCGACGCGCACCCGCTATTGGGTGATCGTTTTCGCGGTCACGCTCGCGATTCTCGCCTACATCGACCGCGTCTGCATCTCGATGGCCGCGCCGCACATCTCGCGGGATCTCGGTTTCGACCGGGAACAGATGGGGCGAATCTTTTCCGCCTTCGCCATCGCCTACGCGCTGTTCGAAATTCCCGGCGGCTGGCTCGGCGACTGGATGGGGCCTCGGCGTGTGCTGTTACGCATTGTTATCTGGTGGAGTACCTTCACAGCCCTGACCGGCGCAATGTGGAACTTCTGGTCGATGTGGGTCACGCGCTTCTTGTTCGGTGCCGGCGAGGCTGGGTGCTTCCCGAACCTCACCAAGTCGTTTACCACCTGGCTGCCGGCCAACGAACGGGTCCGTGCCCAGGGCATTATGTGGAGCTTCGCCCGGTGGGGCGGCGCCTTTACGCCGCCGCTCGTGATCTTCGTCTTCTCGTTCATGAGTTGGCGCTGGGCCTTCGTGATGTTCGGCGGGCTCGGGCTGTTCTGGGCGATCCCTTTCTATCTCTGGTATCGCGACAACCCACGCGACCACAGGAGCGTCAATTCCGGCGAGCTCGCGCTGCTCAAGGACGCCGACAAGACCGCGAGTGGACACGGCGACGTGCCGTGGGGCAAACTGATCGCCTCGCGGTCGGTCTGGCTGCTTTGGGTGCAGTACTTCTGCCTTTCGTTCCCCTGGTACTTCTTCATCACCTGGCTGCCCACCTACCTCCAGGAGGGGCGTGGCCTGTCCGAGGGCGAGAGCGCCAAGTACGCCATCTTCCCGCTCCTGTTCGGCGGCTTCGGGTCGCTGTTCTGCGGGCTCATCTCCGCCAAGATGGAGAACTTAGTGGGTAGCGTACGCCTGAGCCGCCGCCTGCTGGCTTGCAGCGGATTCCTCGGGGCCGGCCTATTCCTAATACTCTCGATCAACACCGGCAACGTGTTCTGGGCGATGATCGCGATGGGCATGGCCAGCTTCTGCAACGATCTCGTGATGCCCGGCGCCTGGGGCGCCTGCATGGACGTCGGCGGCAAATACGCAGGCACCTTGGCGGGCTCGATGAACATGATGGGCAACATGGCCGGCTTTGTCGCGCCGTGGCTCGGCGGCTACCTCGTTGACCGTTACGGCGGGGACTGGAACGTCTTCCTATATACGATGGCCGTCGTCTATCTCCTGGGCACCCTGTGCTGGCCGCTGCTCGATCCGGTGACGCCGATCGATAAGGACCGCGATTAAGGAGTTAGCTTGCCTTGGGTTTATAACCCCCATGTTGGCGGGAAGAACATACCGCCGGCAGTCAGGGCGCGCACCGAACGTCGGATTCTCGATTACGCGGCGAAGGAGTTCCCCGAAAAGTTTGTCCGAATCGAGGTGCGCTTCCGCGGCGCGCTTTGTTATCTCGACGCGTTTAGGGAACCCGATGAGCCGCTCGACCGGGTACCTCCTGAAGGGGAGACGCGCGAGGTGTGGCTTAACCGGCTGCGAAACACGCCGATCCATCTCTGCCGGATCCGTTACTTCGGCAGCGACGACCGGTGGAGTTTCGCCTGGCACAGCTATTCCACCGAGAAGTACGAGCCCAGTGTCCTGATCACGGGCGAAGAAATCGGAACGCCGGAGGAGGCGTTGGAGACGTCAACCCAGTTTTGGTGAGGGGACACCGGCGGAGCCTCACGATTACCGCCCGCGTTCGAGCTTCAACCGTGTCATCTTCCGGTAGACCGTCATCCTTGACCATTGCAGCCGCCGGGCCGTCTCGGTCTTGTTCCAGTTGGTGGCTTCCAGGGTGGCCAGCAGGCGATCGCGGTCGCTGTTGCCTTCGCCCCGCAGTCGCTCCCGTTCGAAGGTTTTCCGGAAGTGATCCGGAAAGTCCATCGGACCGATTTGACGGCCGGGCCGGGTGACGTAGATGGCTTCGACCAGATTCCTGAGTTCGCGGACATTCCCGCGCCATTCGTGACCGAGCAGCATGGCTAGAGCCTCCGGAGCGAAGCCCTCCACGCTCATCTCCAGTTTCCGATTGAGCTCACGGACGAAGTGATCCAGCAGCGTCGGGATATCCTCCTTCCGCTCCCGCAGCGGCGGGATCTGCAGGCGCACCACGTTGAGCCGGAAATACAAGTCGAGCCGGAACCGGCCCTCCTCGGCCAGCCGCTCCAGATCCGTATTAGTGGCGGCGACGATGCGCGCGTCGAAGGCGACGCTGCGCCGGCTGCCCAGGCGCTGGATCTCTCTCGATTCGAGCACCCGCAGCAGCTTCGCCTGCCCGTACAGACTCATCTCGCCGATCTCGTCGAGGAACACCGTACCGCCGGCAGCCTCCTCGAGTTTGCCCCGCTGGGTCCCGTATGCCCCGGTGAAAGCGCCGCGCTCGTAGCCGAAGAACTCCGACTCGAGCAGGCTGTCCGGGATAGCGGCGCAATTGATAGCGAGCATCTTGCGCCCGTGGCGTGGGCTGCCCTCGTGAATCGCTTCGGCCACTAGTTCCTTCCCGGTACCGGTTTCGCCGGTGATCAGGACGTTGCATTCGCTAGCGGCAACCTGCGGAAGAAACTGCCGCAGTTCGCGGATGCCTTCGCTGCGTCCCACCAGCCGCCCCGCCGGACACGGTTCGCCAGTGCTGGTTTTGTTCTCGCGCGGCAGGCGCCTTTCGACCGCCGCCACGAACTCGTTCGCGGCGGATGGCAACTGAAAGTAATCGTTCACGCCGGTGCGGAGCGCGGCGACCGCTTGTGCCTCCGAGCCTTGGGTGGTGACGGCAAGGATGGGGATGCGAGAGCCGGTCTGCCGCAGTTGGACGGCCACGGCGAGCCCGTCGAGTGAGCCGATGGCGCCGAGCCCAACAATCAACAGATCGGGATGCGTTTCCTGAACGGCATCCACCCCGCCGGTCCCGGATGGACGTTCAACGATCCGACAGCCGACTTGTGCGAGCGGGCCCCGAACGAGATCGAGATTTGCTCCCTCGTCCCCCAAAATGAGGACGGTACCCTCCATGCGGTCCTCCGACCATTTGGAACTAGACAGCGTTCAAAACTCTACCACGAATCCGTGGAATTCGGCACGTCTCCGTATCAGCCTTAATCGAAAAATCATGCTTCATGAACCGGACCGTAGTGGAGCGACTGTCTCAGGATCCCGCGACGGTGTCACAGCGTGCCGTGACACCGTCGCGATGCCGCCCCGCACGGGCGTTGGAGCGAAGCGGCTGGCCCGGCCGTAACACTCGCCTGTGACGCCGAACCGTCCAGTCGCGGTCCGCGAGCCGGCGGCAACTTGTTCGGCCACCATCGCTTATCCGCCGCCGCGCGGATATGGCCGCCGGACTGCAATAGCGCCAGGAGCCCTGAACGGAGGGCGCGGTGGGCAGAGGGAAGGAGGGCGGTCCGCTGGAGGCCCGTTACGCCAACTATTTGCAGATCGGCTACAGCGACGATGAATTCGTCCTCGAGTTTGGTCAGTCGTCCTACGAGCGCGAAGGCGACCCCGTGATTCATACGCGGCTGGCGACGACGCCAATGTTTGCCAGGGAGTTTCTCCGCCTATTGGAGCGTTCCGTTCGAGAATTCGAGCGCGACCGCGACTCCGGGAGGTCCGATATCAGTGGCTGATTACGCCGCCATTGCCGCCGCCGGGCGCAGCATCGAACGCTTGCTGAACGCCGCCTTCGAGGAGGATGAACCGGTGGACGGCAGCAAGACGCGCGCGGTGCTCGTGCGCACGTCCGACTTCGAGCCGAACGCCGTCGCGACCAGCATCGGCTCGCCCGCGCTGTCGGTCTTCTTCTACCGCGTCGATTTCAACAAAACCATGCGCGCCGCTTGGTCGGCCGTCGGTAGCCAGGACGGGCGCGGCCGGTTGGCGGTGGACATTCATTTCCTCATCACGCCGTGGGCGGACAATTCGGAGTTCGAATTGCGAATTATCGGCAAGGCCATGCAATGCCTGGAAACCACGCCAATTCTCAGCGGTCCGCTGCTGCACCCGTCGGCTTCCTGGGGCTCGAACGAATCCATCCAGGTTGTGATGGAAGAAATCACAACCGAAGCGGTGATGCGCACGTTCGATTCGCTGCCGACGGATTTTCGTTTGAGCGTTCCCTATATCGCGCGCATCGCGCGCATCGATTCGCGGCAGGCGCGGCCCGAGACGCCGGTCACGACGCTCGCGACCGGGGCGAAGCCAGGAGTGGGCGTATGAACGAGTTCGTCGATCTCCGGTTTGTCGAGAACGTCAAACGGCTCGCTCTCGGGTTGGAGCCGATCGACGCGGGCCGGGGCCTGCGCACCGCTCATGCGCTCCGCGTTGTTTTCAACGAAGCGGTAACCGGCCTGCCGCGGCCTTCGGTGGACCGTCACGATTCCTGCCTGCACGCCCTTCTCTATCAACCCGGCGTGGCGGATCGCGTCGCGCTGCGATTTGTGGAGAGCGAGCGGCGGTTCGTACCGCGGCTGATTAGCTATCCGATCCTGACGCTCGAAGACGCCGAGAGTCTGCCGTATCAGAACCGGGTGCGCCGTCCGGCGCTGTTTCCCGGCGCGGCGTACGACGTCGCGTCTCTGCACACCGGCATTCGCGGCCGTGTGATAAGGGACGGACAACCGGGGCGATGGGCCCGAGTCACCGCGACCCTGCCCGGCGGAGGTCCGGTGGTCGGCCGGGCGATGGCTGACGACCGCGGCGAGTTTCTACTGTTGCTGCATCCGTCCGCGAGCCCCGTCGGCGATCTCGTCGATCCGCTCGAAATTCGTGTGGATGTGTTTCTGCCCGCCGCGGCGCCGGTTCCGCCGTCGCCGGACGTGCCCGCGCAAGATCCTTTTTGGGACCTGCCGCTTGAGGAGGCCCAGACCTTAGATCCGGCCGATCCGGAAGACGATCCGGTTTCGGCCGGCGAAATTCTGCCTGGTGATTTCACCGCGACAACCGGGCGTGACATTGGCATTCGGCTCGGACGAATGCACAGCGAAACAAATGCTTTCACCATTCCGTAGACCGCGACGCGCGGATGTTAAGTAAAGGAGCCTATCGATGCCGGAATACCTGGCCCCAGGCGTTTATGTAGAGGAAGTTAGCTTTCGCTCGAAGTCGATCGAAGGCGTACCAACCAGCACCACCGGCTTCGCCGGCATGACCCGGTTCGGACCGGTGCAGTATCCGGGCGGACCGCGAACCACTGAACCGCGGCTCATCACGAGTTTCACCGAGTTCGAGCAGGTGTACGGCGGCCTGGAACCGCTGCGCAACGCGGCCGGTTCGACCGATCCCGAAGAGGAGCGGCACGGCTACCTTGCACACGCGGCGCGTGCTTTCTTCGACAACGGCGGCAAGCGGTTGTACGTGTCGCGGGTTTATGCCCCGCGCGATTCGGGCGGAGGCGTGTTTGACGACTACGGCGTCGCGACGGCGGCTGTCACGGTAGCTGGCGGCGCCGGCACCGCGACTTGGACCGCGCGATGGCCGGGACGCCTCGGCAACGTGCTGGTGGAAGCTCGCGTGGCTCGCAGCGGCAACGTCGCTTACACGCACGGCACGTTCGGTCCGCAGGCACAGCGGGCGAAGGCAGGTACGATTGTCGAGATCACGCCCGGGACGGCGCCCGTGGGCAATACGCCGCCGGTGGCGGGGAACGTCGCCGTGGTGGAAGTTGCGGCGGATGGCAGCCAGACGTTTGTCCGGTTGAATGGCTCGTCGCCCGCGCCGGGCGGTAGCGACGTCATCCAGATCCTCGAGATGCAGGTGATCGTGGCGGTGGATCTGGACCGAGTGGACGTGTATAACGAACTGGCCGCCGATCCGAGGCAGAAGCGCTACATCGGCAAGATCCTCCAAGCAAATGACCCCGAGGACGAGAATGCCGTTGTGTTCCTGGATTGGACTCCGGGCTCGATTCATCCGGGCGAATTGCTGCTGGCGTTGCGAGGCACAGCCGATCCCGGCCAGGGCGTACGACTGAGCGGCGGGCACGACGGCGGCGTGGCGCAGCCGTCGGACCTCCAGGGGCAGGCCGCCAGTCTCGACAACGCTGACATCAAAGCGACGGGACTGGAGGCGCTCGGCGAGATCGACGATATTGCGATCGTGGCCTTGCCGGACTCGGGTACTTACGGGGACGTGGATCTGTCGGCGGACGCGGTCGGACGTCTCATCGGGCACTGCGAGCGGCTGCGGTATCGCATCGGAGTACTCGACGCGCCGGAGGGCAGTTCGATGACGGAGATCCGCGCATTCCGGGGACGCTTCGACAGCAAATACGCGGCGATGTACCACCCGTGGATCGAGATTTTCGATCCGACGGAGCGGCCGGCGCAGGGCGCGCCGCCGCGGCGGTTGATGCTGCCGCCGTCGGGGTTCGTGTGCGGTATCTACGCGCGGTCGGATATCGAGCGGGGCGTTCACAAGGCTCCGGCCAACGAGGTTGTGCGCGGACTTACCAGGTTCGAAGCCAATATCAACAAGGAACGGCAGGACGTTCTCAACCCGGAGGGTATCAACGCGCTGCGCTTCTTCGAGGGGCGCGGAAACCGCGTCTGGGGCGCACGCACCATAAGCTCCGATCCTGAGTGGAAGTACGTCAACGTCCGGCGGCTGTTCATCTACGTCGAGCATTCGATCGATCTCGGGACGCAGTGGGCGGTGTTCGAGCCGAACAACGCGCGGCTCTGGGCGAACATCCGCGAGACGGTGGAGAACTTTCTGTTGGTGCTGTGGCAGAACGGGGCGCTGCTCGGCGACAAGCCGGAGGAAGCGTTCTTCGTCCGCTGCGACCGCACCACGATGACCCAGAACGACCTGGACAACGGCCGGCTGATCTGCTTGATCGGGATCGCCCCGGTTAAGCCGGCCGAGTTTGTGATCTTCAGGATCGGCCAATGGACGGCCGATGCAAAGGTCTGAGGAACTAGGAGACAGCTATGCCAGTATTTCGCGATAACCCATATGGCGCGTTTAATTACGTTGTCGCCCTGGGCGGCCAGCAGGGCGACGGCGGGGAAGGAACGGTGATCGGCGGGTTCTCGGACGTGAGCGGGCTCGGCTTCGAGGTGAGCTACTCGGAGTACCGCAACGGCAACGAGAAGTTCAACACCGTGCGCAAAGTGCCGAACACGCATAAGGTGGACGACGTTACGTTGAAACGCGGCTTGGTGGGTTCGGACGATTTGTTCGCGTGGCTGAAAACCGTACGAGACGGGACGGCCGATCCACGCAACATCACCATCACGCTGCTCGACGAGGCGCGGCAGCCTGTGGCCACGTGGTCGCTGCGCAACGCGCAGCCAAAGAAGTGGACCGGGCCGACGCTTGCGGCGAAGGGCGGCGGCGAAGTGGCGATGGAGGAACTGAGCCTGGTCCACGAAGGCATCGAGTACAAGTAGGCATGGCTTCGGCGGTCCGCATTCCGCTGGGCGCGCCCGGCATCTATCACTATCCGGACGTGCCGCTCCGCGCACTCACCGGCGTGCGGATGGACGTGTGTGCCTTCGTGGGCGTCGCTCCGCGCGGGCCGGCGCGCGTGCCGGTGTTCGACGAGAAGTGGCGGGACGGACGGCCGTGTGTCGAACCGCAGCGGCCACGCCGGCGCACCGCGGCCGTCGCGGTGGAAAGCTTCGACGAGTACCGCCGCTTGTACGGAGCGTTCGAGGGGCCGGGGTTGTTGCCCTACGCCGTGGCCGCGTTCTTCGAGCAGGGCGGCCGCCGCGCCTATATCGCGCGGATCGTGCATGCGGATAGGCTGCATCCGGAGAACGAAGGACAGCCGGCGGTGGGGACGGTGGGCGGCGCTTCGACGCCCGCAGGACCGCTGATTCTTCGGGCGCGCAACGAGGGCAGTTGGGGAAACCAGCTGTCCGCGTCGATCCGGTTCACCTACACACCGGTGTCGTTTGAGGATCGGGCGGCGGCGAGTCTCACTTTCGCCGGGGATAGCGATGTGCCGGCGGGTTCGCTGCTGCGGCTAACGCTGGAGGATGGATCGATCGAACTGCGCTTCGTGACGTCACTTGTTCCGGAAGGGCGCGCGGGAGCTCGCGGCTTCGTCCACCGCGCTTCGCTGAGCAGCAGCGTGCCGAGTCTGCCCGCGGGCGCCGAACTGGCGCACGGAGTTCTGTCGCTCAGCGATGGCACGGGACGGACGGAGACCCACGAGCGGCTCGGCCTTTCCTTTCTGCATCCGCGTTGGATGGCGACCGTGCTCTGTTACGAGTCGAGCCTCGTTTATCCGGAGCACAGTTGGGCGGAATCGGAAGTGCTTCCGGACGAAAGCGCGGCGGCGGCATCGTTTGAAGGCGGCACGGACCTTTACGAGAAAATCACTCCGCAGGATTTCTTCGACGACTCCTGGGTGCTGGGCAACGAAGAACCGGGCGAGGGCGTTCACGCACTGGTTCACCTATCGGACCTGTCGCTGGTGGTCGCGCCCGACCTCTACTCGCCCGAGCCACTCACGGCGCCCGAGAGGATTACGGACCCCGTGTCGCTGGCGGGTCCAACGTTCGAGCGTTGCGTGACGATCCAGGCCCCGGCGGAACAGGAGGCTGTAACACCGGATTTGGAGGGTTTGCGGCTCGATCCGGCGATTCCCGCCGATCTGGCAGAGATCACACGGCTGCAACTCAAGCTGGAGGAACTCGCCGAACAGATACGTTCGTTCGTGGTTCTGCTCGACGTGCCGCGCGGGCTGAAGCAGCGGCAAATTCTCGAGTGGCGCTCGATGTTCCAGTCGGCCTACGCGGCCGCTTACCATCCCTGGGTGCGCGCCGCCCGTCGCGACGACAGCCGCGACGCGCTGATTCGCATTCCTCCTTCGTCGGTAGCCGCTGGAATTATCGCGCGGAAAGAAAACCTGTTCGGGGTCGCGCACGGCCCGGCGAACGAGTTGGCGGCGGAAGTGGTGACGGTCGACGACGTGGTCTCGCCCCAGCGGCACGACGAACTTCACCCGCACGGAATCAACGTGTATCTGCGCGAACGCGATGGCATCCGGCTGACGGCGGCGCGGACGTTGAGCCGCGATCCCGCGTACCGCCAACTCAGCGTGCGGCGGCTGGTGACGATGATCAAGCGCACGCTCGACCAGCAGACGCAATGGCTAGTGTTCGAATCGAACAACTCCGCGCTGCGGGCGGAAGTGCGGAAGCTGCTCGATGGGTTTCTGCGCCGGCTATTTCGCGCCGGCGCGTTTCGCGGCGCGACGGAAGAGGAGTCGTTCTTCGTGAAATGCGACGCCGAACTGCACCCGCAACGCGTACTCGATGCAGGGCAGTTGATTGCACTGGTGGGCGTGGCGCCGGCGGAACCGCTGGAGTTCATCGTGCTGCGGCTGTCGCGCGACGGCGACGGGACGCTGGCCGTGGAGGAGTAGGCGATGGCGAACAGCTTGCTTCGATCGTTCCGGTTTCAGATCAAGTTGCGCAGCATTATCGACGGCACGGAGTTCGGCGACGGCGGTTTCCAGGAGTGCGGCGGGTTGGAAGTGGAGATGGACGTGAAGGAGTATCTGGAGGGCGGAAACAACGACGCCGTGATCCGCCAGGTGGGCCGCGCCAAGTACCAGAACATCGTTCTCAAGCGCGGCATGCTTTACGGCAGCTCGGGCGCGGCCGATCGGTCGTTGTGGAACTGGATTCAGGGCATCGTCTCCGGCCAGAGGCCTGTTTCCCGGTGCGACGGCAGCATCGACGTGATGAGCGTGGGCGACGAGGTGGCCGCCACGTGGGTGTTCGACCGCGGACTTCCGGTTCGGTTGCGCGGGCCGGAGTTGAACGCGAAGACCGGCGAGGTGGCCATCGAGGAGTTACATATTGCTCACGAGGGCCTGCGCCTGAAGGCGCCGTAAGGGAATAGCGGATGAGTCAACTGGAAAAAGCTACACTCCAGGCGATCAGCAGCGACGAATCGGCGGCGCCGCTTGGCGAACCGATTCCGGTGCAGTTCAATCCGTCATCTC
>CAYPUQ010000114.1:0-14921 GCA_964413655.1 uncultured Solibacteraceae bacterium | reverse complement strand
AAAAGTCAAGTATTGCCCGGCTGCCAAAAACGATTGGGGCCGGCACCCTTCCTTACCTATCCTATGGATGCAGCGCGCCGCGGTCAAGATTCGGGCGGCCGCTGCCTGAACCCTTTGGAATCTGCTACATTAACGACTTCGAGCCCGATCACGACCCGCAAGGGACTGAAACCGTATCGGAAGTAGCCACGTCAGCTTAGTTGCTATGACTGGCGCGACTGGGACTCTTCCTCTACCGGCGGTGGCAGCGAAGGCGAAAGCCAAGGCGACTGTGGACTACAAAAATTCCGAGGAGGCACTGCTTGTCCGGCGCGTCCAGAACGGCGACGAACTGGCTTTCCGCGAAGTCGTCGACCGCTATCAAAGCAAAGTATTTTCAATTATTTATGGCATCCTGCGGAATCACAACGATGCCGAGGATATTGCGCAGCAGGTCTTCGCCAAGATCTACTTCTCGGTGCGCAATTTCGATTTCCGTTCGAGCCTCCTGACCTGGATCTACAAGATCACGGTCAACGAGTGCTACGACTACCTTCGCAAGAAGAAGGTTCGCAAGCTCGTTTATGAAAGCGATTTCACAGAGGAGGAAGCGCAACGGCTGGAGCGCTCCGAGCCGGGCAGCCGGAATCAGCGGACGTTCGACACCGATGTGGCCCAGCGCGACCTCGTGATCAAGCTGCTGGCAAAAGTTTCCGAGGAGGACCGCAACCTCCTCCTCCTGAAAGAAGTGGAAGGGCACTCCGTGGAAGAATTGGCGCAGATGACCGGAATGAACGAAAACACCATCAAGGTCAAGCTTTTTCGCGCCCGGCAGAAGCTCGTCAAGGCGGCCCAGCGGATGTTGCCGAAATTCAGCTCGGCGGTTTCGCGCTAGACTGGGTTGCGCGCCCGGCCTTCGCGGGCGTAATTTAGATAGAAAATCCAAGACGGGCGTCAGACCCGTCCGGCCGTCTCGCTCCGGCGAGGCAGTTTTTCGAGGGATAGAAGCGATGGACCGGCAAATTGAAATCGGCCTGGAAGGGTATCTTCGAGCCCTGGACGGCAACCGTCCCGAGGATCTGGAAGCCGTGGCGTCCTTTCGGCGGCAACTCGACGCCGCAGGCGAGGAAACACGGAACCTTGTGAAACGGATGGAACAGCAGTCTCATTCCTTGCGCGCGCTACGCTGCCCGCCCGAACTGGCGCCGGCCGCGGGCTTCTATGCGCGGGTGTTGGACCGCGTGGAGGCGCAACGGCAAGCGTCTTTCTGGTTCCAATTTCTCGATCAGCGATTCAGCAAGACGCTGGCGTATGCCTCGCTGGCTCTGCTGTTTCTTCTTTCCGCCACCATCTTCTGGTCCGGATCTCCCGCGACCCAGTTCGCTCAGAATCCGGCCTACGTGATGGCCGAGCCTGAATACGGCCTCGATGCCGACCAGGAACGCAACCGGGCCACCGTCCTCGTCGACCTCGCAACGTTTGAGGAGTATTGATTGACGAACGACGAGGTGCAGGCCCATGCGACCTGGTGAGTGTCCGTCACCCTGGCGAAATCCGCAAATTCTGCTGACTCTTCTGTTGGTGTTCCTCTGCGGCGCCGCCGCCGGCGCGCTTAGCATGCGTTATAACTTCCGCGCCGCCGCCGCGCCGGCCGCGACGTGGAAGGAAGGGAACCGCGAGATCGCCCTCAAGCACTTCGTCAAGGAGCTCGATCTTACCGCCGGACAGGAGAAAGAAGTCGCGCTGGTGCTCGACGATTTCTCGATGTACTACCAAACTTTGCAGGCCCAAATGGACGAAGTGCGCGCCAACGGCAAGGAGCGTATCGTAAGCATCCTCGGCCCGGAACAGCGCGAAAAGTTCAAGCGCATGATGCACGACCTCCAGCAGAAGCAACTCCGTTAGGCGGGCCGCGTCCTTGTCCACGTCTGTGTCCGCGATTCATCGTGGCGACGTTCGCGGATTCCTTCACTCCGCTCCTTCGCCGTCTGCCGGCGCCGGCGTGGTCCTGACCCATGGGGCCGGGGGCAATTGCGAAACGCCGCTGCTCGTCGCAGTTGCAGGGCATCTAGCGGCGGCCGGCTTTACGGTGCTTCGCTGCGATCTTCCGTTCCGCCAGAAACGTCCGCGCGGGGCGCCGTCGCCGGCCACCGCGGCCGCGGACCGCGCGGGACTTCGTGAGGCCGTCGAAACGTTGCGCGGCATGGCAGGCGATCGAATCGTGCTCGGCGGGCAGTCTTACGGAGGCCGCCAGGCCAGCATGTTGGTCGCGGAGGGGCCCGATCTTGCCGCTGCACTGCTGCTGCTCTCCTATCCGCTCCATCCACCTGGCCAGCCCGAGAAACTCCGCACCGCGCATCTGCCCGCTATCCGTGTGCCGGCGCTGTTTGTCCACGGCTCACGCGACCCCTTCGGCGCGCCATCCGAACTCGAAAAAGCGATCGCCTTGATTCCCGCCGCTACACGGCTCAGTGTGGTGGACCGCGCCGGTCACGATCTCGCGCGGGGCCGCTTCGACATCGACGGCCTCGTGGTCGGGCCGTTGCGGGCGATTCTGTCCTAACCTACAGCTCGCTTAGACTGATGTCCGGCTGGCAACGGCGCTCTCAGCTCCGCGTGACGGCTCTCACCCCGGCTATGCCCGTTCTGCGGCCATCACGCGCAGATCTGAATTCGCCGCGGCATCTGTCGCCCATGCGGAAAGACATTCACGGTGCTGCCCGATTGGTCGCCTCCGTCAGGGACCTACAGCCTCCACTGCCAGCAAAAAGCGTGGGAGCTGTTGCGGCGATCAAACAGTAAGTGGGAGCGATCTGTTCCGGACGTCGCAGACGCGCCGCGATCGCCAGACCCATCGATCGTGCGACGGTGGGCCGGGCGTTTGCCGCAGTTGGAAACCCTGCTGGCGGCGAGGCGCTGGCAGGCTGCCGGGTGGAGTGCCTCCACGTCTCCCACCATCCTTGCCTGGGATTGCTCTCGATGATTTGAAACGACAGATCTGTCTACTGGACTATCTCTGCAGGGGTCATGATTGGCAACCCGCCCGGCAACTCAGCCGCTGTCGCAGGGGATATGGCCCCAAGCAATCGCATGATCGGATCTCCGGGAAGCACAGACGGTGATAGGATAATCGCTAATCCTCTAAACTGAATTAACTGCGTGAGGGGAGACTCATGCCGGACAAGAACTCTGGAACCGGGAAGCGCGTCAGCCGGCGCGATCTGATGTTGACGGGAGGCTCCGCGGCTGCGCTTGCGGCAGCCTCGGCCACGCCAGCCGCCGGAGCGTCGTCACCGAATGTCTACACGCACCTGGGAGTGCGTCCGTTCATCAACACCACGGCTACGCTGACCATCAACGGCGGCTCGCGCATGCTGCCGGAAGTGATCGCCGCCATCGAACAGGCGTCGCACTATCACGTCAATCTCGATGAGCTCATGGAAAAGGCGGGCGAGCGCCTGGCGCAGTTCCTTCAGGTGGAATGGGGGATCGTGACGGCGGGCGCAGCGGCTGCCATGTCGCACGCCACCGCCGCCTGCATCGCCGGATCGGACCCGGAGAAGATGCAGCGCCTGCCCAATCTGGATGGATTGAAGAACCAGGTCGTGATGCCGCGCGAGTCGCGGAACGTGTATGACCACGCCACCCGTACCCTCGGCGTGGAGATCATCGAGGTGAACTCGGCCGCGGAACTGGAATCGGCACTTGGTCCTCGGACTGCCATGATCCAGATTCTCGGCGAGCATTTCGGCAGCGCGCGGTTCGGCCTTTCCGAGGTAGCGCCTTTCGCGAAAAAGGCCGGCGTGCCGATTCTGGTGGATGCCGCGGCCGATTATCTCATCGTTCCGAACCCCTACATCGCCCAAGGCGCCGATCTGGTGGCGTACAGCGGTGGCAAGATCATCCGCGGGCCGCAGACGGCGGGTCTGCTCATCGGCCGCAAAGACCTGGTCCGCGCCGCTTGGGTGAACAGCGCGCCGCATCACGCGTTCGGCCGCGCGATGAAGGTCAGCAAGGAAGAAATCGCTGGAATGGTGGTCGCCGTCGAGATGTTCGTCACCAAGCGCGATCTCAAAGCCGAGTTCCGTGAATGGGAGTCTTGGTACGCGCACATCTCCGAACGGATTACGCAGATCCCCGGCGTGCGTACGGAGGTGCGCGGACCGTCACGAGGCGGACCTTTTCCGACTCTTCAGATCTCCTGGGATCCGAAACAGATCGGTCTGACTGCCGGCGAAATCGGGCGCCAGCTTCTGGATGGCGAGCCGAGGATCATGTCGCACGCTTCCGGAGGAGGGCACGCGTTTGTGATCCGGCCTGTGGCGATGCGGCCCGAAGACCACAGGATTGTCGCGGATCGGCTGGCGCGGATCTTCCGGTCGGCGCCGAAGGGCGTGACGAGACCCCCGGTTGTCGCACCCGCAGTGGATGTGACTGGGCGTTGGGATGTGGACGTCCAGTACGAAACCGGTTCCGCCAAGCACAAGGTTTTTTTGCACGCGAAGGGGAATCGACTTTCCGGTGCGCACCACGGGTGGTGGCTGGACGGTGAACTCAAAGGTTCCATCGACGGCGATCGCATCGAGTTCCGGAGCGCGCTGCCGGCCGGCGGCCAGCGGCTAAGTTACGATTTCTCAGGCCGGGTAACAGGCGACGCGATGTCCGGCGAGGTGAGCCTGGGTGAGTACGGGCGGGCGCGTTGGTCCGCCCGGCGGCGTACCGAAGCCTGACAAATGAGAAGGCCAAGCTCAGCGAGTCACGGTTACCAATGCGTGTAGCTTCCCTCCTTCTATTTGTTCTGGCCGCGGGCGCCGCCGATGTCAGGCCGGTGTCCCACCAGATCCGGGTGGACAGCAATCTGGCCGTTCCGATGAGAGACGGGATCAACTTGTATGCCGATGTGTATCGTCCCGTCAACTCGGAGGGGTTTCCCGTTCTAGTGGTGCGGACGCCGTACGGAAAACAGCGCGAGGGCATCCACGAGAACCTCATCGCTTTCGCCCGGCGCGGGTACGCCGTGGTGGTGCAGGACGTGCGCGGCCGCTTCGAATCGGAGGGGAAATGGGACCCATTCCGCTATGAGGCGGAGGACGGTTACGACACTGTCGAATGGGCGGCTAAGCAGCCGTGGTCCAACGGGAAGGTGGGAATGCACGGCGGTTCCTACCTCGGCAACGTGCAATGGCAGGCCGCGGCGAAAACGCCTCCCAGCCTAGTGGCGATCTTCCCGGTAGTGGCGTCCACCAGCTTGTATCACAACACCTGGTTCCACGGCGGCGCGTTCAAACTCGGGCTTGCGTTCGGATGGGGCGTGGTGCGCAATCCGCGCCGCGTGATGTATCCGCAATACTGGCATACGGAACGGTATGCGCCGGAGGAGTGGCAGTACGAAAACATCCTTTGGAACCTGCCCATCAAGACGCTGGATCTGGCGTCCTCCGCTCAACCTGTGGAGCACTTCCGGGACTGGATTGGTCACCAGAGCTACGACGACTACTGGAAGGCCATCAGCGTGGAAGAGAAGTTCTCTCAAGTGAAGGTCCCCGTGCACGTGCACGGGGGCTGGTTCGACCTACTGCTTGGTGGGACGCTCAACGGCTTCGTCGGTATGCGGAAAGAGGGCGGCACTCCAGAGGCGCGCCGAGGCACAAAGATGATCGTGGGTCCCTGGGGGCACGGGCCCAGCCAGAAGTTCGGCGACGTGGATTTCGGACCTACCGCGAATCGGACGCTATTCGAACGGAATCTGCAGTGGTTCGATCACTATCTGCGGGGCGTGGACAATGGCATTGACGGCGAGCCGTCGGTGGAGATCTTTTACATGGGGATCAACCGGTGGGTACATCACGAGGATTGGCCGCTGCCCGGAACGCGGTACACGCCTTACTACCTTTCGAGTGGCGGCCGGGCAAATTCGGCGCGCGGGGATGGCGTTCTGAGCGCCGAGAATCGGGATGGCGCTCCCTCAGACGAGTTTGTTTACGACCCGCGGAATCCGGTTCCCACGCTGGGCGGCAATGACTGCTGTGGCGCGCCGATTCCGGCGGGCCCGGTGGACCAGCGGCCCGTCGAAGCCCGTGAGGACGTGCTGGTTTATACCAGCAGCGTCTTGAAAGAAGCTGTCGCAATCGCCGGACCGGTGAAGATGAGGCTCTACGGCGCGACCGACGGTCCGGATACCGATTATTTCGCGAAGCTGGTTGACGTCCATCCGGACGGGTTTGCCATGAACATCGCGGAAGGCATCCTTCGTGCCCGCTATCGGAACGGATTGGATCGCGTGCAACTGCTGAAACCGGGCGAAGCCTACGAGTTCGAGATCGATATGCGCGGAACGGCAAACGTTTTCCTGCCGGGCCACCGAATTCGCGTGGACGTGACTAGCAGCAATTTTCCGCAATACGACCGGAATCCCAACACGGGCGAGGCCCTGGGCGCCTCGGCCCGCCTGCGCGTGGCGCGGCAGACGATCTATCATTCGCCGCAACGGCGGTCGCACATCGTTCTGCCGGTGGTAGCCCTTCCTGGCGGTTCGCGGCGCTAACCCTGTAAGGTCGAAAAATTCCATCTGTTTAATTCACAGTTGTTGGGGGTGGGGGGACGCGGCTCTTAACAGGGTCGGCCTCAATCCGTGGATCGGGCGCCAGCCGGCGCTCAGCGAAAGCGGAACGAGTACAGGTCTCCGTCCTTCAACACGAAACGCAGCCGCACTGCCCTGCCGGCAAGCGCGCTCACGTCGGCGCCCGCTTTCCACGCCACCACCCGCTCGATCTGATCGCCGATCACCTCGCGCGCATCTTCGAGCGCGAAGCCGGGAATCGGCGCGCCATCTTCGTCCTGGATCTCGACGCGGATGCCGCCCGCCGCGGAGGTCGCGTAGTTGATCTCAAGCTCCTTGCCTGCAAAACGCACCGGTCGTGTCAGCATCGCCCCGCCCTCGTAACCGGCATGCAGCGCCGCGAAACCATCCAGCCGCAGCGAATAACGCGCGATGTGCGCGGTGGTCTGGCCGTAGTTGCGGTTCACATAGAACGACATCTCGGCCGGACCGGTCTGCACCACGTTCAGCGCCGGATAGTTCGTCCGCGAGGTCCAGTTCTCCATCCCCAGGCCCGGCCGGAGAAAACTTTCGAGAAACGTTCGGTCATAGATGGAACCGCCTCGCGTGGATAACAGCACGGCGTCGGAGGCGTCCTGAAAGTAGCCGGGATCGACGCCGATGGCACGCGCCTCTTCGGCGGTCAACACCTGCCTCTTAGGCAGGAATCGCGCTGCGATGCTCACGGCGATGTGGGGTGCGCGAAAGTACGGGCTCGTCTGATTCGTGTAGAGGTGCTCAGCGGGGGCCGCGCCGCCACCATGCCGGAACGACATCTCCACCGGCTCGTCCCACTGAAGAAAATTGGGGCTCGTAGTGCGCGCCACCCATCGCACCCGGCCCATGCCGGGCACTTCCTTGAACACGCGAAAGTAGGCGACGTAGCGCCCCTCCGTTTCTGACCAGAAGGCCAGATTCTGCGAATCGTACCGGGTAACCTTCGACGGTGGGAGCACCGGTTCTTCGCGCAGCTTTGTCCATTGCAAACCGTCGGCGGAAACGAATGCCGCAAGACCCGACCGCGAAACGCCCCCGAGCGCCTTCCACCGTTCGCTGGGCGCGGCGCCGGGCCGCGTATCCAAAAACGGCGTGAAGTTATGCGAATAAGGAACCGCATCCCGCAGCACCACGTTGTCTTCCGGTCTCGCCCAGTGAATGCCGTCTTTGGACTCGGCGTAGCAGGTGACCTCGCCCTCGGCACCGTCAGATCCGGCCGAAGGCCGTCCCCGATAATACAGACGGTAGCCGTCCTCGTGACGAACGGCGGTGGCGTAACCGCTGAAACGGCCTTCCCAGGGGCGGTCCAGTTCGAATGCGGTGCCGCGTAGGTCTGGTGTCTGAAGACGCAGTTCGGCGCCTTGGAGACGCTCGATCAGGTGATCGTCGACGAACAATTCGCGCCGCGAACCGATGTCGACCGGCTGGGCCCCAAGCGTGGACCAGAGCGCGCCGGCACACAAAAGTAACAGTCTCATCCGCCGCTATTTTGACAGAGCACGCGCTTCGCCGCTTGCTCGTTGGCGCTCTGAGTGTCGCCGATGCGGCGCCGAGCCGCGGAGGGGTTGCGAGAGGCATTCGCGTAGTTGTACGGCCAGGACGAGTTGGCTCTGGTGCAATACGGACGGAACGAAGATGAACGAAAGGCCCAGAGCGCGGTAGTCTGTGTTTTCAGTTGGGATGAAACTTCTGGCAATTACAGGCTAGGAATGGTCCGCCGCGGCGTTATGAGAGCCGTCGCCCGGCCCTTCGTTGGATGGACCAAAGCAGCCAGCAGACCCGCGGCCGTGAAACCTCTTCGCGTCAGTTGCTGCACTTTGAGTTGTCCGGCTTCACGAAATAGGATTTGTAGTTCTTCGCCTTCGGATCCATGCAGCCAACCAGGTTCAACAGCTCGACTTTCCGAAACTCCACCGGATGGCTCTCCGACTGAAGAGAGATATAGCCCTCACTGAGCAGCGTGCCGTCCTTCTTAATCGCTGGATCGAAGTTCGACACGGCGCCGCCGCCAATCTGCGGCTCCTCGTAACTCAGCACCGGGCTGCCATCGACGATGTGGGTGATCTTGTCCGACCCGAGAACCTCGACTTCCACCCGCACCCATTGATCGCCATGGTAGGTCTTAGAACTCGAATTCAGGCAGTGCTGCGTGAACAGATTCCCGTGCCGCACGACGTTCGTGCCAGGTGTGCAGAGATTTGCCGTGGTCCGCTCCCGGGTTCCATCGCCGCCGAGCAGTTGCACCTCGATGGAGATCGGAAAATCCTGGTCCTTCCTCATGCTCTCGGGCGGCTGGCTGTGGACCATAATGCCGCTGTTCCGAATCGCCCAGTTCGGACCGGACTTGGACTGCTCGCCAACAAAGCGGTATTCGACGGCGATGCGGTAGTACGAAAACTTGTCGCGGTAGAAGATGTGGCCGAACTTGCCTCCGAAAGTGTCGTACCTGTCATACGACACTTTCATGACGCCGTTCTCGACGCGAAACGTGTTCCCGTAGTTGTCGTTCAGCGTGTGTCCGGTGATTTTGGGGGACCAGCCCTCCAGGTTCTTACCATTGAACAACTGGATCCATTCTTTGCGATCGGCATCGCTCTGCCCGGATACACTCGCTGCCGCGATCGTGAGGGCCGACAGAGTCCAGGCTGCAACTCTCGAATTGCTTATCATTATTGAGTACTTTACACCGTTAGTCGGAAGGCTGCTTCTGATGCCGTCCCGCAGACACCAGTTTCTGAATACCTTGGCGGGATATTCGGTCCTGTCGGGAGCCGCAACGCCAGCGCCGCAGGCGGGCAGACCGCGCATGTGCCGGATTGTGGATTCGCGCCGCGGCAACGAACTGGCCGCGCGCGTCCGGCTCCCGGGCTCGAGCGGGAACGAAGTAGCGACGTCCGCCTTTACAAGCGATCAGGAGCGGCTCAAAGGCGGACAGCCTGAGAGCCCGCCGCTAGCGCTTCCACGAACGATCTTCGTGTTTGGATGAATAGATCCTGCGACTCATCGGAGCATACAGATGATTGACGAGACACTCGGGCGCCGAGCACTGATCCAGTCCGCTCTGGCAACTCCCCTCGCCGCGCTGCAGACGCCCCCGGCGGACCAGTCCCTGATTCGCAGTGAGAACGCGAAACCCGGCGCGGCCGACTGGCAACTGACAAGAGTCCGGCTCGACAAGTCCGGCGGATTCCGAGCCCCGGACATCGAGGGCTACTGTTCCCGCCAGAGCGTCGAAGCCGGCGAAACCCAGCGGGTGATGGTGTCCCTGCAAACCGCTGGTCGCTTCAAACTTGAAGTCTTTCGCATGGGCTACTACGGAGGACGCGGTGCTCGATTGATGACAACGGCCGGCCCGCTGTCCGCCAAGCCGCAGCCAGAGCCCCCCGTCGGTCCTGAACGCGTCCGCGAATGCAGATGGGAGCCGTCCCTCGAACTTCAGATTCCCGCCGATTGGCCCAGCGGCGTCTATCTCGGCAGGCTCACGCGCGTCCCAGAGAGCCGCGAGGTCCACGGCTGGCAAAGCTACGTAGTGTTCATCGTTCGCGATCGCCGGCCCGCCGGCATCATCTTCCAGTGCAGCGACAACACCTGGCAGGCCTATAACCGCTGGCCCGACAACTACTCTCTCTACACGGACCCGCGCCACTCCTGGGCTCCCGACGTCGCCGTCAGCTTCGATCGCCCCTACGGCAAGATCGCGCAAATTTACGAGAATCCTCTCACCGTCGGCTCCGGCGAATTCCTCGCCTGGGAGTTCCCGCTTGTTTACTGGCTCGAGATGCACGGCTACGACGTGACTTACTGCTCGAACTCCGACATGCTCGATCCGAGGCAGTTGCTGCGAGCAAAGACGTTCCTTAGCGTCGGCCACGACGAGTACTGGGATGTTCGCCAGTACGACGCTGCGATGGCCGCGGTCCAGGCGGGTGTCAATCAGATCTATCTATGTGGCAACGCCGTCTTCGGTGTCACTCCCTTTCGGCCGTCGCACGATGGCCGCTTGAACCGGATCATCGCTCGCAAGGGTCGTTTTGGCGGTCCGGAGAGGGCGCCTCGCGATGAGTTTTTCAAGTACCCGTTCCCCACTCACGGCCCCGACGAGGCGCTTCTGATTGGTGCGCGAACCCCGATACCCTTCAACGGAGGCGGCGACTGGATCTGCACTAAGCCAGATCACTGGATGTTCTCCGGCACGGGCATGAAGCATGGCGACTCCGTACCCGGGCTCGTTGGCTGGGAGTTCCATGGCGATCCCGCCCGCATCCCCGGACTCGAAGTTATCGCCGAGGGGATTGCGCTCAGCGGCGGGACAAAGCCGGTTCGCTGGACCGCGACTATTTATCCGGGCCCAAAAGGGAACTTCGTATTCAACGCATCGACCATCTTCTGGACCCAGGGACTCTCGTCCCCTCCCGGCCATATGCTGCCGTGGTCGCACTGGACGCGTCCCCATGGTCCCGACGCCCGCGTGCAGCGCATCACCGAGAATCTGCTGCAACGCTCGTTGGGTAGGAAGCCGGCGTAATCCACACACCGCCCTCACGAGCACTTGCTTGAACTCGAGCCACCGGCCGTCAACTTGCAGTTCGAAATGGGTGGGTACACGGCTCGCTTGCTGGCAGGATACCGACGCCATGATAGAAGGGCGGATTTTGTTATAGTCCGCGCCGTACATGAATCCTCGGCGAGGCCGGTCGAGGCCGCTCACTCGTAATCCCCCGGATCCAGCGATACCCGCACAACCACCTCGTCGTTGCGCGCGATCAGATGCCCATTAGCGAATGCCGGGTGGCTCCAGTTCACCGCGCCAAACTCGCGCCGCGACCCGGCCGGCGAGGTCGGTTTCAGCACCTTGACCCGGCTGATTTCCTCGTAACCGTCCGGCGACAGCAGCCCGCTAATCAATTCCCCGCGGTCGTTCCAGAACAGGTAGCGGTCGCCGTTGCGCACGATCCACGCCGACACGTTGCGCGCCCGCTCCACAGTCACCGCCTGGGTTTCCCACACGCGCTCCCCGGTCGCGAGCCGCAAGCAGCGCAGTTGACCGTAACTACAAATGCCATAGACGTAGCCGTCCTCGATCACCGGCTGGCTCATCAGCGCGTGTAGTTTATCGCTCTTAATCTCGCTCTCGCTGGAACTGGCCCACGCCAACCGGGCCTCTGGCCCATCGGCGGCCATTTCCATCATCCGCGATCCGCTGAAAAAGGCCGATACCAGCAGGTAAGGCGCCTGCCAGGCCGGCGTCGTGATCGGCGTATTCATTCGGACCCGGAATGGCTGCGTCCATAAGCGCGCACCCGTCACGGGATCGAGCGAGTCGATCGCGGTCGCGTGCCACACGATAAGCTGACGACGGCCGCCGGCTTCGATAATCACCGGTTGCGAGTAACCCGGCTCGGAGTCTACCGACGACAGGGCGCGCCACAGTTCCTTGCCGGAGTATTTGTCGAAGGCGACGACCTTCGCGGCGCCGGCTCCGCCCACGACGGCGATCAGCCGGTTGCCATCGACCAGCGGGGCGCTCGACATGCCCCACGCCGGGACTTCCGTGCCGTACTCCCGAACGAACTCCCTCTTCCAGACCAGCGTGCCATCCGCGGCACGCAAGCAAAGGAGCTTACCCATGGCCCCGAGCACATACACGCGGCCCGCGTCCACCGTCGGCGTGGCGCGCGGCCCGTTATCGTATTCCAGACCGCTGTAGTTGGTCAGCCATTCCCGGCTCCACAGCAGCTTGCCTGTCAGTTCGTCGAGCGCCAGGATACGTTCGGTTACCTGCCTGCCTGCGCCGCGTTCGTGGTCCAGAAGGAAGACGCGGCCGGCGGCGACAGCCGGACCTGAATACCCTGCACGGATCGGTACGCTCCACTTAACCCGCAGCCCTGTAGCAGGAAATCGGTCCAAGAGACCCGTCTCGGTCCAGACGCCCCGGCGGCCCGTGCCGCGCCACTCCGGCCAGTCGGCTCCAGTGAGCAGGGGAATCGCCAGCAGGAAGAGAAACGCGCGCCCCACGCTAATCGAGTGGCAGCGCCGACACGAGCATTCGGCCCGGCCGCTTCACTTCAACTTTGACCTTTTCTCCGAGCGCCAGGTTGCCGCGTACGGTGAGCGTGTAGTGATTGCGCAGCACCTCAAAAATTCGCTCGGCCGGTGGCGCCTGCTCGCGTTCGCGGGTGAGATCGCGGAGATTGAACGATGCGCCGCCGGTCTGCTGAGCAAGCCGCTGGAACATCCCGCGCTCGTAGCCGACGGCATAGACCGGATAGATTGAGATGCCGTTCCGCCGCGCCACTTTCACGACGGACTGTTCGCTGACGCGGCTCCGCCCTTCAACGCCCGTGGTCACCAGCAGAACGACGCGGCGAAAGCTGGTGTTGGTGAATCCGCCGTCCGCAGCGGCGAATACCGCGTCCAGCACATGGGGGTTGTTGCCGAACTTGATCTCCCGCAGTGCCCGTAACAGAATATCCTTGCTCGACGTGAAATCCTGGACCAGGTCGGCCACGGAGTGAAACGCGACGATGGCCATCTGCTCTTTCTCTTGAAGCCGGCCGATCAGATCGGCGGCGACAGGCAGAACCATCTCGCCCACGAGGCTGGAATCGACGAGCATCATCACGTCGATCAAGCCCGGTGTGTACTCCGCGTTCTCGATCTCGCGGACGCGATTGCCATCCTGGACGGCGAAGTCGGCGGCAGTGAGATCCGTTACTGGGCGTCCGCTGCGTTGCTCGATGACGGTGACCAACACCTTGGTCGCCGCGAAGCAGTTGGCGGTTGCCGCGAGCAGTAGAGCCAGGAGAAGAACGAACCGTCTCATCCTGTCTACCAGTCTACTCGGAGGCGCCGGACCCTCCGCCTCCCTGCCTGGCATGCTTGGTCTCTGGCGACCCCGTCTCGATGGTGACGCGGACCCCTGTATCGAGCCGGTTCACCTGGGTAACCGCGATTTCCTCGCCTGCGTCGAGCCCCTCAATGATCTCCACCTGCCGTGCTGAACGGTCCCCGATCTTCACCTCACGCGCCTCGATCACGCCGTCCTTGACTACATAAGCGCGATTCGATCCGAGGACGTAGTTCAGGGCTAACTCGGGAACCACTTTTACCTCGTCCACCTTGTCGGTGGTGATGCGAGCCTTGGCGAACGACCCCGGCTTCAGTTCGCCGCGCGGGTTGTCGATCAACGCCTCGACGATGAACGTGCGCTTGTTCTCGTCCACGGTCGGCGAAATGCGCCAGACGCGTCCCTGAAACACCCGATCCTGGAAAGCCTCCACGATGACATACGCGGTGTGGCCGATCCGCGTCCACGGCGCCATCCGCTCGGGAATCTCCAGCCGCAGCCGAATCGGATTGATCTTTACTAGCGTGAACAGCGGCGTGTTGGCGCGCACGAATTGTCCCACCGTCACCTGCCGCTCCTTAACCGACGCCGCAAACGGCGCCCGTACGGTGGTGTCGCGCAGCCTTTTGCGATGGAGATCGACTACCGCCTTGTAACGTTCCACTTCCTGGATCAGGTTACGGGTCTGGTTGAGCGTGGCGTCGTAGGCGGCTTGCGCCGCCATGAAGCGCGCCTGCGCCTGATCGAGGTCGGCTTGCGCTCCGATGCTCTGATCCACCAGGCTGCGGAACCGTTTGAACCGCTGCTCGGCTTCCAACAGGTCCGCGCGGGCCCGGCGGACCTCGGGCGTCTCCTGAATGTCCTGGACGCGGTCCTTCTCGTCTCGCAAACCCAGCCGTTCGAGCGACTGCCGTAACTGCGCCTCGTTCTGCGCCAGCAGATAGCGTGGCTCCTCGTCCGATATTTCGCAAAGCACGGCGCCTTCCCGCACCTCGTCGCCCAGGTCGAACGGGACCTTCTCAACGCGGCCATCGATCTCCGCACTGATGATCACTTCGTCGTACGGATACATCGTGCCGACCGATTCCACGACCCGCTGCAAGGAGCGTGTGCCGACTTTGGCCGTGCGCACGGCAACCGGGTCGGCCTCCTGCTTGGCTTTCACCGCGGATTGGCGGTTACAGGACGACAGAAGGAAAACACCACAGGCCAGAGCGAACAGAAAGCGAGAAACCATTTAGAGTTCCATTTTCGCCGAACATTCGGGCAGAGTCCACTAGCACACTCCACCCCCATGCAATGCTAGGGCGGTTTGCGGCGCCGGAAAGTTACGGCTGAAGAGGGTGTTTTGAGCCGCTGGCCGCTGGGGTCACCGCCGGAATTCCGCCTTGCGTTCCGCTTCCATCAGGTTCGTGAGGATGTCGTTGATGCGCGTCAAGTGACCTTCGCTCGAGTCGTCTCCGGCCAGTTGGCGGCTTGCCGCGAGGCGGAGTGCCGGCC
>CAYPUQ010000113.1:0-15024 GCA_964413655.1 uncultured Solibacteraceae bacterium | reverse complement strand
CTCCAGGGAGAGTTTGGCCAACCGCGGCAGATCGGCCGGAATCAGCGCGACGCGACTTTCCCGCGCCGCCGTTTCGTTCGGAATGCCTAATCTCACGCTGCCCCCAGAATATTGCAAATCGCCTGGCCGATGCTCTTCGGGCCCCACTGGCAACCCGGTAAGATAAAGAGTTCATGTCCAAGCTACGCAGTTACACGATTACTCAGGGCCCTACCCGCGCCGGTGCGCGAGCCATGTTGAAGGCTATCGGATTCACCGACGACGATCTGAAGAAGCCGAACATCGGCATCGCCAACACGTGGATCGAGACGATGCCGTGCAACTACAACCTCCGCGCGCTCGCCGATCATGTCAAGGCCGGGGTCCGCGCCGCCGGCGGCACGCCGATGGAGTTGAACACCATCGCGATCAGCGACGGGGTAACGATGGGCACCGAGGGGATGAAGGCGTCGCTGATCAGCCGCGACCTCATCGCCGACTCGATCGAACTGGTGGCGCGCGGCCACATGTTCGACGGCGTAATTGCGCTGGTGGCTTGCGACAAGACCATCCCCGGCGCCGGAATGGCCCTCTTGCGGTTGAACATCCCCGGCCTGGTTCTCTATGGCGGCACGATTCTGCCCGGCCATTTCCAGGGCCGCGACGTCACGGTACAGGATGTGTTCGAAGCGGTCGGCGCGCACTCGGCGGGCCGGATGACGGACCAGGAGCTGCTCGAGCTCGAGAATGCCGCCTGTCCCGGCGCCGGCGCCTGCGGCGGCCAGTTCACCGCCAACACCATGTCCACAGTGATGGAGGCGATCGGGCTATCGCCGTTCGGCATGAACGCCGTGCCGCAGGTCGACAAGGCCAAGGAAGAAGTGGCGTTCCGCTGCGGCCAGCTTATCGTCGACGCCGTGAAGCGCGACATCAAGCCGCGCGACATCTGCACGCGCGAGGCGTTCGAGAACGCTATCGCCGCCGTCGCCGCTTCGGGCGGATCGACCAACGCCGTCCTGCATCTTCTCGCGATGGCGCACGATGCCGGCGTCGATCTCACCATCGACGATTTTCAGCGGATCTCCGAGCGTACGCCGCTGTTGTGCGATCTGAAGCCGGCCGGGAAATTCACGGCGGTGGACGTCCACAGAGCAGGCGGAATTCCGGTCATCTGCAAGCGGCTATTGGATGGCGGCTACGCGCACCGCGACTGCATTACGATCACGGGCCGCACGTTCGCCGAAGAGGCCGCCGGGGTGCATGAAACGCCGGGCCAGGAGGTGATCCATGCGCTCGACAATCCGATTAAGAAGTCGGGCGGCCTGGTCATCCTTCGTGGCAGCCTGGCGCCAGAAGGATGCGTGATCAAGGTAACAGGGCTCGACCGGAAGGTTCACCGCGGTCCGGCCCGGGTGTTCGAGCGCGAAGAGGACGCCATGAACGCCGTCACGCACGGTGAGATCAAGCCGGGCGACGTGGTGGTGATTCGCTATGAAGGCCCGAAGGGCGGCCCTGGCATGCGCGAGATGCTGGGCGTGACTGGCGCCATCATGGGCGCCGGCCTCGGCGACAGCGTTGCGCTGGTGACCGACGGCCGGTTCTCCGGCGCCACGCGAGGGTTCATGATCGGGCACGTTGCGCCGGAGGCGTTCGACGGCGGGCCAATCGCGGTGCTGCAAGAAGGCGACCCACTGCTAATAGACCTGGAAAACCGCGGGATCGATATCGAGTTGCCGGCCGGCGAGATCGAGAAGCGGCTACGGTCCTGGCAGCGGCCCGAGCCGAAGTATACGAGCGGCGTGTTCGCCAAGTACATCGCCACGGTGGCGACATCGTCGCGCGGCGCGGTGACCTGCTAAGTGGGCGGGCAAGCGTTGTTTCGTTGACGGCAAGTGCGTTATACGGTGCTCGGTTGACTGCGGAGTTGGCAGAATGGCTTGCGGACACCGCACCCAGTTCTAACTTGAGAAGGATCGGCCGGCCATTCTGGTGCTTGGCCGGCAAGGTGTCGGGCCCCGCCGGCCTCTCGTTGCGTAAAGGCCTCCCGAGAAAGAAAGTGAATGGCATAGCAGATGTCTTGTCGCGTTCGGAGATCGCAGCGATTTGCACAAATGCGCAGTTCAAGTTGCCGGTGGCGGCACTCCACCTCGGCGACTTATTGCTGGGTCTCGACTTCGTCCGGATAAGGCTTAGTCCAACCTGCCTTCATCGTTGCCGACCACATTAGGCGCATCGCGGACTTCGGCGTGTACCGTCGCAATAGGCGAGAAGTCATCCTCTAATTCATCCGCCCGCTAGATCGTAAAGCGACCCTCGCGCTGCTGGCCAGGTGATCCACTTGGGAAACGTCGCCACCGGAACAGGACGCTCTTTGGCTTCGCTTACGCAGTCCGAAACGCATGGTATCCGAGGTTCCGCACGTTGGCCAGGCTGCTTGATCTTCCGTCCAGACTGGATCTCACACTGGCCTAGCCGATGCACATGAGTTCCGCTCCTTCTGGTTATAGCCGGGAATACGTGAAATCTTGGGGATCACGCTTCAAGCCCCCAGCGGCCAGCGCTCAGCTCCTGCCGAAAGGAGTCACAGGCGCCGTGGCAACCCCAGTCTCCGTTTCGCCTGTGGCTCCCAAGGCAAGCCGAGATGTTGGCCTCTCTGCCCAAGGCACCTCTACCGATCACAACTTGCGGTTCAACCGACCGAGGGGGGCAGCTCCGCCGTGAACGTTACGTAACGGTTACGGCGCACCCGCAAATCTGAGAGACGACTTCTCAGACTGGCCGGCGCGGTATGCGCTGACCGGGGGCGATTCATTAAGATTGAAGTGCGCCGGCTCCCCAGTCAGGTAGACCGGCGTCGCCAGGTCAACAGGTAATGGCTCCTGGCGAGCGGTTGCCTTCGCGGGTCCCACCCGCCTCACTCATACCGTAGCGCGTCAATCGGGTTGATGCTGGCCGCCTTCATCGCGGGGTAGATGCCGAACACGATGCCGACGACGGCCGAGACGCCAGCGGCGATGACCACCGAGGATGTGGTAACAATCGTGGGCCATTCGGCGAGCGTGGCGATCAGCCATGAGAGGCCAAAGCCGAAGCCAATGCCTAGCGCGCCGCCGGACAACGAGATAAAAACGGCCTCGGTCAGGAACTGGCGAACGATGTCGCGGCGGCGGGCGCCAGTGGCCCGGCGAATGCCGATCTCGCGGGTCCGTTCCAGGACGGTTGCCAGCACGATGTTCATAATGCCGATTCCGCCGACGAGGAGCGAGATGGCGGCGATGGCGACCATCACGTAGGTGAAGATCGTCTGCACGTGCTGCTGCTGGGCCAGCAGCGCCGCCGGAATCGTCACGGTGAAATCCTGCGTATTGCGGTGCGTCGAGTTCAGGACGGCGCGCACCACTTTAGCGATCTGAACGCTGTCGGCCTCCGGCTTCAATCTGAGGTCGATGCCGTCGAGATCGTCCTTCATGAAACTACTCTGGTCCCAGAACCGGTACTGGAAGGTGTTGAAGGGAATGTAAACGATGTTATTGATGTCCACCCCGCCGGGCGCCTGGCCGGTGGACGCGATGCGCTCCCCCAGCACGCCGGCGACGCGAAGCCACGTGTCGTTGACTTTGACGAACTTGCCCACGGCGGGCTCATAGCCGAGCAGGTTGACCTTGGCGGTCTCACCGAGAACACAGACGGCCACGCTCCAGTCGTCGTCCTGGCCGGTGAAGAACTCCCCCTCCACCAGATGCAGGTTGTGGATACGGGCGTAGGAGGCGCGGGCGCCCAGCAGTTCGGGCATATCGCGCGCGGGCTTTGGCAGCACCTGGCTGGGATGAAGGGTGCGGCGCGGCGTGAGGACATCGATGGCCTCGATATTAGCTTCCATGATCCGAACGTCCCGCTCGGTCAGGCCGGGCGAAGTGCGGCGGCGCTGCTGGAGTTCCTCGCGGCTGGTGGCCGTGATGGAGTCGATGAGAACGTTCCGGACGCCCAACTGCTCGATGAACCGGAGGGATTCCCGGCGGGCGCCCTCGCCGATGGCGAGCATGCCGATCACGGATCCGACGCCGAACACGATGCCGAGGGCCGTGAGGAAGGTCCGCATTTTCTGCGCGCGCAGGCTGTCGGCGGCAAGCAGGAAATCGGAAAGAGTCCGGCGGAGGCCGCGAAACCAGCGGCGCCGCTTGCCTGGCTCGGCGGAGACGATCATAGCTTGGGGACGGCTTGCATGACACCGCCGGCGCCCTTTTTGCCGCGCCGCTCTTCCGGACTGGCGAGTGCAACCTCCCAACCCTCTTGCAGCCCCTCGACCACCACCTGACTCTCGCTGCGGCGCACGAGCTTGACGTCAACCGGCAGGAACCCCCCATCCTTCCAGGCATAGACGAAGGAGCGGCCGTCGCTTTCGAACAGCGCCTGCGATGGCACCCAGAGGGCGTTCTCAATCACGCCGGTGGTGATGACAATGCGCGCACTCATTCCAGGACGGAGTTCCAGGATCGGGTCCTCGATCGCGAGGCGGCATTCGAAGTGGCGGTCCCAGGGCGGGCCGGCGGTTCCGCCGATGTTCTTGATCCGGCCCGTGAGCGTCCGGTCCGGGAGCGCGACCACACGAATCTCGGCGTTCTGACCGATGGAAAGATGACCACGGTCGAGTTCGCCGAGACGGGCGCTCACTTCCCAGTTGTCCATGTCGGGGATCTGCGCGACGGCCATGCCGGCGCGAACCGTGTCGCCGGTCTGGAAGATCGGAAGCTGCATGCCGAGGAACGCGAAGTTGGTGTTCGAGTTCTGCTGGACCGCCACGTAGCCGCGCGACTTGGCGCGCAGGGTCATGGACGCGATATTCCGCTTGGCTGTCTCGGCCTTGACGCGCGCCTTGACGCGCGCCGCCTCCTGAATCGCCAGATTCGCCCGGCTGGTCGCCAGCCGGTTCGCGACATCGGCTTCGAACTGCCGGAGACGGTCGCGAGCGGCTTCGAGCGCCAGTTCATTCTGGCGCGCGGCGATCGCGGCGAGCAGCGGATTCTTGCGTGCTTCCAGTTCGGCCAACTTCACCTGGGCGCGCGCGGAAACCAGCGCATGCCGGCCTTCCTCTTCGCGCGCCTCGTTCTCGGCTTGCGCCTGGATGACTTGCTGTTCGGCCTCGGCGAGATCGGCTTCCGCTTCGCGCAGCGCGAACTCCTGCTCGGTGGTGTCGAATTGAACGATGATATCGTTGGGCTCCACCACCTCGCCGGACTCGCGCAGGAATGTGATAGCCATCTCGCGCCCGCCGGTCATCGGCGCGATAAGCATTTCCGAATTGCCGCCCTGCAATTCGCCCTTGGCGACGACGGAGATCCGGACGTCGCCGCGCCGGACCGCCGTCGAAGGAACTTCCGGCGCGGCCGCCGCCGTGCTCGCGGCCGTGCGCGACAGGAAGTACCAGGACGCTCCCCCGCCAAGCGCGAGAACACCAAAGAGAAGAATGGCGCCGGCCTTCAAGATTTTTTCCCTCCCCCGTCCGGTACGTCCGGTTCCCTTGTGCCGGGCTCGACCGTGGCGACCAAGTCGCCGGCCGAGATGCCTTCCACGGCAATCTCGTCCGGGTTGCGGGCGACGACCTTGATCTCGTACGGAACGGGCTTGCCGTCGCGAATGACATAGACGATGGGACGGCCTCGTTGCGTGAAAACCGCCTTGGCGGGAATGCTGATGGCCTTCGGAATGCGTTGCACCACGATGTCCACGCTTCCGTTCATTCCGGGGCGGAGACGCTGATCGATCTGCTCGAGTTTGGCGTAGCCGCGAAAGCTCGAGGTGGGTGGCCACTCCAGCGTAAGTTGAGTGAGCGGAGAGATTCGCTCCAGGCGTCCCGGCAGCGTGACTTCCGGCAGGGAATCGATCTTGACAAGGACCGCGGCGCCCGCTTCGATACGGCCGCGATCGATCTCCTGGATCTTCCCCTCCATCTCGAGGGTGTCGAGGTCGGGAATCTCGGCGACCGCGGCGCCGGGCCATACTTGGTCGCCGACCTTGAACGGTTTGGCGTTGACCCACCCTTGCGAGTAGTTCGGCAGATAGAGGATGATTCCGGAAAGCGGCGCGGCGACGTTCATCCGCTCGAGCCGGCCCTTGGTCAGTTCAACCTGGTATTGCGCCTCATCGCGGGCGCGCGTCAGGGAAGCGGTCTTCGCTTCGGCCGCCGCCTCGTGCAGCGCGACGGTAGCTTCCTGCACGCGCAGTTTGTGTTCGGCGAGACCCAAATCGATGCGGGACTCCTCGGCCTGGAGCGCGCTCACGATTTCGGCCCGCGAGACTTCGAGCTTGGCGCGCTCCACCTCGTAGCGCGCCTGGGCCAGATTGCGCAGGTCTTCTTCGGCGGTGATCCGGGCCTCGGCGACCGCCTGGTCGAGGCTGGCTTGGGCCTGCTGGAGTGCCGCTTCCTTCTCCTGAAGTTGCTGCCTGGCGCTACTGGGATCGAAACGAAGCACTTCCTGCCCGGCCGAAACGGGCGATCCGGTGTCGGCCTGCCAGACGATACGCAGTTCGGGGACGTTGGTGGGAGCGCTCACCTGGACGGAGCGGCGGGCGGCAAGTTCACCGCGGCAGCGCACAATGACGAGAAACTCTCCTTCGCGCGCGGGGACCGACGGCAGCTTTTCGGCGCCTTCAACGGCGCGAACATAGCGAAAGGCGATGCCAGTTCCGGCGGCGGCGGCGATGAGTAAGGCGGTGCCCCCCAGGATGCGGCCCACGCGGCGCGAAGAGAGCTTCATCGGCGTGCCCGCTGCTTCGGCGCGGCGGATTCCGCCGCTTCGATCACCACCGCCGCGGCGAGATCCGGGAGCAGGTGCGGATCGACCACGTCGATGCGAAACCGCGCGACGAAGCGTTTAATGGGACTGCCGATCGCTGAAGCGGCGATCGGACTCGCGGACACGAGGTGCGCGTCGAACACCAGATCGGGATAGGCGTCGAGATACACCTTGGCGCGGAGGCCAGCTTGCAGCACCGCTCCGTCGGGTTCGGCCACCTGGGTGTGAACTTCCATCCGGTTCGGATCGAAGATCCGGAGGACGGGTTGGCCGGGCCAGAGTTGGTCGCCCTCCTGCGGGGGGCCCATGGAACCGCTGCGCCAGATGTTCTCGAGAGCGACCATGCCGTCTAGCGGCGCCCGGAGAATGAGGCGTTCGGTGTTGCGCAGCGCGCGTTCGAGCGCGACCTTTTCGCGGTCGCGTTTCAGTTCGAGGATGCGGAGCGCCGCGGCGGCGGCCCGCTCGCGGGCGGCGTGAGATTTCTTCAGACTCGCAAGGCGGATTTTGGCATCCTCCAAACGAACCTCCGCCTTGAGACGCTCGATCTCGGACAGGATCGGCCCCTTACGGATCTGAATCTCAGCCTTCGCAAGATCGGCTTCGGCCTGTTTCTCCGCCTCGGCTCGCTTCTCTGCCTCGCTCCGGTTTTCGGCCTTCTTCTGGTTGACCTGGTGGCTCAGATCCTCGTACTTAGCTTCCGCT
Source organism: uncultured Solibacteraceae bacterium (assembly GCA_964413655.1). GTDB lineage: Bacteria > Acidobacteriota > Terriglobia > Bryobacterales > Bryobacteraceae > CAYPUQ01. Next base: position 7,549 of record CAYPUQ010000113.1, on the reverse strand, counting down.
TCGCGGGCCTTATCGATCTCCAGCGTACGATCGAACTCCGCCACGACGTCGCCCTGCTTGACCCTTTGGCCGGTATGGGCGAGGAGGACGAGCGTAAGCCGGCCGCTGCCGCCGGCGACCTGCGGGGTCATGAGACTCTGCTTGCGGACGGCATGAATCGTCCCGGTCGCGCGGACCTCGCGCGCTTGCAGTCGAGCGGATGGGATGAAGGAGAGAAAGAGAAGGGCGATCAGTGAGCCCGGCGCCATCGAGTGTACGGCACGGCGGGCCAGAGTCACTTGATCCTCCACTTCAACCGGTTAGACGACGGATGCGCGTAAGACGTTCGGTCGCTACGGGCGGTTTCTGAGAAATTGTCTATGTTTTAGACACTGGGAAGGGGAAAAAGATCCCGCGCGACCGCCCACGCCGGCCCGTCCGGACACAAAAAAGGCGGGTGGGGAGGAGGAGCCACCCGCCTTGACCTCAGAGGGCGCGAGAAAGAGCCAGCCATCTCAGCGCCGCCTCTTGAGCGAAGGAAACGCTGTTAAATGTGCGCGTCCAAGAGCTTCTGCACGTCCGTCTTGCCGACGGCGCCAACCTGCTGGGCCACGACTTGGCCGTTCTTGATGACCAGCAGCGTTGGGATGCTGCGAATGCCGTAGCGCATCGCCGTGCCGCCGTTTTCGTCCACGTTCAGCTTGCCGACCTTGACCTTGCCGGCGTAGTCCGACGCGATCGCCTCGACGGTCGGGGTCATCATGCGGCACGGGCCGCACCATTCAGCCCAAAAATCCACCAGAACCGGTACATCCGAGTTCAAAACGTCCGAATCCCAATTCGAGTCCGAGAAAGTTTGCGTGTTCTGTCCAGCCATAGTTGCCTTCATATCAGTTTATACGATGCGCCGGGCCGCGAAAGGATTCAGCCTCCGCGGCCCAGGCTAAGTCATCGGAAAAGAACGAGTTGAAGGGTGTTCAGGCGGCCTTTCGGATCAGGCCGTGCGGGTCGATGACGAACTTCTTCGCCGCGCCGCGGTCGAAGTCCTGATAGCCTTGCGGCGATTCGTCCAGGGTGATAATGGTCGCGTTGACGGCCTTGGCCGCCTGGACCTTGTCGTGGAGGATGGCGTTCATCAATTGCCGGTGATACTTCATTACCGGGCACTGGCCGGTCATGAAATGGTGGGACTTCGCCCAGCCCAGGCCGATGCGAATGCCGAGCATGCCGATCTTGGCGTTGTCGTCGACCCCACCCGGATCGCCCGTCACGTAGAGACCGGGGATACCGACTCCGCCGCCGGCGCGCGTCACTTCCATCAAGGCGTTCAGGACCGTGGCAGGACGCTCGACGGCCGCGTCCGCGCCATGGCCGCGGGCCTCGAAGCCGACGCAGTCTACCGCGCAGTCTACCTCGGGCTCGCCGGCGATCTGCGCGATCTGCTCGGCGAGGTTGTCATGCTGGCGGAGGTCGATGGTCTCGCAGCCGAAGCTCCTCGCCTGGGCCAGCCGCTCGGCGATCATGTCGCCGACGATGACCACCGCCGCGCCCAGCAAGTGGCACGAAACCGCGCACGCCAGGCCGACCGGGCCCGCGCCGGCGACGTAGACGACGGAACCCGTTCTCACGCCGGCGGTCACCGCGCCGTGATAGCCGGTGGGCAGGATGTCGGAGAGCAGCGTCAGGTCGGCAATCTTCGCCATGGCGCGGTCCTTGTCCGGAAACTTCAGCAAGTTCCAGTCCGCGTAGGGGACCATGACGTACTCGGCCTGCCCGCCGACCCAGCCGCCCATGTCGACGTAGCCGTAGGCGGCGCCAGGCCGCGCCGGGTTGACGTTCAGGCAGATGCCCGTCTTGCCTTCCTTGCAGTTCCGGCAACGCCCGCAGGCGATGTTGAACGGCACGGAAACGAGGTCTCCCGCCTTGACGAACTCCACGTCGCGCCCGGCTTCGATCACTTCGCCGGTGATCTCGTGGCCGAGCACGAGACCCGCCGGGGCGGTGGTGCGGCCGCGGACCATGTGCTGGTCGCTGCCGCAGATGTTGGTGGAAACGATACGGAGGATGACGCCGTGCTCGCACTTGCGGTCGCCCAGCGCCAACTTCGGATAATCGATCGACTGGACCTCGACTTTGCCCGGTCCCATATAGACAACGCCACGATTCGTTGGCATGGTTGTCTCCTTCTTGCGTGAGATGAATTGCGGGATTTACTACATCAGAAACCCGCTCACAGGTCAAGTGCGGCCGTCCGGCGGAGGATGAGGGCCGCCGGCCGAGCAGCGGGCTGCTCTACGTTAGTGACCGGTGCACCAGTGCGCCGGCCTACCCGTTGGCGTCGCGAGGAGCTGCGGAGGAAGGCCTGGGTGACGTGGATGCGATGATCGCGGTGGTCAGCGCGACGGCATAGGAACCGGCCGATTTCGAGAAAGCGCGCAAGGAGCGGCGCGCCTCGCCCGCAGACTCGTGGCCGTGGGCTGTAGCGTGGATGAAGGAACAAGGACTTTGATCGCCATCGACCCGGACGGCCTTGCCCGATTTCTCCGCTTGAGCCGCTCCAGCCAAGGCGACCACACGCACGACCGCGATAAGTGGCCTCGTCAGACCTGGAAGGGCTATTTGCCACTCGACCTGGCAAGCCCGAATTTCTCACCCAGGCTACCGCCAGAGCTTCGGGGAAGATCGTCGCACCACGATTCTCTGGCAAAGAACAGAGACAGCAATCCGCCGAAGACCAGCAAGCACGCCCAGCGCGCCAGCACCGCCTCCCAGCCTCCGTCGTAGATCAGGCGGACCTCGCATGCGCCGGCGCAGTCCGGCTCGATCATCATCAGGCCCAGCCCGTCCGCGGAAATTCGGACCGGTTTACCGTTCGCGGTAGCGCTCCATCCGGGGTGAAAGCTGATTTGCGCGAACAGCAGATGTTCGGGCGCCAGGTCCGCCCGAATCACGGCCTCGTGCGGTTTACGCCACTCAAAGCGCGCGACGGGGAGCGACTCGTCCTCCAACGCGGTGGCGAGCGGCAGCACCGGTTCCACGTCGGTAATGTTAACCGGCGAGCGCCGGACGACGTGTTCGGGTCGAATCGCGTGCGCGAGCGAAGCCGGCCGGCGGGGCACCCGGTACACCACGTCGTCGCCGTCGCGCCAGATTTCCGGGAGCACGCCATCGAACTTTGCCGGATCCCGCCAGCCGTGCCGGTAGGCGTCGCGTCCTGCGGGGCCGCTCACAACGACGGCGCCCGCGCCGAACAGCCGTAGCCACATCGCGCCGCGCTCTCCGTCCCGTTCGGTGAAGCTCAGCCCGAAGTGGACAGTGGGGATCTGAGGGTTCGAAACACCCTGTCCGAATCCGCCGCCGATCTGCGGCGTATCGGAGAACGCGTTCAGCCAGAACTGCACCGAACCGATTGCGTAAATACGTTCGCCGGGAAGGTTCTCGTCCAGCCATCGCGCCACTTTGTACTCGACCGTCTCGCGAATGTTCACGGGCACGATGAGGTCGCGCGCGTACTGCCGGTTGGTTCGCACCTGCACCGCAACCAACACTGCCAGCGCCACTGCGACGACCGCTCGCGTGCGCCGCCCTCGCAACCCGGCCAGCAGCAGCCCGGCCGTCAGACAGATCGCGGCCTCCATTTCGAGGTGATACCGTTCCGGCTGCGGCGTCAGGAAGATGGCGAACCATTCCGCCGATAGCACCACCACCGCCGTTGACAACAGGAAATAGCCGGCGAACCGCACGCCGAGCGGGGCTTGCCACTTCGCCAAAACCCATCGCAGGACCAGCAGCGCCACCGCCAGCGCCGCGGCGTACCTCAGGTGTCCCCACGACAGCGGATAACTTCCGCCGATGATCTGCGCGTTGCGCCGGATGTCGCCGATCGTCGACGGCGGTATCCAAGGCGCGGCAAGCGCATACGCCAGCACGGCGATACCGGCCGCACCTGCCAGTAGCCGCACGCGGCCCGGTTCGTCCAGACGCGCGAGCAGGTAGCTCGCCATGGCCAGCGCCAAAGCAAAGGTTCCCAGCCAGTTTGTCAGCGCGACCGCCGCCACTGACGCCACCGCCAACCCGGCTCGCCAGACGCCGCCACGCGTCAGCGCCGCATGCACAGCCAGAACGGCGAGGAGCGTCAGCGTCAACGCCGCCACGTGCGGACCGTCGCCATACTGCACGAGCGTCTGCAGACGGCGCAGCCGCCACACCGACTCGATATCGTCCGCAACGGACGTCATCAGAAACACGGAGGGCGAGATCACCGAATAAAGCAGCGCGGCCGCCAGTGCCGCGACGCTATTTCTTGTCAGAGCATGCGCGAGAAGATAGAGAGCGACCGGTCCCAGGCAGAAGAGCACGGCCACCACCGCGTGATGCGCCAACGCCGTGGACACTCCCGATACGGCCGCCACCAGGGCCACGAGCGCGTGCAGCAGCGGCGGGTAGACGTTCTGAAAGGGAATGCCGCCGTACCACAGCGGAAACCACGTCAACTCTCCGGCGTGCTCGATCATGTAGCGGCTGATGCTGAAGTAGGCGCCCTCAATCGAACCCAGGTGGTGGGTATACTCAGTGACGAACAACTCGCGGCACAGCCAGGCGTTCAAGCCGAACAAACCCGCCGCCGGCGCCGCCGTCCGCCAGGAAAACATAGAATCAGCATTATGCAGGATCTCTCACGCAGAGCGTTGCTCGGTGCGACGGCGGCAGCCTGGACGGCACGCGCTTACAGCCAAGTGAGCGGCGCGAATGAACGCCTTCGCATCGGCATCATCGGTTGCGGCGGCATGGCGAACGGCCACATGCGCGCCCTCCTCAAGATGAAGGAACCCGACAACTGCGAAGTCGCCGCTGTTTGCGACGTTTACGAGAAACGTCTCGACGCGGCCGGGGAACTCACCAGGGGACGCAAGGTCAAAGACTACCGTGCGCTGCTCGAGGACAAAGACATCGACTACGTTCTCATCGCAACGCCCGAGCACTGGCATGCCCAGATGACGCTCGACGCCGCCTCGGCCGGCAAGCACATCTACTGCGAGAAACCAATGACCTTCACGGTCGACGAGGCGAAGCGGGTGGTCGCAAAGATCAAACAGACCGGCGTCAAGATGCAGGTGGGCGTCCAGGGCATGTCCGACGATTCCTACGAAACCGCCTACCAGCACGTGAAGGAGGGCACGCTCGGTAGGGTGGTCCTCGCTCAAATCGATTACTCGCGCAATTATCGCGGGACCGATTTCTGGGCGCAGAGATTCGACGACGACGTTCAGCCGGGCGTGAACCTGGACTGGAACGCTTTCCTCGGCCCGGCGAAGAAGCGCCCCTTCGATCCCGACCGCTTCTTCGCGTGGCGGCGCTATTGGGACTATTCAAGCGGCATCGCGAGCGACCTTTTCGTCCACCGCGCCACCCGTCTCATCAAGGCACTGGGCCTGACTTTTCCGAAGTGCGGCGTGGGCGCGGGCGGCAAGTTCTACTTCACCGAGAGTCCCGCCGAGATTCCCGATACCCTCAACATCCTTCTCGATTACCCCGATGGCTTGACCATGCAGTTGATCTCGTCGATGGCGTCCGACGCCCGGGTCGATCACATGATTCGCGGCAACAAGGCGACCCTTTACTTTACGCGCGAGGGCTTCCATATCGAGGCCCAGCGCGGATTCGAGAACGAGGTGAAGGAGGTCAAGCACAGGAAGGGCGGCGCCGAATCGGTGGAACTCCACCACCGCAACCTGATGGCGGCCATCCGCCGGAACGAGCCGCTACGGTGCGACGTTATGCTCGGCTACTATGGCGTGGTAGCGTGCTCGATGGGGAACGAATCGTACCGCCGCCGCCAATATCTCGCTTGGGACGGCCAGCGTGAAAGGTTCGTGAAAGCATGAAAACCGCACTTCTAATTGCACTCACTTTCGGCGGCGCTTCGGCGCAGACCTACGACATCCTGCTCAAGGGTGGCCATGTCATCGATCCGCGAAATAACATCGACGCCGTGATGGACGTTGCCGTCGCGAGCGGCAAGATCGCCCGCGTCGCGGCGGACATTCCCGCTTCACAGGCGCGCCGCGTGCTCGATGTGAAGGGCCTCCTGGTGACGCCGGGCCTCATCGATCTCCATGTCCACGTGTTCCACAGCACCGGCATCGAGGGCGCCTGGGCGGGCGACCTCAGCGTGCAGCCCGACGCGTTCAGTTTCCGCACGGGCGTCACCACGATGGTCGACGCGGGCAGTTCGGGCTGGCGCAACTTCGAGACGTTCCGCCATACGGTAATCGACCGCGCCCGCACTCGCGTCCTCGCGCTTATCAACATCGCCGGCTTCGGCATGATCACCGATATCGTCGAGCAAGGCGACTTCGACTCCGAAGAAGTCGCTCGCCTCGCAAAGAAGCACAAGGATGTCGTGGTGGGCGTGAAATCGGCCCACTACCGCAAGCCGGACTGGGACTCGGTCGACAAGGCTATCGCCGCGGGCCGCGCGGCCGGTGTTCCGATCATGGTCGACTTCGGCTACTTCCTGGCCGAGCGCCCGTACTGGATGCTGGTGACTGAAAAGCTCCGCCCAGGCGACATCAGTACGCACATGTTTCGCGGTCCCGTTCCGTACGCGGACCCGGAGGGCAAGCTATACGGCTACCTCAGAACCGCCCGCGAGCGCGGCGTTCGTTTCGATGTCGGCCACGGTGGTGGCAGTTTCGTGATGCGCAACGCCGCACCGGCGATTGCGCAGGGCTTCTACCCGGACTCCATCTCCACCGACCTTCACAACGGTTCGATGAACGGCGCCATGATGGACATGCCCACCACGATGTCGAAATGCCTGGTGCTCGGCATGCCGCTCAAGGAGGTGATCCGCGCCTCGACGTGGACGCCCGCGCGGATGATCGCGCGCGAGGAGTTGGGCCACCTCACGCCGGGCGCCGTCGCCGACATCGCAGCATTTCGGTTGATGGAGGGCGATTTCGCCTACACCGACGCCGCGGGCGGCAGCGCCCGCGGCCGGCAGCGACTGTTCACCGAGTTGACGTTGCGCGAGGGCCGTATCGCGTGGAACTGGAACTCGCGCGGCGGAGTGGACTACAAGACGCTGAGTCCAACCTACGGGATCCGCGAAGGGTACGACCGGATCATTCCGCCACCCCAGTAATGCCAACGCAGCAAACTCTCGCCGGAGTGCATCCGGTCGCCGAAGCGCTCCGCTCCGGCCGGGTGCTCGACCGCGTCCTGGTCGCGAAGGGCGCCGGCGGCCCGCGGCTCCAGGAGATCGTCGACCTCTGCCGCCGCGCGAGCATTCCGTTGCGGTTCGAGTCGCGGTCGACGATGGACCGCCTGGCGCGTGGCGCGACACACCAGGGCGTGCTCGCATACGCCGCCGAAACACGCTATCGCGCGCTCGAAGAAGTGCTGAAGACGGCGAAGATGATCGTGGTGCTCGACGGGGTCGAAGATCCGCACAACCTCGGCGCGGTGGTGCGGACGGTCAACGCGGCCGGCGCCGGTGCTGTGGTGATCCCCGAACGGCGCGCCGCGCCAGTCACCGCCGTCGTGGCGAAGGCCGCCGCCGGCGCCA
>CAYPUQ010000112.1:3579-15025 GCA_964413655.1 uncultured Solibacteraceae bacterium | reverse complement strand
GAGGAGACTTGCCCGGTTGATCCTCTTCCACCGGCCGCATTAAACTCAATCCATGCCTTGCCGATCCGGAGGGTGCTGCCTTCGCCAGCGCCTCAAACGTTACTAATGTTTTCATTCGTGCTCTTTTGCACCCAAACGGAGTTCATCCGAAGGGCGGTTGCAGGCGGCGTCGATACCGTCATCGTCGATTGGGAAAACAAAGGGAAGGAGGAACGGCAGTCGGGCCGCGACACCGAGATCAACTCCGATACGCCGGAAGACCTCCGCCGGGTTCGTCAAGCCACGTACGCCCGTGTTCTCTGCCGCATCAACAGCTTCGGCCCCAAGACCGAGGCCGAAGTTGCCGAGGCGATCGGATGCGGCGCCGACGAGATCCTTTTGCCGATGGTCCGCGAGGCCGGTGAAGTCCAAGAGGTTCTCCGGATGGCCGCGGGCCGTTGCGGCGTCGGCATCCTGGTCGAAACTCTCGACGCGGTCGAACGGGCCGGCGAACTCGGCAGGCTGCCGCTCTCGCGTGTTTACGCCGGCCTGCACGATCTGTCGATTGAAAGGGACGATCCAAACCTGTTTTCCGTCCTCCTCGATGGCACCCTCGAACGAATCCGCGGGGCATTCCAGGTACCGTTTGGTTTCGGAGGACTTACCCTGCCCGATTGCGGATCTCCCGTGCCATGCCGGCTCCTCATCGCCGAGATGATGCGGTTGGGCTGCGACTACAGCTTCCTTCGGCGTTCGTTCCGGGCCGACGTCGCCGGGCGCGATCTTCTCGTCGAAATCCCCCGCCTCCGCGCGGCCGTCGTACACGCCCGCAACCGCAACCCGGCCGAGATCGCCGGGGACCGGCACGAACTGACTGAATCCGTCGCGAGTTGGGACCGCAGTCTCGGCGTATGCCGGTGAAAGTCCTGCTCATGTATCGGCCGGACGAGGCACACCTCCACAACCTCCGGCGCGCCGCTCCGGAAGCCGAGATTGCCGTGGCGGAAAGCCAGGAGTCGGCGGCCGAGTTGATCGCCCGCGCCGACGCCGTGCTGGGTAACCGGTGGTTCCTCCAGTCGCTGCCCCATGCTCGCCGGCTGCGCTGGATGCAGTCGAACTCAATGGGCATGGATCTGATCCTCAGCGCGGGGGAAGCGCTGAAGAACGTCACCGTCACGCGCGTCCGCGAAGTTTACGACGACGAAGTGGCGGAGCACGCCGTGGCCCTCGCCTTGGCTCTCGTTCGCGGCCTGCATCTCGCGCGCGACGCGCAGCGCGACGCGGCATGGCGGCGCGAACCGCTCCGGACTATCCACGGCATGCGCTCCCTCGTCCTTGGCTGGGGCGGCGCCGGCCGCGGAATTGGGCGGCGCCTGCTTGCGCTTGGAGCCGAGGTCGCCGCCGTCCGCCGGTCGCACGCGGGGCTCGCGGAGCGGAATGCCGGCGGGGTAACCGTCCATGGTGGGGGCTGGCGCGATGCTCTCCCGCACACCGATCTGCTGGTCCTCGCGCTCCCTCTCACCTCCGCAACGCGCAATCTTGTTGGAGGACCCGAGATTGCCGCCTTGCCGCGCGGCGCCTACTTGGTTAACGTCGGCCGCGGCGAGACGCTGGACGAGGCCGCGCTTCTCACGGCGATTCAGACCGCGCACCTGGCCGGCGCCGGGCTGGACGTTGCGTGCCAGGAACCGCTTCCCGCGGAGCATCCCTTGTGGCGCGAGTCGCGCGTCCTGCTGACACCGCACGTTGGCCGCAGTCCCGAAACCGGCCGCCGCCGCTTCGAACCCGTCTTCGAGGAAAACCTGCGCCGATTTGCCTCCGGAGAGCCGCTCCTCTACGTGGTCGACCGGACCGCGGGATTCTGATGGCGCCCACCATCAGCGTAGTCGTGCCCGTCTTCGGCAACGCCGTGACTCTCGCCGAACTCCACCGCCGGATCCAAGTCGCGCTCGCCGGCTATTGGGGATGCTGCGAGTTGATCTTTGTGAATGACGCCAGCCCCGACGCCTCCGGCGAAGTCCTACACGCCGCCGGCGCCGATCCTCGCGTCCGCGTCCTCACGCTCGAACAAAACGTGGGACAAAACGCCGCCGTTTTGCGCGGGCTCGGGGCGGCCGCCGGCGACGTGGCCATCGTTCTCGACGCGGACTTGCAGGACCCGCCCGAAGCAATTCCCCGGCTGCTCGAACGCTTGACGCTGGGCGTCGACGTCGTCTTCGCCGGCCGTCGTGGCGCCTACCAGCGGCCGCTCCGGCGGGTGACCTCGCGAGTTTGGAAGACCTTCCTCCATCTCGCCACTGGCCGCCGCCTGCCGGCCGATGCCGGTCTGTTCCTCGCCATGAATCGCACCGCCATCAGTCACCTGCTCGACCACGCGGAACCGCGGCCGTACATCCTGGGCGTGCTTGGCCGGAGCGGCCTGAAAATGACCTCCATCCCAGTCGCCCGCGCCGCGCGGCCCAGCGGTTCCTCGGCCTACTCCGGCTGGGATCGGTTGAAGCTGGCGGTCCAGGGATCTCGTTCCCTCTGGATCGCTCGACGGACGAAACCGAACCGCCATCGCCGGAACGCGGAACGTTGAGCCAATTGTCACCACCGCCTTTTCGCCTGACGGTCCTCCTTGTTCAGCAGCTAGCGTCGGGTTGCATCGCGTAGTCCTCGAAGCTGGCGGCCACGTCACCCGTCGAATCCCGACGCTCGTTGGCGACCGCCGAGTTGTTGGAACGACTCCATCTCCGTCACGTAACCAAGCAGAGCCGCCTTTCAGCCGGAACATTCAGCCCCGCCGGTTCGTCTCAAAGATTTAGTCTGAAGATACCCGAATCGAGGCGAACCGTGAAGATTGTTCCCCCTAGACTCCTCTTTCCAATCCTGGCGCTTCTTCCCCTTACGGGCGCGCTCGGAGAAACCCTGCTACCCCAACAACCCGCGATAAACAAGACACACATCGCGTTCTCCTACGCCGGCGACCTGTGGAGCGTCCCACGCCAAGGCGGCGAGGCGTTACGGCTTACCACCGGCGCGGGCATCGAGTCCAACCCGGTCTTCTCGCCCGACGGCTCGATGATTGCATTCTCGGGTGCTTACGACGGAAACGTCGACGTGTTTACCATCCCCGCGGCCGGCGGCGTCCCCAAACGGCTCACGCATCATCCTGGCATGGACGTGCCGCTGGCCTTCACTCCCGATGGAAAGAGGCTCCTCATCCGCTCGCCCCGTGAGGCCACGGTCAACGTAGCGAAGTTCTTCACTATCTCACTGGACGGCGGGCCAGTCGCGCCCGTGCCGCTGCCGATGGGTCACGAAGCCGTCTACTCCGCCGACGGGCAGCGCTTGGCCTACACCCCACTCGCCCCGGCCTTCACCATCTGGAAGCGTTACCGTGGCGGGCGCACGTCGAAAGTGTGGTTGGCCCGCCTGAGCGATTCTCAGGTCGAGGAGATTCCTCGCGACAATTCGAACGACTTCAACCCCATGTGGGCCGGCGGCAAGGTCTACTTCCTCTCGGACCGGAACGGTCCCGCGACGCTCTTCGCCTACGATCTTAAGACGAAGAAGGTGAGCGAAGCCATCCGCAACACGGGCTTTGAGTATAAGAGCGCCTCGCTTGGCCCGGACGCGATCGTTCTGGAGCGCTTCGGCGCGCTGGAAGTGTTCGACCTGAAGTCGAATAAGGTTGCGCCGGTGAAGGTGTCGCTAAAGGGCGACCTGCCGGGGGTCCGTCCCTACTACGACAAAGTCGCCGGCCGCCTCTCCGCCGCCGCACTCAGCCCCACCGGCGTGCGTGCCGTCTTCGAAGTCCGCGGCGAGATTCTCACCGTGCCCGCCGAAAAGGGTGACGTGCGAAATCTCACCAACACATCCGGCGTTGCCGAGCGCAGCCCGGCCTGGTCTCCCGACGGCCAATCGATCGCCTACTTCTCGGACGAGAGCGGCGAGTACGAGTTGCACATCGCGCCACAGACCGGCCTTGGCGAAGTGAAGAAGATCGGCATCGGATGGAAGGCGTTCTTCTCCCACCCGCTGTGGTCGCCCGACGGCAAGAAGATCCTCATCCGGGACTCGATGCTCAACGTGTGCTGGATCGACCTCGACACGAAGAAGGTCACGAAGGTCGACGCCGACTACTACGACTCGCCATTCCGCGACGAGGTCAATCCATCGTGGTCGCCGGACTCGAAGTGGATCGTCTACACCAAGGTGCTGCAAAACCACCTGCGCGCCGTGCATGTGTATTCGCTTGAATCCGGCACGGTAACGCAGATCAGCGACGGGCTGAGCGACGCCCGCCACGCGCAGTTCGACAAGGACGGCAAACACCTCTACTTCACCGCCAGCACCAACCAGGGCCTCACCACCGGCTGGCTTGACATGTCGTCGATCAACCGCGTCCAGGATCGCAGCGTTTACGTGGTGGTCCTCCGCAAGGACGACACGTCGCCTCTGGCCCCGGAGAGCGACGAGGAGAAGGCCGCGGCGGAGGGGGCCATCAAAGAGGAGCCCAAGAAGGACGAGGCGAAAAAGGAGGTCGAGGTTCGCATCGACGTCGAGGGTATTGGCCAGCGCATCCTGGCTCTGCCAGTCCCGGCGCGGAACTACACGGACTTGGTGGCCGGCAAGACTGGCGTCATCTACTTGCTGGAGAGCGCGACAGCTTGGTCGCCCATGCAGGGACCGCCATCCCGGACAGTGCAGAAGTTCGAGATCAAAACGCGCAAGGTGGAGAAGGTGATGGACGGCGTGCGCGACTTCATGGTGTCGGCGAACGGGGAAAAGATGCTCTTCCGCCAAGGCGACCGCTGGCTGATCTCGGCCGCGGGCGCCCCGCCGAAGCCCAACGAGGGCGTGCTGAAGACGGACCAGATGGAAGTGCGCGTGGATCCACCGGCCGAGTGGAAGCAAATGTATCGCGAGGTGTGGAGGATCGAACGGGACTATCTCTACGCGCCGAACTATCACGGCTTAGACCTCGACGCAGCCTCGAAAAAGTACGAACCGTACCTCGCCGCGGTGGCCCACCGCGGCGATCTGAACTACCTCTTCGGCGAGATGCTGGGTGAGTTGAGCCTGGGCCATGTGTACGTGGGCGGCGGCGCGCTACCGGAGGTGAAGTCCGTGCCGGGCGGGTTGCTGGGCGCCGACTATCAAGTGGAAAACGGACGCTACCGATTTGCCAAAGTCTACGACGGCGAGAACTGGAACCCGGACCTCCGCGCGCCTTTGACGCAGCCGGGCGTGAACGTGACGGCCGGCGAATACCTTATTGCCGTGAATGGCCGCGAAGTGCGCGACACGGACAACCTGTACAGCTTTTTCGAAGCAACAGCGGACAAGAGCGTTCTGCTGAAAGTGGGGCCGAACCCGAACGGCGACAGCGCACGCGAGGTAACGGTGGTGCCCGTGCCGAACGAACAGGGCCTGCGCTACATGGCATGGGTGGAGGAAAACCGCCGCAAGGTGGACCAGATGACAGGCGGACGGGTGGGCTACGTGCATTTGCCGAACACGTCGGTGCGCGGCATGGCGAACTTCAACCGCTGGTTCTTCGCCCAGGTCGGCAAGGACGCGATGGTGCTCGACGAGCGCTTCAACGGCGGCGGGTCCATCGCGGACTACATCGTCGACTACCTGCGCCGTCCGCTGCTGAACTACTTCACCACCCGCGCCGGCAACGATTTCACGACACCGATGAACGCCGTGTTCGGCCCGAAGGTGATGATCGTCAACGAATACGCGGGTTCGGGCGGCGACGCCATGCCGTGGATGTTCCGCAAGCTGAAGATCGGCCCGCTGGTCGGCAAACGTACCTGGGGCGGCCTCGTCGGCATCTTCGGTTTCCCCGCCCTGATTGACGGCGGGCGCGTCACAGCGCCGAACCTGGCCTTCTACAACACCGAGAAGGATTGGGACGTCGAGAACCGGGGCGTCGCACCGGACGTGGAAGTGGACTTCGACCCGGCGCTCGTGCGCCAAGGCCGCGACCCGCAGCTCGAAAAGGCCGTCGAGATCGTGCTGGAAGCGCTGAAGAAGAATCCCCCGCCCAAGCACGAACGACCCGCGTATCCCGACTACCACAGCGCAAGATAGCTGAATGGAAATAGCTTGCACGCTGTGAAACTGGCTCTGTGCTGTTAAGTTGCCTCTGAGTCGTGGGGCATTCTCTCAGCCTGCGGCGGACCCTCGGTCCGCCCGCGCCTCGCCGCGCCCGCGTGCGAAGGGCCTCTTACACTACCGCTTCCCCTCCCACCCCGCGATCCTCGCCTGCATCGCCGCCGCCAACTGCCTATCGCCTCGCCGCACTGCCAGGTCGAGCGCCCGCCGCGCCGTCGCGATCGCCTCCGGCAGCCGCCCCGCCTCGGCGTAGATGGCCGACAAGCGGTCGAGAATCACCGGTTCCTGCCACCCACTTAGCTCCGCCGCCTTCTCGACATGAGGAATGCCCTCATTGAAACTCCCCTTCGCGGCGAGCGCGCGGCCCAGGTTGTACCGGACCGCTACCGAATTCGGCTCCGCCGCCAGCGCCTTCTCGAAATGTGGAATCGACTCGTCGAACTTTCCCGCGCGTGCCAGAATGCCGCCCAGATTGTTGTGCGCGTCGGTGTCGTCCGGGTTGATCTCCAGCGCCCGCCGCAAATGCGCCATCGCGTCGTCCAGCCGGCCCAGGTTGACCAAAGCGCCGCCGAGCGCGCTCCGGGTCCGGGCGTCGTCGGGATCGAGCGAAACCGCCTTCTCCAACGCCGGTATCGCCTCGGCGAACCGGCCAGAGCGCGCCAGCGCTACACCCAGGTTGCCGTGCGCCTTGAAATTCTCCGGGTCAACCTCGATGGTCTTCCGGAACTGCGCCGCCGCTTCGTCGAAGCGCCCCGCCGATGTGAGAGCCACTCCCAGATTGCTGAGCGCGGTCGTGTCGTCCGGGTCCATCGCCAGCGCCTTCCGGAACTCCGAGATCGCCGCATCGTACTGGCCTTTCTGGAGGAACTCCAGGCCATTGTCGGCTAGCCGGTAGAACTCCGTCGCCGGCGCCTCGATCTTCGTCCACCCATCCATGGGAACGTTCACGAACTCGGGCAGGTTTACCGCCCGGTTCGCCGCCGTCGCGTTCTCGATCAGGATCGGCGGGCTGTCGTTGCCTTTCTCGTCGATATGCGTCAGGAACATCTGCGTGTAAGGCGACCGGCTCTTCGACGAGAACACGAGCCATCGCCCGTTCGGAGCAAAGCTGTGCCACGAGTTCATCAGCGGCGTGTTCGAGCTCATCCGCCGCGCTTTGCCGCCCTCGGCTGGGACGATGTAAAGCTGGCTGTCGGGCCTCATCAGCAATCCGTTGCGCGCCTGCACGAACACAATCCACCGCCCGTCCGGCGACACCTTCGGGAAGCTGTTGCTCATCCCATTCCGCGACGCCCCGCGAATCGGTTCGGGCTTCCCGCCGCGGCCTTCGTTGAACGGAATCCGGTAGAGGTCGTACTGGATCTGCGTCTCGTTCGGATCGTTGGCCTTCTCGGCCAGTTTCACGCCCTCGGGGTACGGATCGCGCGCCTCGGCCCGCGCAAACACCAAGTACTTCCCATCGGGACTCCATACCGCGTTCGTATGCACGTACCGCGGGTCGTCGGCGCCGGGCAACGGCTGCAGTTTGCCCGTCTCCCGGCTGTACCACGCTAGAACCCCGCGCGTCGGGTAGAACACCTGGAGGAAGCGGTAGTCCTTGAAATTAGCGACGTAGAAGTTGCCCTGCACGTCCTTCGGAAGTTCGATCGGCGACTTGCCCGGGCCAAGCGCCACCGGCTGCACACCCATCTCCGAGGGGTTGACCATGGTCACCACGTAGTCCCCCTCCGGCGATACCTGCGACATGAACCCGACGCGCAACTTTCCGCCCAACTTGCCCCGGAACGAACTCCAGGCAATCACGTCCTCGTTTCGAATCGTCACCTGCCGCCGGATCGGAACCAGGGCGTACAGGCCCTTGTCGTTCTGCGGTCCGTCCATATCCAATCCCAGCGTCTTGCCGTCTTTCGAAAACGAATGGCAGTTGGCGCACGTCGGCAGATTGTCCACCAGCAGCCGGCTACTCGACTCGCCGACATACCGCAATCGCCAGGCCACCAGTGGCAGCGCCGGCTTCGGCAGCGGCCGGATCACGCCCTTCTCCAGTTCCGCGGGCATCAATGGAACATCGCGGAAAAAGATCGGCGCTCCCACCGGATCCTTCGAAGTCGTAATCGTGACGCTGTTCTCGGAGACCGCCGCGCCTGAAGCCGCATCGCGAAAACCGCGAATCGTGATCTTTGCGAGCGCCGCGGCGGAGTGCTTCTTAATTGCCTCCCAGATCTCCGGTTCCGGCCTCCAGGTCCGCGTCGCCTCCTGCTGTGGCGTTAGCTTCGGCAACTGGTTCGTCGCCGCCACGCACCGCTCGTCGATCTCGCCGATCCGCATCCGCTCGCCTGGCACGACCGTCTGAATACCAGCCGCGCCGCTCGCGAACGCGATATCAATTCGCCAGACCGTGGCCGCATCGGCCGGATCGCGCCAGAGAAACGTGGGCGGCGCCAGGTCGGGCGGGAAAACGGACTTCTCAGCCGGGTAATCAATCGCAATGGAAACCCGCTGTGCGGCGAGGCACTCCACAGCCATCACCGCGGCGACAACCAGGCAGCAAACCAAGGATCGTCCCACCATCTGCCAAGAATACAAAAGCCGGCGGCCCCGTGGGACCGCCGGCCTCGAATCGTACCCCGGAACGAACCGCGGCTAGAACCGGCTAGAACTCCAGCCGCAGCCCCATGGTGATGAGCCGGGCGCCCGTCATCGGACCCGTCGCTAACCCGAAATTCGGGTTGCCCACGGTGCCCACGATGCCGCCAAAGTTCGTCCGGTTGAACAGGTTGAACATGTCGGCGCGGTAAATCAGGTCCACCGAGCGTTCGCCGCTCACCGGGAACTTCATCCGTTTCACGATCGACAGATTCTCCTCGAGAACCCGCGGTTGCCGGAAATCGTTGATGTAGCGGGCGGCGTTGCCAAGCTCGAACTGGCCGGGTAGCGAGTAGGCGCCGGCGTTCAGCCACCGCGCGCTCGGGTCGCCCGGATCGAGGTCGGTCCGGCTGATGCCCGTCTGGGTCGGTGCGTTGAGCGTTCGGTTCGCCTTCTTGAAGAAGGTGAATAATACGCCCTGGCCGAGCGTGTTCGGCGCGGCGACCGGAATCAATGCACCGCTCCGGTATTGGATGATTCCGTTGATCGTCCAGCCGCCGGCCACGATGTTCACCAGCGTGTTGTTGGTGTTCGCGAACTTCTTGCCGCGCCCGAACGGAAGCTCGTAAGCGGCCAGGTAGTTAAACACGTGCGGCAGGTCGAACGCAAGGTGCTCCTTCATGTCGGCATAGTTGTAGTTGTCCTGCGCGCCGACATTGAAGTGCTGCGAGAAGATCTGCCGGTAGTGCGCCACCGCCAGCGACTTCGACCACGTATACGAACTCATCATCAGGAAATCGCCGAAGCGCCGTTCGACCTTCGCCTGCAGCGAGTCGTACCACGTCTGCCCCTGCCCTGAGTTTCGCTCCAGCACGTCGAAGAACTGGGGATAGGGCCGCAGTGCCTGGGCCAGCGTCCCGTTGTTCGGGAAGCTGTCGAACGGCTTGGTAAAGCCCGCCGCTACCACGGCCGGCGAAGTAATCGACTGCTGCAAAAGCGAACCAAGCGCGAGCTGGCTGACCGGCAACTGGTTAAGTTGAACGGTCGAGGCCAAACCGCGGCCCCGGTTGCCCACATAGGCGACATCGATCACGTACTTGCTAATCTCCTGCTGGATGTTGAAGCTCCAGTTGTGAACGCGCGGCGCGCGGCCGAAGTTTTCCGAGAATACATCGACGTTGTTGAAGTTGCCGATGTTCGGATCGACCAGCGGCGGCGGCTGGAAACCCGGCGGCGCCTGGATACCGTTGTCCCAGAGCAGGGCTGGGTTCAACCCGTCTGACGTCAGCACGATCGGATTGGAGAAGCCCAAGCGGCAGCCGCAACCACCGTTGCCGAGGGTTTGATAGAAGATGCCGTACCCGCCGCGTAGCACGGTCTTGTCGAACAGGCGGTAGGCGAATCCGATGCGTGGACCGAGGTTCGACCAGTCGGTGCTGTAGAACCGCTTCTGACCGGTGCGCCCCGCTCCCTTTCCAGCGAAGACAACGGCGCCCGGGAGCCCGGTTGCCGGATTCGTCACCCGCCGGTCCATGTGCGAGAAGTCGCCGTCGCGGTCGTGCCAACCGATCGGCACGTCGTAACGCATCCCGAAGTTCAGCGTCAGTTTCGGCGTCACCTTCCAGGCGTCCTGTAAATAGGCAGCGTGATAGCCGTAACGGATGTTGCCGATCAACACCGGCAAAGCGACCCGGTCGGCTTCGTTGGGCATGCCCATCAGTAGGCTCGCGAAAGCATGGCCGGTACCCGCCAGGTTGGTGGGGAGAGCCGTCTGAGCGCGGGCGAAGATGTAGCGCCCGTTCGTGCCCGCCAGGTCCACCGGATCGGATGTGGTGTGCAGCCGCCGCAGGTCCCATCCCATCTTGAATTCGTGCTTGCCACGAATCCAACTCAGGCCCTGGTTGAACTGATAGGTGATGTTGATCTGGCTGCCGTTGGCAACCTTACCGTCCTGTACCCCCCAGTTCGACAGGTTGTCCGCGCCTGTGAAGTTGATGCGCGGCGTAGCGTCCGAGTTCCCGCTCAGACCCGGAAAGCCGAAGCGCGAGCCAGCGCCATTCTGGTTGGGGTTGTCCCAAACCTGCCTGGTACGGGAATAGCCGAACGTCGAATGCAGCAGCAGGTTGGGCCGAAGCACTAAGTCGTGGTTTAGCCGCCAGTTGTCCGGACGCTGGCCGCCCAACAGCCCATTGCCCAGCGGGCCGGGGAAGTTGATGAGGTCGTCCTGGGTGAAGTCTTCCTTGGTGACGGTAAAGGCGAACCGGTTGTTCGGCGTCACCGCGTGGTCGAACTTCAGGTTCCATATATAGCGGTCCAGCGCTTGGACATTGACGTTGTCGAAATTGCCGACAAGGGTTGGCCGCGTCGCATCCGGAATAGACCCCACCAAATTCTGAGAGATCGTGCTCCAGCGGCTGCGGGGAATGAGTTGGTTCGGGAACGGCAGCCTGACGTTGCCGTCCGTCGTCGCCGGATCATAGATCAGTTGGGCCACCTCGCCGAAATCGCCGTTCTTCATCCGAACAGTGGGGACCGTGGTCACCGCTTGGCTAGCGGTGGCCGGACGCTCATCCTTCGAGTACGTGAAGAAGAAGAAGCTCTTATTGCGCCCGTCGTAAACCTTCGGAACAAAGATCGGGCCGCCAATCGAACCGCCAAGCTCGTTGAACCGTTCCTTGGCGCGCGGTAGCCCGGCCCGATTCCGCGCCCACGCATTGGCGTTCCAAATGTCCCGGCGCATATTCAGAAAGGCCGCGCCATGGAGATCGTT
>CAYPUQ010000112.1:0-3479 GCA_964413655.1 uncultured Solibacteraceae bacterium | reverse complement strand
TGGCGTTCCAAATGTCCCGGCGCATATTCAGAAAGGCCGCGCCATGGAGATCGTTCGTTCCCGACTTGGTCACGAAGACTTGAACACCGCCACCGAAACGACCGTACTCGGCATCGTAAACGCCGGTCAACAACTTGAACTCGCCGAACATCTCCGCCGCCGGGAAGTTGAACACCACGCCGCCCGATTCGGGAATAATGAGACTAGCGCCATCGATCTGGACTTCGGCGGCGCGGCCGCCGGAACCGGCAATCGACAATTCCGGAACACCACGGCCATTGACGCCCGGCATGTAACCGATGAATGCCTGCGGATTCCGGATGCCTCCCGTAAACAATGGCAGGTTCTCCATAAACTTCGGCGCGAAGGTCTGGCCACGCTGTGGCGTGGTGGTTTCGAGCAGCGGCGCGTCGGCCGTTACCTCGATCGTCTGCAGCACGTCGCCGATCTCCAGCCGCAGGTCCAGGTCCTGGCGCGTGATCGCGCGAATCTCAATGCCGGACCGAGCCAGCCTGCGGAAACCGGCTTTCTCGATGCTGACGTTATAAGGACCAACCGGCAGACTCGGAAACACATAGAGCCCAGCTTCGGTGGTCCGGGTTTCGGTGCGAACCCCGGTCCGCTCGTGCGCTGCAACCACCGTCGCATTCGGCACCGCGGCGCCGTTTGGATCGGTGATTACACCACTGAGCGACCCCGTGGTCGCCTGAGAGAAGCCTAGCGTGGAAAGACCGAGCGCGAGCGCGCACCCAGCCAGACTTCGACGGAGAAATCTCATATAGCCCCCTTGAGGCAAAATTTTTACGACGTGTGACGATGATAGAGCCACAACGTCGTGCGTGTCAATTCAATTTCCGCGAGTGGGGAGCAGAAAGCAGTACTAGTTTCGCAATCCGCCCGGCGCGGATCGCTGATTGTGGAGGAGTTGGACAGCCCAGACCTCCGTCCGTTCCTCCCCAGCAGCGTACGCGATCCGCTGGCCGGAAGGATCGAGCCGGACTCCGCCTTTCGCCGGAACATCGGTCAAACGCTCCGGTCTTTCGGCGTTTAGGAGAGCCCGCCACAAGATCGCCCCTGTCTTACCAGGTGTAGTAATCAGCAGACCACTGCTGTCCGGCAGCCAATCGATCGAATCCACCCCGCCTTCACGCAGCGTCGCCACCACTTTCGCATCGCCGCCCGCCGCCGGGATCACGCAGACCTTTTCGCGCGGACCCTCTCCCGCACCGCGAACAGCCAAGGCGATCCACCGACCGTCGGGCGACACACGCGGCAGCCGCAACTCACGCGCCTCCGGGTCTTCCCATACGACCGATTCCTTGCGCTCCGCCAGTTCCACTCGCAGCAGCGCGGCGCGGTCCGGCGCGGCGTACAACATGGCCGTGCCATCGCGGGACCAGGCGCCTTCCAACCCGCGGTAGCTTCCCATCCGCTGCCGCACCACCGGCGCGGCGCGCCCCGAGCCCGCCTCCAGCACGAACAGTCCCGAGTTGCCATGCCGGTCGCTGCCCGACACCAGCAGTTTCTCCCCATCCGGCGACCATCGGACGCTCTCGAGAAACGCGAGCCGCGGCGGAATCATGCGATGCTCCCGCGCGTCGAGCGAGGCGACCGACACAGCCCGCGACTCCTGGCCGAAGTTCTCGTTGCCGATCCGGGTGAGGTAGGCCAGCGCGGAGCCATCCGGCGACCAATCCGGCGCCCGGTTCGCGCCGGGAGGCTCTCCCGTTACGCGCCGCGCCGCGCCCACTTCGCCCGTGCGCAAATCGAGAGAAGCGACATAGATGTCGACGGCGCCCGCCCGCAGCGCGTAAATCATCGCTCCGCCACGCGTCACTCCGAGCGGGAGCGCCCGGCCGAGGTCATGCTTGAGCCGCGTGACCTCGCCCTTCGGTTCGCCGTCGTCGACAGCCAACTCGAGTAGGCTCGCTTGCCCGCCGCTCTCCCGGATGAACGCTATCCCCTTACCGCCGGGCATCCAGAGAGGAAAAATGTCGTTGGCAGGATTGTCCGTCAGGCGCATCTCCCGGCTGCCGTCGGCGGCCAGCAGGAAAATCTCGCGCTGCCCGCCGCCGGGCTCGGCGAAGTTGTCGTAGACGATCCATTGCCCGTCCGGCGAAAGGTCCATCCGGTTCGGGTACACCCATTCGAGCGACTTCAACACCCGTACTGTGCCCGTTTCCGCAGACACCATCGTGATCTGGCTGGTATTGTCGCGGCGGAAGAACAGCGTGAGGATTTCCTTGCCGTCGGGCGACCATCCGCACGGTTGCACGAAGCCGTACTCCTCGTTGCTATAGAGCACGCGCACTGCGCCGCCACCCTCGGTTGCGACAACCCGCAGGTCGTAGAAGCGCTCCCGGTTGAACCATGCGAAGGCGACCCGCGAGCCATCTGGCGAGGGAGCCGAGAAGTAGGCAAACTCGCTCGTCGCCGCGTTCCCGGTGAGCCGGCGGATCTTGCCGGATTCGAGATCCAACACCGCCAAATCGCCCGTGGCAGGCTCGACTAGCGAGAGAAAGCGCCCGTCGCGCGACGGCGCGCCGAGGTGCGCGGCTGGCGCATCGGCGAGAATCAGACGCGGATCTTGGGCGGACGCAAGGCCGGCCGCAAAGACAACCGCGGCGGCCCACCTCGACATCGACCTTAGTCTACCAGCGGTGGAACTCCGCGCCCGCTACTCCTTGAGCGCGGCCAGCCGGTTTTCCAGGCGGCCCGGTTCGTGACAGGTCATGCAGGTGATCGAACTCTTCTCGGCCGTTTCCGGCTTTTCCAGCCACAACCTCGCCCGCGGCGCATAGGGCGTGCCTTCCATCGCCGCCAGACGTTCCAAATAGGGACGGGCTGCGTCCCAGTTGCCCAGCCGCACTTCCGCCTGTGCCCTGCCTGCCAGCAACTCCCCCTTGAGGTGCGGCGGAAACTTCTCGACCGCGGGCGCCTGCTCGCGTTCGAGTTCCGTGTACAGCTTTCGCGCCCGCTCCCACCCGTCGCGCTTTTGCGGTTCCGGCAGGCGTCCGGCGAACAGCACGATCGACCCGCCGTACGTCGCGAGCACGCCATGGTTGCGCGGCGCTACTTCGTAGGCGCGCTCCAAAATCTGCATTGCCTCGCGATAGGTCTTGGCGAAGCCGGCCGAATCGCCCGCCTCGTGCGCCCGCACGGCACGGTACAGCGTTGCGCCGCCCTTCCAGGCCAGCGCTGGGCCCAGATCCGGCTGCTCGCGCAGGATCGCATCCAGTCGCTTCTCGCCCTGCTCGAAGCGCGCCATGTCGTTCACCATGAAACCGGCGAAGATATTCTCGCGCACTTGCGTGTGGACCGTCAGCTTGCGCAACTGCTCCTCCGTGATTTCAGCGAAACAGAACGCCGTAAGCGCCACACAGCAAAAAGCAACTCTCATGGGTATCCCCTCCGTAATGGAAATTTCTCCATTCAGACTACTGCGGGGACGCAGCGAGGTCAATCGAGGCCGTCGACGA
>CAYPUQ010000111.1:0-15062 GCA_964413655.1 uncultured Solibacteraceae bacterium | reverse complement strand
GGAAACCCGGGGTGCCAGCCGCATCGCCTGCAAAGCGATCGAGCAGGCTTACCTGGCCGAGTACGGCCTCGAAATCGAAGAGCAAAGCTGTCTCAATTTCCTCCTGTTCATGCACGCGGACCGGCGGTCGCGCTTCCAGCCCTTCGGCCTCTTCAGCGACGAGCGCTATCACCTCGTGGACGGCAATGACGCTATCGCCCAAGGCCTGGCCGAACGGATCGGCGCGGAACGGTTTGTGCCGGACGTGTGGCTGCAAAGAGTCGCCCGGACTGCGGCCGGCCGCATCGAACTGACGCTACAAAAGGGCGCATCCACTGCCGTCCAAACGCATGACGCCGTAGTGCTGGCGATTCCCTTCTCCGTGCTGCGGCGGATCGAACTGGACCACAGCCTCGACTTGCCCGCCGCGAAAACCGTTGCCATTAAGCATCTCGGCTACGGGACGAACGCCAAGCTGATGCTCGGCTTCACGCGCCGCACCTGGCGCGATTCCGGCGGAAACGGCAGTTCCTACGCAGACTTCCCCAACTGTCAGACCACCTGGGAGACCAGCCCAGCTATGGCGGGACCCAACCGGGCCGTTCTCACCAGTTACACTGGCGGAAACCTCGGGGCTGCCCTGAACCAATCTGGCGGGCAGGCCGCGGCCGGTGCGTTCCTCGGCGACCTGTCGCAAGTCTTTCCCGGCGCCGCGCCGGACGCGACGGTAGTGGCGGGCCAGTTCCTCGCCCATCTCGAACACTGGCCGTCGAACCCGCGTTCGCTCGGCAGCTACACCTGCTACCGGCCGGGCCAGTTCACCAGCATCGCCGGCCACGAGGGTACGCCCGCCGGCAACCTCTTCTTCGCCGGCGAACACACCAACTCGTTCTACGAGTGGCAGGGCTTCATGGAAGGCGCGCTGCTCTCCGGGCTACAGGCTGCGCGCGACATTTTGACGAGCGGCAAGTGACCGGCTCGCGCCGGGTGCTCAAGCGGCAGCCGTCAGGTACGCGCCCACGGCGAACAGAACCACCGACAGCCCCAGCGCGACTCGCACGGGAATAGCGGCGCCGGCGAATTCTTTCCAAAAAAGCATCGCGCCGATCAAGCCGAGCGGCCCGGCGCCGAACGCGATCGCCGTGGCAAGCGAACGCGACAGCCGAACCTCCTCCTGCGCCGCGAGCGACAAGAGTAAGGCAATCGCCCCCAACGCCCAGATCGCGCCGCCCAGCAAACCCAGCAGATGCTGCCGGGCCGACCCGGCGAAGTAAGCGCGCACGCTGAGCGGACGGCCTTCCACCGGGAGATTGATGAAGTAAAGGTTGCAGACGAACGTACTCAGCAGGAGCCCCGCGCAAGCGATCAGCGCAATCGGAAACGGGCCCATCGCGATGTCGGAATCCCGGGCCAGTTCCGCCAGCGGATAAAACCCACCCATCGCCAAACCGCCGGCGGCGGCAAAGATCGCCGCCCGCCAGGCGCCGCGCCGCTGCACGATGCGCCGCTTCGTCTCGCCCGCCTCGCGCACTTCCTGCACGAAAGACCGCTTGTGCGCGCGGTGGGCGAAGACCGCCAAAGCCGCCGAGGCGACCAGCAGCGCCGCGCCGAACCAGACTGCGCCGGCCCGGCCCGCGGGAGACGCGAGTTGCATCCAAACCACGCCGGTCGCGAGCGCGGCCGGCATCGCGATCGAGTAGCCTACCGCGATGCCCGCCACCGCCATGGCGGCCATGGTCAGCATCAGACCGATGTTCGCAACCCCGCCGCCAAGGAAAGCCCAAAGCAACTGACGCTTCGAAACGATCGTCAGATTGTCGATCGCCGTAATCTCACTGCCCATCGACCCGATGGTGAGGGAAGCCAGCGCGACAGTCAGCATCGCTCCGAGAGCAGCGTCGAACCAATACAGTTCAAACCGCCATTTGCCCGCCATTCGCCACGTGTGCGCCCAGAGCCCCCAACACGCCATGGCGAATAGGGCCAAAGCCACGGCAGTGACGTACGACACCGGCAGCAGCATCTCGAAGTGCCTCTCCTCCACAAAAAGGCAGGATCGCAGCAAATTATAGCGCGTTTAAGTGGCTGCCGCGGTATTGTCGAGAGAATGAACGGTTTTCCCAGCTTCGATCTCGACGGTCAAGTCGCGCTGGTAACCGGCGCCGCTCGCGGTCTCGGACGCGCAATTTCGCTCGCGCTAGCCCATGCCGGCGCCGATGTCGCCCTCGGTCTGCGCGACCTGCACGCGGACGGAGGGTTGCCCGGCGAAATTGCCGCGCTGGGCCGGCGCGTCCTGCCGCTGCAAATGGACGTCGCGCAAATGCCCCAGATCTTCCAGGCCGTTGAAGACGCCGTGGCGCACTTCGACCGCCTCGACATTCTGGTGAACAACGCCGGCGTTGCGCCGGAAAACGCCGCCGAGAATGTCCGTGAGGAAGACTTCGACTACACCCTGGCCGTGAACCTCAAGGGAACATTCTTCACCAGCCAGGCCGCCGGCCGGGTGATGATCCGTCAAAAGAGCGGCCGGATCGTCAACATGAGTTCCCAAGCGGGTTTCGCCGCGCTGCCGGGCGAGTCGGTCTACTGCATGACCAAAGCTGGCATCGCCCACCTCACCCGCTGCCTCGCGGTCGAATGGGGCGGCCACGGCATCACCGTCAACGCCGTCGCCCCCACCTTTATTAGGACGCCCGGCACCGCCGAAGTGCTGGCCAATCCCGAGTTCCGCGCCGACGTCGTCGAACGGATCGCCGCCCTCCACCGCATCGGCGAACCCATGGACGTCGCCGGCGCAGTCGTCTTCCTCGCCTCCCCGGCAGCGTCCCTGATCACCGGGCATACCCTGTTGATAGACGGCGGCTGGACCGCACGGTGATGGGCGCCGGCGCCGCAACCTTCAGCGACGGGCGCTTGAAGGCGAAAGCCAGTAGACGGCAAAGCACGCGACCGGCAAAAAGCTCGCCAGGGCGAACAGAACAATCCGATACTCGAACCTCGAATCCTGGAGCAGAATGCCGCCAAAGAACGCCGCGCCGCTGGCTAGAACCACCACCGAGCCCAGCCGGTCCCACTTCAGCATGAGTCCGAAGCCGACCAGCATCGCCAGGTGAAAAAACTGCTGGATCCACACCCGGCGCGGCGGGTACCGGCCTCCGCCCTGCAAAAACCACTCCGACAGATGGTCTACAAAGAAAGCGCCCCAGAAAACCAGCAGCAGCAAGGCTATCAGCCTGCCCCCCCATTTTCCGGCCACGCCCAGTCCCGAGAGAATCGTTGGATTCATGTGTAATGCCTCCCACAGGAAGCATGCGCGAACAACCACGCGAAAAGACCTTCGGAAAAGTTTCGGAAACGAAGCGAAGTCCTTTCGCCTCTTCCGGATATCAGCGGTTTCCCAATTCCGGGGGCCTCAGCCGGTCACGAAGGGCGTCTGTTACCTTTCGCGCCGCTTCCGCCCGTACGTCAGCCCAGTTCTTCGACTCGCCATGATAGGAATCCGCCCAGATCACCTTGCCGGAATGGACATCCGTAAGGCGCACGTCGATCCTGGTTGAGTTCTCCAGGTTCTCGACCTTTCCTTCCACGATGACATCCAGTCCGAGCACCCGGGACATCACCGGGACCGGGACGCGGGCCTTGCGATAGCGCTCGATGGTGCTCGGCGAGGTCACAAGCACCGAGTCCAGCTTGGTGATCTCTGTAGCGAGAATCTCCGTCAGCCCGAGATCGGTCGGCTGAGGAGACTCGCGATCGATCGTTTCGAAAGGCATCACGGCGAGGCTGGCGGACCGCCCGTCCCGGGCCAGATACCGCGAGGGGAGGTAGAACTGCCAGTAAATGAGCAGGATCGCCGTAACCAGGGCGGCTGGCGCCGCCAGCCAAGCCCATTGACGGCGCTTCGGTCCCGTCGGCGCGCCCACAGCGACCGCTGCGGGCAACTCGGCGGCGAACCGGTATCCCCGTTTCGGAACCGTCTCAATGTAGGCCTCCCCGTCCTCGCCCAGCAACTTACGCAGGATGGAGATATTCCGCGCCAGCCCGATCTCTTCCACCGTACAGTCCGGCCAAACCAGCCGAATCAATTCAGCTTTTTCCACCACCCGGCCGCGGTGCTTGAGCAGCGCGTGCAGCGTCTCGGCGGCCTTTGGCATCAGCGGAAGCAGTTCGCCGTCCCGGAATAGCATGCGCTGCGCCGCGTCGAAGCGGAACCGCCCGAACTCGTATACTTCCGCTTCACGCTCGTCCGGCACGATGTTGGTCCGATTCAATTCTACCGTTCCGCGTCAAGTTTCCTGAGCGGATAAAACACACACGGCTGGATTTGCCCACGGCAGGGACGGAGTTGGGCGGTCCCCCGGACCGCGCCGGACGCCGTCGTCCGGCCGTCGCCGCTCAGGCGGCTCAGGCGTTACGCGTGACCGGCACAGCCAACTGAAACTTAAAAGTATTTAATTAACTAATGCTCGCCGTTCTGTCTTCGTTGACAAGGTCCCAATGATGCTTATATTTTAATTTCGAACGGAGGTTAACCCTTGACTACCACGCTCCAGGCATTCGCTAAATCCATCATCTATGCGGCTCTGCTGGCCATGCCGGTACATGCCCAGGTGATCACAGGAACGATTCTTGGAACCGTTACCGACGCGTCAGGAACACCGGTCGGCGGCGCGCCCGTCGCCTTACGCAATACCGGGACCAATATAACGACCAACGTTGCTACCAACAACCGCGGCGAGTATACGGCACCGCTTCTTCCACCTGGAACCTACGAGGTATTGATAGAGGTTCAAGGGTTCAAGGCTTTCCGCCAAACCAATGTGAACGTTTCGGTGGACGAAAAGGTTCGCATCGACGTCCAACTCGCTATTGGGAATGTCACCGAAGTAGTTGAAGTACGGGCCAGTGAGATCGCGCTGCAGACCGATTCCTCCGATCTCAGCCGAGCCGTCAGCCAGCAGGTGATCTCCACTCTACCGAACATCGGTAGAAGCCCACTTCGGTTTGCGCCGATCGTACCTGGTGTCACTCCACGGCCGAACTTCAACAACCTGAATAATGTGCCCGTCGGCGAGGATTCGAGGAGGCAATTCTCGGACTTTACCATTAATGGCGGCCGCCCCGGCGGCACTGAGATCCTTCTTGACGGCGCGCCAAATACGAGCGGCGCGTTCAACGAGATCGCTGTGCTGCCCAATGCGGATGCGGTCGGCGAGTTCAAGATCATAACCAATGCCTACTCGGCCGAGTTTGGGAGAGCGGGATCGGGTGTGGTCCAACTGAACACAAGATCCGGGGGCAACGAGTTTCATGGCGTGGTCTACGATTACTTCCGGAACTCGGCATTGAATGCCAATTCCTTCGGAAATAACTACTTCGGCATCAGGCGGGGTGTCTTCAATCTGCACCAGTTCGGCGGAGCGCTTTCCGGCCCGGTGAAACTGCCCGGCTATAGCGGCGTTGACAAGACCTTTTTCTTCGCCTCGTTTGAAGGCATCCGGTTTGCGCGCGACGCAAGCGGTTTTCTGAACGTACCGACCGAACTTGAACGCGCAGGCGATTTCAGCCAAACACGAGCCCTTAGGAGCGGCGCCCTCGTTCCAGTCAATATCTACAATCCGTCAGCCGGTACCTCCACACTCACTGCCACTAGCAATGGCGTCCTCCGGCAACAGTTCCAGGACGGCGGCGTGCTCAACAAGATACCCGCGGCCTTCCTCAACCCGGTCGCGCTCAGATTGATGCAGGCATTTCCACTGCCAAATCGCGAGTCTCCCGCGGGCGACGGAACACAGAACTTCTTTTACTCCGGCTCCACCAAGTCCGCAACACAGCAGATCATGGCCAAAGTGGATCACCATATCAGTTCCGCTCACCGGCTAACGGTCCGGTATTCGCACGACTGGTCGCGTGAGACGCCGCCCAATCCGTATGCGGGCACGATTCCGCAGGCGTGGCAGGGCATGCCGGTCACACAGTACAACCCTTCGCTTGCCATCATGCACACATGGACGAAGTCGCCGACCAGCCTTTTCGAGTTCCGCGCGAACGTGACGCGCGTCAACTTGCAGAAGTTGCCGGAAGGCGGATTCAACGTAGACCTTGCTGCCCTTGGGTTCTCTCCCGAGATGGTAGCTACGGCGCGTTACTTCGACTACCCGCGTGTTACGGGAGCTAACTTCCCGAACATCGGGCATAGTTCGTTCGATGTCCGCGACAACCAGTCGACGAATCCGTCTGTAAACGGCAGTTTCACGAAGGTGATGAGCAGGCTGACTGTGAAGTTCGGTGGCGAATATCGCGCCTACCTCAACAATTTCTCGCAGCCAAATATCCCCAGCTTTGCCTTCGTTCCGAACGTCAACTTCACCATGCAGTGTTCGGGGGCCGGATGCCCGCCGGTCCCTGGCACTGTAGCTCAGGGACATAGTTTCGCCGCGTTTCTCGTCGGCGCAATGGACGGCAGCGCGGATACGGCGAACGGCCAGTATGCGACCGGCGATTTCCCAATCGCGCTCGGGTCAAGATATGTGGCGTTCTACACGCAGAACGATTGGAAAGTGAACAACCGGCTGACCATCAATCTTGGCCTCCGCTGGGACTATGGAGGTTCCCTCAAGGAGCGTTATGACCGGCTATCTCAATTTGAGTTCGACCGGCTGAACATCACCGGAACACCCGGCCGCTACACGTTCCCGAACTTCGAAGGCAACGGCAAAGGGAGGAAGGATGACAGCTACCGCGACTTCGCTCCCCGCGTCGGTCTGGCGTATCGCCCATTCGAAAAGACCGTCATCCGGAGCGCCTATGGTATCAGCTACGATCCAGTGACCGGTACGGGTTCCGGTATTCTCGGCTTCGGAGCCGATGGTTTCCGGGCACTTTCTTTCCTGCGGATTCGCCCAAACAGCGGCCAATTCGCGTTGCTGGATGTGCTGGACCGGCCGTTCAACAACGCTTACGCCGGCGGCGGCCAGCCGCTGGGTCCGAATCCGGACGATCCAGGGTTCCTTGGGTACAACGCGATCGCAGTGCAGCGGCGCGAAGGGGGAAACCCGTATACGCAGCAGTGGAACTTCACCATTGAGCGCATGCTGCCCGCGGATGTCGACTTCCAGGTTTCTTACGTCGGGACCAAAGGCACGCATCAGTACGTGCAATTCACGGAGATCAACGGTAACAACTCTCTCGATCAGAGCCTGCTGGCACAGTGGCGGCAGTCTTACATCGCTACGAGCGCCAGTCCGGCGAATGTTCGCGTGCCGAACCCTTTCTACGTAGCACCCCCGGGAACGCCACTCATCGGCTCGGGCAATCCCAACGTGGCCGGACCGACGATTACGCAACTTCAACTCAACCGTCCGTATCCGGCGTTCACGTCTGTTCGCCTCGGCTATCAGCGTTACGGCAGTTCCAGCTACAATGCGCTTCAGATGAGCGCCAGACGTCCCTTCCGGAACGGCTTCGAGCTGGGCGGCAACTACGTCTGGTCCAAGAGCATCGACACAACCACCGACAACTCAGCCGGCGCGGGCAACACCGGCGCGGCGAGCAACGGCAGTTTCGCGATACACAACATGAAGCTTGACCGGACCGTATCGCAGTTCGACGTGCCGCATCGCGCTGTCATTTATTCGGTGATCGAGTCGCCGTTCGGCCGCGGCAAGCGGTATCTCGCCGGTTCCGCCGCGGGATATGTACTGGGAAGCTGGAAACTGTCGACGATGACGCAGTTCCAATCCGGCCTTGCGATTGGAGTCAATGGGGGCGGCTTTGGGCGTCCCGACCTGGTTGCCGATCCAGTCCTTCCCAAATCATCGCGGTGCGTTGGACCTCAGACCTGCCCTCTTCCCGATGGGGAGTCGGTGTTCGTGCCCGCGGGACGCATGTTGTACTTCAACCCGAACGCCTTCCGAAACCGGGTGATTCAGTTCGGCCCGCAGGCCGGCTCGAATTCAGGGCGCTATGCCGATGACATCTACTGGTACGGAACCAGTCCACGTCTGATCCCGAGCTTGCGAGGATGGGGATTGAACAATACCGATCTTTCCCTATCCCGCACATTCGCGCTGTCGGAGCGGTTCAATCTCGTGTTCCGCGCCGATGCGGTGAATGTCTTCAACAGGAAGAGTTTCTCGGATGCGGGACTCCAAAAGGCGTTCGGGGCCACCTACCTTCCCGCCAACCCGAATGACCCGGCTCAGTTCGCACGGATGGGACAAACCACCAGCCCGAATTTCGGCACTCTGGACATCCGCAACGTTGGTATCTCGCCCCGCTACATGCAGTTTGCGCTTCGTCTGAGTTTCTGATTGCGTCGCGCAGACATGAGGACCTGAAGCCCGGTGGTAGCTTTTCTGGCCCGCCGCACCATCTGGCGAACGGCGGCCTCGCTGGCGACTTCGCGCCTGCATATTAATATAAAATTAATTAATAGATGCTCGCAATTTTGTCTTCGCAGCAGAGCGCAGCAGAGCAGAGCAGTTGCCACCGCCAACGGCGATTTGGTAGACTGATTGCGATCTTGGAGTCAGGAATGAAGGGACGAGCGCCTAGCGCCAAGCTTGTTCTCGCTACTTCGCTGGCCCTCGCCACGCCGTGCCTCTGGGCGCAAGACGGGATTGAAGGCGCTTTGCCGCGGGCAAATCCTGCGGTATCGTTCGGACCGACGCTCGTCATTGCCGACTTCGACAGCGATGGCAAGCCTGACGGAGCCGTCCTTGTGGATTTTGGCGGACTCCGGGGTCAGAGTAGCTTCCGAATCGACCTTCATTTCACTGGTCGAACGAATTCTACGATCCCCTTTGAATCGACCGAAACTGCGCACGCAGTAGCGGCTTGGGATATTGACGATGACGGCGACATTGACCTGATCGTCGAGTGTCCCTTTACGCAGCAGCGCCTTCAAGTGTGGCTGAATGACGGGGATGGCGATTTTAGTAAAGCCGTGGCTGAAGACTTCCCGTCGCCCGTGCCGACTCGCGAACGGCTGAGGCCGCCTTCGTCCCGGTTCAGTGTCCCGCTCCTTGCCCTGTCACCGCAGCGCAGTTCTGAAGTCGCGATGCAGACGGCTCGCCGTCTGCCAGGTCCCCCATCTTCAACCGGTGAGTTCGAAGATTTGTCGACTACCTCTTCACCGTCGTCGCGTGGGTTCGCTCAGAACCTAGCGCGAGCTCCTCCTTTCCCTCACTCCCTCTAAGAAGACATTCGGCCCTCCCGGCCTTCCCAACGCCGCAGGGCCTTCTGGTTTCTACAGGCCGTGGTTCGCAGCGATGGCTTGAGCGTTGCGAACGGTTACCAGCATTGAGTCTGGATGTGAGGAAAGAGTATGCGCTTCATTTGGGTTTTCATGTTACACCGTTCGCGAGGCGCCTCGCAGCAGCGGGGCTCTGGGAGGGATACCGAAATCCGGAATCGTTTCGTTTCCCGTGTTCCGGCGCGTAGGAGCGTATCCGGCCGGCCACGCCCAGCTCCTCCCCTTCTCAGGCGGGCATCCTGGCTGATCCTCCTGCCCCTTCTCATGGTTCTCGCGCCGCGTGAAGCCGCCGCTCAGCCGGGCAGCATTCCCCGCCGCATGACCCTCGCTCACGCCGAGCGCTTGCTTCTGGAGCGCAACCTCGCCGTGACGGCACAGCGCCACCAGATCGAGGCCAGCCGCGCCGCCCGGCTGATCGCCAATCTGAAGCCCCTTTCCACCATCACCGTCTCCGCCGAGGGGTTTATGGTTCTGCCGCCCGCCATCGGCGCGCCGCCCACCGGACCCATCGCAGGCACACGCCGGGACCGCTTTCTCTTCTTCCGCACCGATAGCGATGCCGGCGCAAACCCGGGCTACTTGCTGAGCTTCGACAAGCTGGTCGAGCGCGGCAACAAACGGGAGCTTCGCACCGAGCAAGCTGAAGCGGAACTGGACGCCGCGGAGGCATTGATGCTCGATGCCGTCCGCTCCCAGCTCTTCGAACTCCGCGCCGCCTTTGTTCGCGCCATGCTCGCGCGTCAGAATCGCGCCTTGGCCGAAAAGACCGTCGAGCAATACAACCGGATCGAGGAGCTTACCCGTGTGCGCCTCGCGGTCGGCGATTCTCCCGGAGCCGAACTGTACCGCGTCCGCGGCGGCGCCCTGGAGTTCCAACGCGCCCTACTGGAGACCCAGACCGGGTACGAGCAGGCGATCCGCGATCTGCTGAACCTGCTGGGTGCCACTCCGGACGAGGTGGAGCCCCCTCAGTTTGCCCTCTCTTCACCAACCGCGCCCGCCGGGCAGCAGAGCCCAGGCGCTCCCGCGCTGAGCGCGTCCCTCCTTGATGTGATCGGCGATTTCTCGGCGGACCCCGTGCCACTGCCGCTCCAGGAACTCCGCCGCATCGCCCTGGCCAGCCGCTCCGATGTGATCGCGGCGAGGCACCGGTACCGTTCCGCCCAAACCGGCCTCCGGCTGGCCCGAGCCCTTGGCGTCCGCGATCTCGGAGTCAGCGCCGCTTTCCAGCGCATCGGCGCCGACAATACCTTTGGCGTCGCCCTGCAGGTCCCCATCTTCCTCGACAAAACGGCCCGGGCCGCCTCCGCCGAAGCCGAGGCCAGAGGCCGCGTAGCGTTGGCCGAACAGCGGCAGGTCGAATTGGCCGCTCTAACCGACGTGGAGAGGGCCTACCAGCAGTATTTGGCCGCCAGGTCCACCGTCGAACTCTACAGCGGGCAGAATATCGAACAGATCGAAAAGCTCCAGGAGATCGCCCTCGTTACGTTCCGGGAAGGCGCCGCTAGCATGTTCGAGGTTCTCGATTCCCAACGCACTTATAACCAGGCTTTGACCGCCTACAACCAAGCCCGGGCCGATTACCAGCTGAGCCTCTATGAGTTGGAACGGGCCGTCGGGAGACCCCTATGGTAAGCCCCACCCTTACACCGCCCGGCCAGATAGTTGAGACCGCAGAAGCCGGCAGCCCCCAAGGAGGAATCTCCGTCGAAACCGGGGGCAGCCGTCAGCCGGAAGCCTCTCCCGAAGGCCTCTACGAACAATCCGGTTCCCAGTCACGCCCGGTCCCCCGCCGTATGGTGCGAGCCCTCACTGTCTCCGCCGTGCTGCTCGGGGCCGTCCTGGAGGCCGCCACGATCTGACGCTGAGCGTTTATCAACTTGAACTCGCGGTGGGAGCCGCGCTGCCGAACTGAGCAAGAGGAAATGCCATGACCAAACGTAAGAGAGAAGAAGTCCAGATTGCGGTGGATACAGCTGAGAATGGCCGCCCCGCCGGTCCCGCGAAGCGGGAAAAACTCACGCTACGGGCGTGGATCGCCGCGATCGCGATCCTTGCGATCGGCGCAGCAGCCTTCGGATTCCTTGCGCGGAGCCGTACAGCCCCGGAGGGCGCCACGCCGCCGGCTGCTTCCTCGGACACCATCGTGTTGGCGTCCGAACAGCAAAAGCACGTGGTCGCAGCCGCGGTGGAATCCGTCGACCTGCCCGTCCGCACAGCCGTTCCAGGAAGGGTGGACTTCAATGAGAATCGCGTCACGCCGCTGTTCGCGCAGTTCTCCGGACGCGTGGTTCGTCTCGACGCCGAAGTGGGAATGTCCGTCCGGCAAGGGCAGGTTCTCGCGATGCTGGATTCGCCCGATATTGTAGGCATCCAGTCCGACTACCAGCGCGCTCAGGCCGACTCTGAACAAGCTGCGGGCGCTGAGCGCACCGCTCGCGTCGCTTTGGATGCGGCGAATCGGGCCCGGCAGCGCGCGGTCAGACTCGCAGCCGTCGAAGCGATCTCGCAGCGCGAGTTACAGGAAGCCGAAGTGGCCGAGTCCCACGCGAAGGAGGAACTCCAGCGAACGCAGTCCGCCGTGGCCGCCGCGCAGTCCGCCGTGGCCGCCATGCGACGGAAGCTCCAGATCGCCGGCTTCTCCGATCAGGACATCGAGCGGCTGGAGAAGGGCGGGCCTGCGGCGATGATTCGGCTGACGCCTCTGACGGCGCCCGTGGATGGCTCCGTAGTCGAGCGCAACCTCGGTCTCGGGCAGGTTGTTCAGACAGGCGGAGAACCGCTGTTCAAGATCGCCGATCTTTCCACTGTATGGATCAACGCGGACGTGTATGAGGACCAGTTGCAGCACATCCGTGCTGGTTCGCAGATCACGATCCGGGTTCCCGCTTATCCGAACGAAACGTTCTCGGCACGCCTGGACCGAATCGCATCGGTCGTGGACCCAGAGAAACGCACGGTAGCCGTGCGATCGGTGCTGCCGAATTCGGACGGCCGGCTTAAGCCGGGCATGTTCGCCACCGTAGTTCTCGATTCCGGCACGATCCGGCGCGCGCTGGTGGTGCCTTCGAGCGCAGTGATCTCGACGGGCAACCGGCGCACCACTTTTGTGGAACCGGAACCCGGCATGTACCGGGAGAGGCTCATCGAGACCGGCGACGAAATCAATGGCTCGGTGGTCGTAAAGACCGGCCTCCGCGAGGGCGACCGGATTGTTGTGCAAGGCGGCCTGCTGCTGTCCCGCCAGATCGCGGAGGCTCGAAACAGCCGATGACTGCCAACCTGATCGAAGCCTCCGTCCGCCACCGCGTTTTCGTCGTAGGCGCCGCTGTCGTCTTGCTGCTGGGAGGCCTATATGCCTTCCGCCACCTGAACGTCGAGGCGTACCCGGATCCATCGTCGCCGATCGTCGAGATCATCGCGCAAAATCCGGGCTGGTCCGCGGAAGAAATGGAGCGCCAGATTACGGTCCCGCTGGAAACACAGCTCAACGGGATGCCGGGGCTGGAGACGATCCGTTCGATCTCGCTGTTCGGCCTGAGCAATGTCAAGTGCTACTTCGCGTGGGGAACCGATTACTGGGCCGCCCGTCAGGAGGTGCTCAACCGGCTGCCATCGGCGGATTTGCCGAGCGGCGTACAGCCCGAGCTCTCCTCCTGGTCGGCGCTGGGGGAAATCTACCGGTATCAGCTCGTCGGGGACGGTCATAGCCCGATGGAGCTGAAGGAGGCTCAGGACTGGATCCTTGAGCGCCAGTTCCGGCAGGTGCCGGGGATCATCGACGTAATCAGTTTCGGCGGCCCCACCAAAGAATTCCACGTAGACCTCGACCCGAACAAGCTGATCGCGTTCGGGGTCTCGATTTCAGATGTGATGGCGGCGATCGAGAGAAGCAACTCGAACGTGGGCGGGAACTATCTGGAGACAGGGGAACAGAGCTACAACATTCGCGGCGTCGGTCTGTTGCGGGACGTGGACGATATCGGCCACGTGATGGTGGCTGAGCGCGACGGCACGCCGCTTTATCTCCGGCAACTGGGGGAGGTGCGCATCGGCAACAAGGTGTTGCTGGGCAAGGTCGGCAAGGACGACGCACCGGATATCGTCCAGGGCATCGTAATGATGCACCGCGGGCAACAAACGCTGCCGACGCTGGAGCGCGTGCACCGGAAAGTGGACGAAATCAATGCCGGCGGCATTCTCCCGCCGGGCATGCGGATCGTCCCGTATTATGACCGCACCGACCTGATCAACGTCACGACGAGCACCGTTCAGCACGTGCTCGTGGCGGGCATGGCGCTGGTAGGCTTCATCATGATCGCCTTTCTCGGCGATCTGCGGGCCGCCCTGGTCGTGACGATTTCCATCCCGCTGTCGCTGTTGCTGACCTTCATTGTCATGGTGGCGCGCGGCTATTCGGCCAACCTGATCTCGATCGGCGCACTCGATTTCGGCATTATCGTCGACGCCTCGGTGATCATGGTGGAAAACATCCACAGGCGCCTGAGCGGGAGCCAGGCGGGCTCGATCGCGAACACGCGGGCAACCATCGTCGAGGCGGGGAAAGAGGTCGCCGCCCCCATCTTCTTCTCGATGACCGTGATCATCGTCGCTTTCCTGCCCCTGTTCACGATGCAGGGCGTCGAGGGACGCATCTTCAGTCCCCTGGCGGTGACCTACGGAATTGCGCTCAGCGCGGCATTGCTCCTCTCCCTGACCTACGCGCCCGCGCTGTCAGCGTGGCTGCTGACGGCCAGATCGAGACATCACGAGACGTTCCTGGTGCGCTGGTTGAACCGGGCGTATTCGCCGATCCTGCGCTCCTGCCTGGCGCGCCCCGGCCTGACGGTGACCATGGGAGCGCTGATCCTGGCGGCAACCGTGGCCGCCGTGCCGTTCATTGGCGGCGAGTTCATGCCAAAGCTTGAGGAAGGCAATCTCTGGGTCCGTTCCGCGATGCCAAACAACATCTCCTTCGAATATGCGAACCGGCTTACGGACCAGATTCGAAGCCGGCTCACGACTTATCCGGAGGTCACCACCGTGGTCAGCCAGCTTGGGCGCCCGGACGACGGCACCGACGCCGTAAGCTGGTTCAACACCGACATGTTCGTGAACCTCAAGCCTCGCGAGGAGTGGCCGAAAGGGTTGACCAAGGAAGAGCTCGTGCGCCGCATGGCCGCCGATCTCCAAGAGATCCCCGGCGTGACATTCAACTTCTCCCAGAATATCCAGGACAACGTGAATGAAGCGATGTCCGGGGTGAAGGGCGAGAACTCCATCAAGCTCTTCGGCGGCGATCTGGAGACGCTTCAAGCCACCGCGGACGAAATCAAGGAGGTGATGCAGAGCGTCCCCGGCGTGACGGACCTCGGCGTGTTCGCGATGATGGGACAGCCGAACCTTCTCATTCGCGTCGACCGGCAGCGCGCCGCCCGGTACGGCGTGCTTGCCGACGACGTCAACGGCATGGTGCAGGCGGCGGTGGGCGGCCAGGCGGTGACGCAGGTGCTGGATGGAGAGCGGCGCTTCGACCTCGTGGTCCGCTTCCTCCCCGAGTACCGCAGCACGGCCGACGCCATCCGAAACATCCCGGTCAGCACGCGGACCGGCCGTATCCCCCTTCGCGAGGTGGCCGACGTGGTCAGCCAGCCCGGTGCTTCTTTCATCTACCGGGAGGGGAACGCCCGCTATATTCCGATCAAGTTCAGCGTGCGGGGCCGCGACCTCAAGACGACGATTGCCGAAGCGGAATCCCGCATCCGGCAGAACGTGCAACTGCCACCTGGCTACCATTTGCGGTGGGCGGGAGAGTTCCAGCAGTTGC
>CAYPUQ010000110.1:0-15169 GCA_964413655.1 uncultured Solibacteraceae bacterium | reverse complement strand
ACGAAGCCGACCTGGTTGGCGTCCATGAAGCACGGGTCGCACATCATGTTGCAGCGGTTCGTGAGGTCGACGGTCAGCACCGATCCGCGGCCGTGGGTGATAGTCGAACTGCCGTGATTATGCAGGCGCTCGTCGGCGTGGGCGCGGATGTCGCGGCCCGGGAAAACTTCTTCCAGGTGCTTGAAGAACGCTGGGTCGATCGACATCACGTCTTCGAAGTAACCGTGCTTCGGGCACTCCTTCACCATCAGGATCTTGCCATCGCGTTCGACGATCTGGGCCTTGATCTCGCCGACGTTTTCCGTGATGAGGACCCGGTAGTCCACTTCACCATCGAGGATCTTCTTGCGCGCTTCCGGAACGCATTTCGGGCACAGCGAATCGGTGGTCCGCGGCCACCCCAGCGGCGGCTTGGTCTTCTGCCAGGATTTCAGCAGCGGCTTGTCCGACCACTTCGGAGTAAATCCGGGGTTCTGCCGGAACTGATTCAGCGTGTCGAAGACGGCCCAGGCGCCCTTCGCGCCATACGTGACAGCCTTCTCCACGTACTTGATCGGTTTGTGCATTGTTCTAATCTTCCTCGTCGGTTGCGTGATTCGCTGGTTAGACTGACCACACAGAAGCGCCACGCCGTAGGGCGGTTACACTACTGCTCCTAGAGAACTAAGTATAGACAGCGTCATCCAAACCCGACATCCAATATGAATTAAACCCCCTGAATTCTTCATTGTATGGTGCAATAGAAGATTGAATGGCAAGTCCCGGACCACAGCCTGTCGTGTCGGCTATCTGCCTTGATTCCAACACGATAGCGGTATCGGCGGAACTCATCCGAACGCTTGCCGCCGAGTGTGGCTTTGAACTTGCCGGGGCGACGCCCGCCGTCCCTCACCCGGACGCGGCGCGCTTCCTCGACTGGACGCAACGGGGCCTGGCGGGCGAGATGGGCTATCTCACTGACCACAGAGGAGATATACGATTCGATCCCCGCCGCTTGCTCCCCGGTGCGCGCTCGATTCTCTGCGTGGGAAAGCTCTACAACGGACCTGAGCCATATTCGACCAGCGTCGATTCAGCCTGCCTCGGCTGGATCTCCCGCTACGCCTGGGGCGAGGACTACCACGACGTGTTGCGCGACGGGCTGCGCCGCCTCGACCGGCTCCTGCGCGAGCGCCTTGGACGGGATTTCGACTCGAAAATCTGCGTCGATACCGCGCCGCTACTGGAGCGGTCCTATGCGCGCCAGGCCGGGCTGGGCTGGATCGGGAAAAACACCTGCCTCATCAACGAACCGCGGGGCTCGTGGTTCTTCCTCGGCGAATTGCTGACGTCGCTCGATATCGAGCCGAGCGCGCCTCCGCCGGATCGCTGCGGAACCTGCACCGCCTGTATCGACGCCTGCCCCACCGATGCGCTTACGCCCTGGGAACTCGATTCCCGGCTCTGCATCTCCTATTTCACGATCGAACTGCGCGGGCCGATACCGGAGGAGCACCGGAGTGGAATGGGGCGGCACGTCTTCGGCTGCGATATCTGCCAGGACGTCTGCCCCTGGAACGGGCGTGCGCCGCACGATGCGGCCCCCGGGTTCCAGCACCGGCCCGGTCTCCAGAATCCCCCGTTGGAGCGCCTGGCCGCGTTGAGCGAGGAGGAGTTCCGCGCCACGTTTCGCGACACGCCGGTGACCCGCGCGCGGTACAAGGGATTCCTTCGCAACGTCGCGATCGCGATGGGGAACTCGGGCGAGGCCCGCTTCCGGCCCCACCTCGAACGGCTCGCCGCCTACCCGGACCCGCTGGTGGCCGAACACGCCCGGTGGGGGCTGGAACAGTTGCCGCCTTAAAACTAAAACCTACTGCGCTGTAACCCGCAGCGGCGTCTCGATCTTCTCCCCGCTGCCGTCGCGCACTAGAACGTCGTGAATCCCGATCGGCGTGATCGTCATCTCCGACCGGTCCACCTCCACCAGTAGGAAATGATGCTGATTCGCCCAACCCGCTACGTTGGCCGCGGCCAGGTTGCGGCGGATGTCGCTGCCGCGCAACGCGCCGCCCGAACCGCTGACGATATGGAGGATCTCCTTAGTCGTGCTATTGCGCTCGCTGAATTGGAAGTTGTGTTCGTGTCCGGCGAACGTCACGCGTACGCCGTGGGCCGCGAACAGGTCCTGCCAGTGGCGCAGACGGTCGAGGCTCGACCCGTGACGGGGTCCGGCCGTGAACAGCGGATGGTGGTAGAAGGGGATCTTCCATACCGCACGGGACTCCTTCAGCGCCAACTCCAGCCAGCCGTGCTGCTGGCCGCCCGCGGCGAAGATCATCGGCTCGCCGTCTCCCATTCTGTTCTTCGTGCTGTCGAGCGAGAAGAACTCCACCAAGTCGCCCACCGCAAACCGGTAGAAGCGCTCGCCGCGCCCGCCGGGCATCAGGAAGTTGTCCAGGTAAACCGGCAGATCGCTGCGCTTCTCGCTCTCGTTGCCGTCGTGGTTGCCCGGACTTGGAAAGAACGGCAGCGCGGCCGCCACTTCCTTGTACGGTTCGAAGAACCGCTTCTCCCAATGCGAATCTTTGTTCCCCGACTGCCACAGGAACGGCTTGAACCCCTTCGCATAAATGTTGTCTCCCGTTGTCAGGACGAAACGCACTGGGTTGTCCGAGCCAGCGCGTTTGCGCATCTCCTGCGCCATGACGCCTGACAGATCGATCTGCGGCCTCTTGCCGTCGCCGTAGTCGCCGATGACAAAGAATGCGAGCTTGTCCGGACGCGCGGGCAGCGTGCGGAAGCTACCGTGGCCAATCGACTTTCCGTCGACCAGGACGTCATAAGGGTGGGGCTTGTCCGCCGCCAACCCTTCCACGATCCGCCAATTCTTCTCCGCCGGGTAGTCGCGGCCATCCACCCGAAGCACCATCTGGCTGCCGAGTGGCTGAGAATCCCGCCCGATCGTGTTTCCGCCGCCACGCGTCGTTCCCCAGGCGATCAGCACCGATTCGGCGGTGACGTCGCCCAGGTACGGGTAGAAGGGCTGCGCTGGCGCGCCGGCCACCAGCGCCAACAATAAGATCAGGATCGCCACCACTCCGCCCGCCACTCTACCAACGCCGTTCCACACCCACCACCTCCCAATCGCCGTTCTTTCCCCGCAGGTACACAGTCACAGTCTTTCTTGCATCGCCGCCATGAATGTCCACCGCCAGATATCCTCCCTCGCCGGTCCTGCCCGGCAACGCCAGAGATTGCGCTCCGTCAATCGCCGTCCGTTGCTCCGAATCGTTGTCGAAGACGAACCATTGCGCCATGTATTTTCGCGACGGCGCCAACCCGTAGCGTACGCCAAGGTCCTCGAATACCAGTCTCCCATCCCGCGCCGCCAATCGGTCGAGCGGCAGTATTTTCTCGAGAAACGCCCGCCCGATTTTGTCGCGGCGCTGAATGAGGCAATCGACGATCCACTTCTCGGCCCGCGGATCGCTGTATTCGCCCGTCCGCACGATGGCGGCAATCTGATCGTCCGTGAACGCCATCACTTGTTTGGCCGCCCAGAACTCATCGTCCGGCAGCCGGTTCCGGAACGCCGGGTTCGGATACTCGGCCACCCATCCCTCGGCGTCGAACTTGTCTGCCTCGAAGCGGCCCGCGCCCCGGTAAAGGGGGAAATACGCATGCGCCCAGTACGGCACGGCGAGACCGAATGTGAAGAACTGCTTCGCCGCTTTGTCCCATTCGAACAGGTACTCGAATCCCGACCGGGGCGAGTTGGCCCCGTAGCTCGCGCTACCAAGAGTGGAGCCGAAATCGATCAGGTGATGCTTGATGTACTTCCCGCCCGCCGGTCCGTCCACCAGCATGTCGAGCGTGTTGATGGCCCGCGAATCGTCGTGGCCCAGCCACGCCGCGAAGACGCTCAGGCCGCGCAGATCGCGCCGGTGCTCGTGCGGCACGATGTCGTTCGGGTCATCACGGCGGAGGCCGAAATATCTATAAGGCCCTACCGGCCGGCCGGAAAGGTACAGGCTCGCGCCGCCGCGAAAACGCCCATCGGCGTCCCTGGGCACGAACATCAGGAACTCGGTGAGGTCGCGCTGCGACATCTTCCGCGGCCGCAGGCGCCGGTCGAGGACTTGAACGTCCTCGCCGATCTCCAACTGCTCGGCGGTGAAGTGGACGATGTAGTTTTCCGGCACGTGATAGCCAAGCGCGTGAAAGAGCTTCGAGACCAGCACATCCGGGGCAGTCGCGATTTCTGGGTGGTCCAGCGGATCGAACTTCAGCACGTAGCGCCGGCCCTTGACGTCGATGATCTCGAATCCCGGCGTCACGCCTTCGGTCTTGGCCTTCACCACCTTCCACGGCCCTTCCATCGACGGAGCGCGTTCGGCGCCGGAGCCGCGCACCAGTTCCTCGACAGTCATCGGCCGGTAGTAATGCCGCCGCTCGTACCAAGCGCCATTCCGCGGTTCACCGAGTGTGTCGACCGCCTCGGCGGGATGGACCTGCTGGGGGGTGTGATACTCGCCCTGACGCGAGAAGAGGTGCTGGAAGAAGTCGTAGTAGTCGCTGATCTTCCGTGCAATCGCCTTCGACGCATCGCGCGGAGGCGGCTCGGTGACGAGCGGATCGTCGGCGTAGAACTTGGCCCCCAGCGCGGGTAGCGTCGCGAGAAGTACCGTTGCCAAAACACGCCGCATGGCTTTCTCCATCTTCACTCGATATGCGCCGGTCCTGAGGTTCCGAACAGCCGCTGCCGGAAGACATCGCTGAACTTGAACCAAACCTGAAATCCCTCGTGGCTGAACCCGGTGTCAATGCGCAGGAACGTTGCGTTGCGTACGTTGAAGCGCAGGCCGAACCCAATGGAGGATTCGAGATCCTTGAAGTTCAGGTCCGCCCGCCGGTTGGTCACTTTGCCTGCGTCGGCAAACACGGCCATGTCCATCCCGCTGAACACTTCCCACCGCCACTCCGCGGTCATCGCCATCAGGTGGTCGCCGTAGAAACGGTACGGTTGGAATCCGCGCAGATCGTCCGATCCGCCCAACACCGGCTGGAGGTAGAAAGGTACGGTCTGGTCCGATGATCGGACGGTGGTCACCGCGCGGCTGCGCAGCGCAATCACGCGGCGTTTGTTGAACAGCGGGAAATATTGGATGAGGTCCAGCTCGCCGCGGCCGAACGTGTGGAGGCCGAGATCCTGGTCGCGGTACTGGTTGTAACGAAAGCTATAGTGGCCGCCCTGGCGCGGTCCAAACGGAGTGTCGCGATAATCGAAGGCCGTGAAGCCGCCGTAGCGAAGGAAGTTCGTCTGCTCGCCGACGCCCGGCGTCTGGACCGGTCCGAACTGCGCATCGGTCGAGATGTACCGCCCATCGCGTCCCGGCCCGGCGTTCATCAGCAGGTAACCAGCACTGGCGCCGACGCTCCAGAACCGCTTCGACTTCACGCCGAACGACGTGTCGAACGCAGTGCTCTCCAGCAGGTAGTTGCTGCGCCCAGTCTTTTCCGAACCCGGGCCGGGGCCGTAGTAGGCCATCCGTGGCATCCGGTTGTGAACAGCCAGCACCTTCCAGAACAGCCGGTCGCCGGCGAAGCTTGGCGCGTGCAGGAGGGCGTCGGCGCGCCAGGATTTTTGAAACGAGCCGGCCACGCCGGTCTGGAGGATCAGCTCGCCATCGGCAAGGTCCTGGCGGAAGTACTCGGGACCCAGCGCGAAACCGCCCCCGGTTGGCAACCCGCCGAAGCGGACGCGAAAGCCGGCGATTCCCAGCGTGAGCCGCTCAATGAGTCGCTTGTCTTTGATGTAGATGAGGCGCCGCTCCAACGGGCTCGGCAAGTCCGGGCTCAGCGATTTCTCCCGCTCATCGCGGGCGCGTTCGATCTCTTCAACACGGGATGCTGGCGGCTCTTGAGCGAGTGCTGGATAGATGGCGAGCAGGAGAAAGGTGGTTCGCAGCAACGGCACAGAGAAACCTAGAATCCCAGTTTTCCCTTGCCGTTGCAAATGACAAATCCTTCAATCTGTCACGCGCCAGCAGGCTTCGAACGTGTCGATGGGTTGTGTAGACAAAGACGGGAGGAGCCGCCGAATTGGGACGGAGGTTCCCCCCCCGATGGACGAGGCAGACCTCAGTTCTTAAGCTTCACGGATTCCACTTGGATGGTGTTCCCACGGACTTCGCCGGTCACCTCCGCTTCAATGGCGGACCCAGGTTCGGCGGCCCGCACCGCTTCCGCGGCTTTCGTATTGCCCGCATCGTCGAACCGCAGCACCGCCCCGTCGGCCGTTGCGAGAGCAAAGGCGGATGTCGAGGAAGTAGCCGGGCATGCCGAGGCATCGTT
Source organism: uncultured Solibacteraceae bacterium (assembly GCA_964413655.1). Lineage (GTDB taxonomy): Bacteria > Acidobacteriota > Terriglobia > Bryobacterales > Bryobacteraceae > CAYPUQ01. Next base: position 8,833 of record CAYPUQ010000110.1, on the reverse strand, counting down.
CTTGTCGCTGTAGCAGGAAGCGTCGATCAGCTTCCCGTTCCAGTTGGCGGCGAACAGGGTCACAGCAAGGAGGCACATAGACAATCCCAGCGGGATTATGCGACTAATCGTCATCGTTCTCTCCTTTACACTCAGTTTTGCCCCAACGGGCATCACGCGAGGAAGGGAGCACGATTCGGGCCATAAGGTATAGGCTGTTACCTTCCAGCGGCTTAACTCAGGCGACAGTCTCACCGCTGTCGAATCCGGCAAAAATTCCCACAGCAAAGTGGCAAAAACGACCAAGACCGGGCTGGCCGGCAGGCAGAGTCCTCACGGCCACTGCGCGATGAAAAGTTCGGACAACAGGCGCGCGTAGCTGTAGGCGTAGCTCTCTTCGTCGGCCGCGATTTGAACCCAACCAATCGCGCTCACACCCACGCGGTCGGACGGCGCCACTTCTCCCCACGGCGTCAACTTGCCGTCCGGCAGACTCATCCGGAAAATCTCAAGAGGCATCTGGTTTTTCTGGCGAGCGACGAGAAGCGACTGTCCGTCTTGCGTCCATCGAATCGGCAGCAGGGGGCCGTCCGTTTCGACGACCACGGGTTCCCCGTCCGGCGCCGAATCCACTGCCACCAACAACAGTTCGCCGCCCTGATTCAGCACGGCAATCTTCCATCCATCCGGCGACAGGACGGCCTTGCGCGCCATGATCGGCTTGCCGAGCGGCTCGATCGGGTGCTCGCCCTCGCCGGGTTCCAGGCGCTGAATGTAGAGCCGCAGCGGACCGCCGTCTTCGTGGCCGTACACGAGGAGCCGCTGGCCATCCGGAAAGAATTGCGCCGACTGGTACAGCAAACCTGTCTCGGGTAGCTGCTTGGGTTCGCCGCCCGCGACCGGAAACAGGGTCAGCCGGCGGCTGTCGAGCTTCTCAGCTGCCACAACCCATCGGGCGTCGGGCGAGAAACCGAATGCCCTCCCTTGGCCGGCTTCGAGCGTCTGGCCGTCTTCGACGCGGTGGACGAAAATCTTGTAGCTCGCGCCGGCGCCTTCGCCGCTTTCATAGAAGAGCACAAGCCGCCCGTCCGGCGAGATATCCTGCGCGGCCGAAAAGTCCATCCATGAGATCGGCCGTTGCGCCGTGTTGGCCCCGAAGCGCCCCATCATCTCCATGCGGAGACTGTCGCGGCTGATGAGCGCGCGGCCGTCCGCGGAAATGTCGCGGATCGTGAGGGTGCCGGGAACCTGGAGCAGAGGACGAAGCGTGCCATCCAGCGTGACCGCCCAGAGCGAACGCTGAATCCCCTGGCGCGCCGCCGTGAACCACACCTCGTTGCCCGAAGGATGCCACGCCAGCCCGCCCGACGTTCCCCATTTCGCCGATAGCACGCGCACCTCTCCGTCGAGGTTGGCCACCATGATTTGACCGGCATCGTCGCGCAGCGTTGGGTGCTCGATAAATGCCACGCGCCGTCCATCCGGCGCAATCCGGAGGTGGCTCAGCCAGCCGGTCGTTTTGTGGATCGGAGTTCCAGGCGGGCATTCCAACTGCATGCCACCTTCGACGCCGCGGATGACGGCCAGCCCCTCGCCCTCGGGCATGTAATCCGCCGCGCTGATTTGCTCGGCAAGGAGGCGGGCCGGACCTCCGTCTAACGGAATACGCACCAGGTAAGGCTTGACGAGGCCGGAATGCGTCGCCAGTTTGGACTGGCTCAGCAGCAGCGGGGAATCCGACAGAATCGCCAGGTCGCCGTTCTTTGCGACGGCGGTCACCAGTCCGGAGCTCGAGTCAAGTGGAGTGGAGGCGGCCGATGCGAGGTCGAGTTGGTAGATCCGTTGCGGGCTGCCTTCCCAACTGGCCGTGTAGAAAGCGGACTTCCCGTCGGCACCGAATCGCGCTGACCATACCGTTCCGCGCTGGAAGGTCACTTGCCGGAATTCCGGCGTCTGGCTGCCCGTGTCGCGCCGCCACGGCGCGAGCGTCAAGACCAATAGCGCAGTGGCCGCCGCAACAACGGCTACCCACTTCCACCGGCGCCGCTGCGGGGCTTGGCGCTCCTCCTCTGAAACCCCGGCTGGCGGGTCGGGCGCCGGCGGTCCGGCCTCGGGAAGGGGTACAGCCTCGGTTCGCGCCCATTCGACCGGCGCGATGAAACGGTAACCGACGCGGTTCAGCGTCTCGATATAGCGCGCCTGTTCGGCGGAGTCGCCCAATACCAGCCGCAGGCGGTTGGCAGCCGTGTTCAGGCTGCCTTCGACATCGCGTTCGACGCCGTCCGGCCAAAGCCGCTGCCGCAGTTCCTCGCGTGTCACCACATCGCCCGGCCGTTCGAGCAGCGCCTGCAAAACCTGGAAAGGCTTGGTCTGCAAACGCAGGCGGACGCCGTACTTTCGCAGTTCGCCGGAATCGAGGTCGAGCTCGAAGACACCAAAGCGGACTTTCTTCCCTAGGCTCCCGTTGACGACCACGACGATGCCCTTCCGGCGGAGGTTCTTCGACAGTGTACCAGCTTGTCCCGCGGCGCCTGCCGCCCATACACTGGTGGCTTATGTCCTACCATTTCCGCCACTCCGTCTGTAACGAGGTCTTTGAGAACTGGAACTTCGCCGAGACGTGCAAGGCCATCAAGAAGGCCGGCTACGAAGGTATCGAGATCGCCCCGTTCACTCTCAGCGAGACACCCGCCACTATTCCGGCCGATCGGCGCGCCGAGTGCCGCGACATCATGGCCTCGGAGGGGCTGGAGTTCGTGGGCCTTCACTGGCTGATGGTGGCGCCGAAGGGTCTTCACGTTACCACGCCCGATGCCGTACTGCGGGCGCGGAGTTGGCGGCACATTCACGACCTCGTCGATTTGTGCGCCGACCTGGCCGGCGATCGCGCGGACAAGGGCGTCATGATCTTCGGCTCGCCGAAACAGCGCGCCACCACCGGCGGCGTGTCGCCCGAGGAGGCGGCCAAATACTATCGCGACGGCCTGGCGGAAGTGGCGCCGCATGCGGAGCAGCGCAAGGTGACCATTCTGGTGGAGGCCCTGCCGTCCGCCGAGTGCGACGTGGTGAACAAGCTGGCCGAGGCGGCGGCGATCGTCGACAGCATAGGGTCGCCGGCGATCCGCACGATGTTCGACACGCATAACGCGGCCGATGAAACCGAACCTCACGAGCTTATCGTGGAACGCCACTTCGACATCATCCGCCACGTGCATGTGAACGAAATGGACGGACGCCAGCCGGGTACGGGCAGCTACGATTTCAAACCGCTGATGCGCACGCTGGCTGCCCGCAACTTCGGCGGGTGGGTGTCGCTGGAAGTCTTCGATTTCTCGGCTGGCGCCGAGCACATTGTCACAAGTTCGCTGCGCTACCTGGAAGCCGAGATCGCGAAGCTGGGCGCTTAGCCGAACCTACTTCTTCACGTCCCGCGACGACATCGCGAAGCTAATCATGAAGCCGTTCGTGCCTTTGAACTCGTACGGCTTCCCGCCCTTGCGGTAGGCCTGTATCTCGTTCGGCATCAGAACGAATCCGTCGTTGTTCGGCGTGCCCCAGTATTTCAGGTTGCGAATCACAACCGGTTCGGACGTGTTGCCCGGCATTCGTTTGAGGATCACTTCGCCGCTCTTGCCGCCATCCATTCGCGCCTCGGCGCGGTCCTTCGTGTAACTCCAGTCGATCGCGCCATCGTCCACTACCTTGAAAGAGTTCCAGTGCACGGGGTACACGCGGCCCAGGATCGCCTGAACTGCTTCGCGCTGCTCGGCGGTGACCGATGGATCATAGGTCAGTTCCGCCCAGTCCATCTTCCCCTCGGAGAAATCGCCGCCGAGATCGCCGGCCACCCAAAACTTGGCGCCGTCGAGTTTCACGTTTCCGTAGTTGCCGCTAGTAACGCGAAAGACGTTGTTAAAGCGGCAGAAGTGGTGCATCGCGTGGCCTTCATGGTTGTGATGCCCGCTTGGTTGTGCATTGAAGTAACACTGGCAGAACATCGGGCAACTGCATGCCTCGATGATGGTGGTCTGAATCGACCAATCCTTACCGGTAGCTGCGTTTTGCGGTGCGGCCTCCGTTGTTCTGTAGGCCGACCAGTGTGCGACTGTGAGGGCGACCGCGCAGACAAACGCGATCGCCATTCCATATTTGACGAACGTCATCGGTTTCTCCGTTAAAGTTGCTTTCTCTCCGCGCGAGAGAAAGGCTGTTGCCCCGTTGTTTCCGAGCCCGCGGAATGGACACGGAAAATTGCATCGTGCCTGTATTATACGGCCCCGGCTGGTACTGTGGGAAGCTCACCAGGGCCGGGTCGGCTAATCGGTGGTATCGCGGGAAGACATCGCGAAGGTGATGGCGAAGCCATCCGTGCCTCTCGTCTCGTACGGCTTCTCGCCCTTTCGGTAAGCCTGCACCTCGTTCGGCATGAGGATGACTCCGTCGTTGCGCGGCGCGCCCCAGTACTTCAGGTTCTGGACCACGACGGGCTCGGGGGTGTTGCCGGAGACCCTCTTCAGGACCATTTCGGCGCTTTTCCCGTTGTCCATCCGCGCGACGGCGCGATCGTCGGTGTAGCTCCACTCGATAACGCCGTCATCCACGACTTTGAACGACCGCCACTGCACGGGGTACACGTTGCCCAGAATCTCCTGGATTCCTTCGCGCTGCGCAGGGGTGACAGATGGGTCGTAGGTCAGTTCCGCCCAGTCCATCTTTCCTTCCGAGAAGTCGGCGCCAAGATCGCCGGCTACCCAGAATTTGGCGCCGCCGAGGTTGACTTCGCCGTAGTTGCCGTCGTTGACGCGGAAGGCGATGTTGAACCGGCAGAAACGCTGCGACGCTTGACCGTCATGGTCATGATGTGCGCTTGGCTGAGTGTTGAAGAAGCACTGGCAAAACATGGGGCAACTGCATGCCTCAATGAGCGTGGTCTGAATCGACCAGTCCTTGCCAGCGGCGCTTTGGGGGGCGGCCTCGGTTTCCGTGGAGGCCGAACATTGGACGAGTGTGAGAGCGATCACGCAGGCAAACGCGACCGCAATTACGTATTTCACGTACGTCATCGGGTTTCTCCTGCTGTTGCTTCCTCTCCGCCCGAGAGAAAGGCTGATTGCATCGTTCGCCCGAGTCCGCGGAACGAACACGGACTGTTCGTATACTTCGATTTTACGAACCGGGCTCGGGCGAGGGCAAACTGGGCAAGGTCTTCTCGCCCTGGATATCCCCTTCAGGCGTGGATGTGGGGCGGCCTCGGCCGCCTGCACTGGGCAAGCCGCTAACGGCGGACGACGACCGCCACCCAGTGGCCGGAGCCGGGGGCCTGGAGCGCGACCGCGCCGGTAGCTGTCAGCGTTGCGTCCGGCCCCCATTCTCCCGTGTTGCCGTTAACCCAGCGCAGCGCATAACCGCCCGCGGGCGCATGCAGCTTGGCTGATCCGCCGCTGGGGAAGTAGACCACGTAGGCCGCGCCCGGCTTAGCGGCGAGATATGCTTCGTTCTCTTCGCGCTCGCTGAGCAAATCGGGCCGGGGCACGAGGTCCCAGAACGGGACGGCCGATTCGACCTTGCGAGCGGCCTTGATTGTCGCCTGCGCTTTGGCCGACAGGCCGAGGCCGCTGTCGGGGCGGTGAAAGCGCGCCGAGGCAAAGCCGGCCAACAGGTGGCGCCAGACACGCTCAACGGCGTCCTGATCGGTGTGTCCGAACTTGTTGCCGTCGGCGCCGTAGGTCTTCACCGTGTTGATCGGCCGCGGATTCGCGGCCAGGTACTCGCGCACCCATAGCGCGTTCGCCCAGTGTTTCTCGCCCGAGTTGTGGTTGTTCTGGGACATGTCGACGAAGTCGTACAACTCGGGATGGTCGAGCGTGTACTTGTGGCGTTCGGCCTTCAGGTCCCAGTCGTCCCACATTTCCGTGACGTAGACCGTGCGGCCGGCCTCCTTCGCCTTATCCTTGATGTAGGTTGCCCAGAACCGGCCCCACTCCTCTTCGCCTTTGGTCTCGTTGTCCATGCAGTAGAGCACATGATCGTGCTTCAGGGAGTAGGAAAGCATCTTGTCGACGAACCGCCGCTGATAGCGAAGCACCACGTCGTTGTTGCGCTGCTTGGGCGTTGTGAAGAAGAACGGCTGCTTGTTCTGGCCGGGATGGTCCGGATACTCCGGCGCAAACCCCGATTGCTCGAACGTATAGTTGACGTTGTTCGCCGGGTTGTACGGGTGCGGCAGCCAGTTGTCGCGGCTGTAGTCGAAGCGGTCCCAGACCTCGATCTGCACGACGATGCCGCGCGCGGCGGTCCAGGCGAGGAATCGCTCGAAGCGGCGCCAGTATTCGGGGTTCCACTGCTCGATGTCGTACTTGCCGTTGCCGGGGCGGAGGAACGGGTAGTGTTCGAAGCCGTGGTCGCGGCGGTCCGACATGGTGTTGCGCACGTAGTTCGCGCCGAGCGCTTTCATCGTGTCCAGTTGCGTGCGCAGCAACTCGGGCGGCCATTGGAACAGGTTATCGTCGTCCGAACCGCCCACCAGCAGGACCGGCTGTCCGTTGTACTGCCAGTAGAACCGGTTATCCGGCCACGGATCGAGGCCGCCGGCCATCAACGGAAGCGTCAGGGCAATCGAAGCGAGGACGCGCATGACAGTACCATTATGAATACGAGCGGCGTGCGTTCGGGGGAATAGCCGCTGCCGCCGCCGTCATCTAGGAGTGAACATGGCACGACTCAGAGGAAAAAACGTACTGATCACCGGCGCCGCTAGCGGCATTGGGCAGGCCATTGCCATCCGATTCGCCTGCGAAGGCGCCCACGTCGCCGTTAATTACCGCAGCGGTCCGGAGCAGGCCGAATCAACCCTGCGGACAATCCGCGAGACCCGGCAATCGCTGCCCAAGGACGGCTACCGCGAGATGATCGTGCAGGCCGACGTTTCGAAGGAAGACCAGGTGCAGGCGATGTTCGAGCGGGTGATCGGCGAGTTCGGCGGACTCGACGTACTGGTGAACAACGCGGGCATCCAGAAGCCTTGCCCGAGCCACGAAGTCGAAATGAAGGACTTCGACCAGGTAGTAAACGTCAACCTGCGCGGCTCGTTCCTGTGCGCCCGCGAGGCGCTACGGCACTTCGTGGCCACGAACAAGCGCGGCGTAATCTTGAACAACTCGAGCGTTCACGAGATCATTCCGAAGCCGAAGTACGTGAGCTACTCGGTGAGCAAGGGTGCGGTCGAGATGATGACCAAGACGCTCGCACTCGAATACGCCGGGCGCGGCATTCGCGTAAACGCGGTAGGTCCTGGGGCGGTGATTACGCCGATCAATAGCGCCTGGATCAACGACCCGAAAGCTAAGGCCGAGGTGGAAGGTCACATTCCACTGACGCGGGCCGCCGAAGCGAAGGAGATCGCCGCAGTGTTCGCGTTTCTGGCGTCGGACGAAGCGTCCTACATCACGGGGCAGACCGTTTTCGCTTGCGGCGGCTTGACGCTGTATGGAGACTTCCGCGAGGCGTGGTCGTCGGGGGAATAGGTTACGCATGATCTCACTTGAGAACAAAATCGCGCTTGTGACCGGCGCCAGCGGCGGCCTCGGCAATTACGTGGTTGAGGCGTTCCTAGCCGCCGGGGCGACGGTGGCGGGCGTCTCGCGCCGCATCCAGCAGTCCGATTTCGACAGCCCGCGTTTTCACGCGATACCGGCCGAGTTGTCTTCGTTAGATGCGGCGAAGAAAGTCGTGGACCAGGTCAAGGGCCTCGGCGGGCTGGACACGGTGGTTCACGTCATGGGTGGCTGGGCTGGCGGCAAGAAGACCGGCGACATCGAAGACGCCGAGTTCGACCAGATGCTGGACATCAATCTTCGCTCGGCGTTCCACGTGTTTCGCGCGGCAATTCCCGCGTTGCGCGAGAGTGGGGGCGGGAGCCTGATCGCTATCGGCAGCCGGGCCGTCAACGACCCGGTTCCGAACATGGCGGCCTACGCCGCCTCGAAAGCCGCGCTCGCGTCGCTGGTCGAGAGCATCGCGCGCGAGTATCGCGCGGACCGCATCCGCGCCAATATCGTTCTGCCAGGCACAATGGATACGCCGGCGAATCGGAAGAACATGCCGGACGCCGATTTCTCGCGCTGGGTGGACCCGGCCCGCGTGGCATCGCTCATCGCGCTGCTGGCATCGGACGCCGGCGCCGATATGAGTGGCGCCGCGGTCCCGGTTTACGGCAAGGAACTCTAACCGCACATCTCCAAAGGAGGCGGCATGTTGGCCGCGGAACTCTTCGTGTCTACGCTTTTCGTGTGTCTGCTCGCGGGCGTATTGTTCGCCGTCGCTTTTCTGGCTCGCGGCGCCGGGCGGATCGACCCCGCGGCGCAGGGGACGGGTCTCGGATTCCGGCTGATCATCGGACCCGGCGTGGTTGCACTGTGGCCGTTGCTTCTCCTGCGTTGGATGGGGAGCGCACGGCAATGACGCGGGTGAATCGCCGTCTGCACCGGCACGCGATCGTCACTCTTGCGTTCGCGGTTACGGTGTTGCTGATCGCCGGATTGGCTGCGCGCGCTCCGGAGCCGCCGCCGAACCACCAACTTCGCTGGGAGGAACTCGAGTGAGCGTCCGGCACAGCGCGGTCCTGTGGAATCGCCAGAAACGGATCTACGACGGAGCTCTGGCCGGCCTGATTGTTGCGTACCTGGCGACCTTTTCGGTTGCGATGGCGCTGCTGCATCCGGACGCGACCGCAGAGACGATTCTTATCCGCGCGCTTGGAACGTGCGCGTTTGTCTTGCTGCACGTCATTCTCTGCATCGGTCCGCTGGCGCGGCTGGACCGCCGGTTTCTTCCGCTACTCTACAACCGCCGCCAT
>CAYPUQ010000109.1:11696-15216 GCA_964413655.1 uncultured Solibacteraceae bacterium | reverse complement strand
GCGCTAAACGGGATTCTTCCCCGTCGGCCGTGCCGCAAACCCGCCGACGCGGAGTTCCTGGTTCCCTGCCAGCGCAATGTCCCGCACGTAACCGAGCGCAGACACCTTTCTGGCAGAGGGCGACCACGCCGACGACGTGATTCGCCCGACGTTCTGGTCGCCAAGCAGGATGGGCGTCTCCGGCGGCGGTGGCTCGCTCGCGTCGACCACGAGCGGCGTCAGCAGGCGGTGAACCAGGCCGCGCGCTCGCACCCGCTCGACGATCTCCTGACCGAGATAACAGCCCTTGGAGAAATGAATGGCATGCAGCAACTGCGTTTCCTGGGGGATGATCTTCTCGTCGAAATCGACGCCGTAGCGCGCCTTGCCGTTTTCGAGCCGCACGGTCTCCCGGTCGGAATCAGTTGCCTCGACTGCGCCCGCCGCGACCAGCCGGTCGCGCACTGCCGGCGCTTCCGCCGCAGGCATCAGCAGACGAATCCCCGGCGCGCCGGTGGCGCTTAAACCGGCCGCCAGCGCGCCATTCCATTCCAGCCAGGTATTCGGCGCAATCTTGACTCCCGGCATCTCGGCCGCCCGCGGACCCTCGACCGCCACGGCGACGAAGTCTGGCGTCCGATCCTCCAACGTGACATCGTCGGCGATGATGAATTTGTCGAGGTGTTCGTAGAGCCGCTGCGCCGATTCCGGCTCCGTGTCCAGTAGCAGAGCGTCGTCCAGGCACAGCAGGTTGACGTCGCCGAGAATGCGCCCCTGCGCGGTCAGGAAGAACGCGTACACGATCTGGCCGGGCTGAAGTTGCTCGACGTGGTTCGTCGTCATGGCGTGCAGCAGCCGTGCCCGATCGTCTCCAATCGCCCGGATATGGCCGCGATGGCCGAGGTCGAGAAGCGCGGCGCCCTCGCGCAGCGCACGGTATCCGGGCGTCATCCCGCCAGGTACCTCAGGTAACCCGAGATCGCCACCGTCAGCACACCCGTCAACACGACGCCGCTCATCCAGCGCTGCCGCTTCGCCGGGTCGACGCCTGTTTTCGTCGCCAGCAGCGAAACGACGATCACATGCAGCGCCAGCATGAATTTGATGCCGAACCACATATGATACGGCTTCGGCACATGGGACGCTTTTGAGAAGAAGTTGTAAAAACCGGCCAGGACCAGCGCGGCCGCCGCCGCCCAGACCCACGGCTTCAGCCGTTGGGCGGCATCGTCGTAGAGGCGCTGAAGCTGGTGCGCCGGCAAGCCGGCGGCAGCGGGGGCGAGTGCCAGTTTGAAGTAGAGCGCACTGCCAAGAAGGAAGATCGCCGGCAAGACATGGAGCCAGCGAGCGATGAGCGTAATGATATCGGATAGGTCCATCTCACCTCAGTGTACCTGCCGCCGCGCCGTACACTGGGAAAGAATGATCCACGAAATCCTTCCGGTCGGGGTGCTGCAATGCAACTGCTCGATCTTCGGCGATGAGGAGACACGAGAAGCGATTGTCTTCGATCCGGGCGACGAAATCGACTCCATTCTGGCGGCCGTCAAGAAGCATGGGCTGACGGTAAAGGCGATCGTCATCACCCATGCCCACATCGATCACATCGGTGGGGCCGCCAAGTTGAAAGCGGTAACCGGCGCGCCGGTGCACATGAACGCCAACGATCAGGAACTCTACGACCACTTGGATGTGCAGGCGCAGTGGCTCGGCATGGCGACACCGGGCCGCACCGAAATCGACTCCGGGGCCCGTGACGGCGATACGCTTCGGTTGGCGGCAACGGACTTTCACATCCTCCACACGCCCGGTCACACCCAGGGAAGTCTGTGCCTGTGGATTCCCGCGGAACAGAAACTGATCGCCGGCGACACGCTATTCCGCGATAGCGTCGGCCGGACGGATCTGCCCGGCGGCAACCACCGCCAACTGCTTGCCTCAATCGAAGACAAACTCCTCCGGCTGCCCGAGGAGACCGTGGTTATTCCCGGTCACGGCCCATCCACGACGATCGGGCGCGAGCGCGAGCGGAATCCGTTCCTACAGGGTTTATGATCGGGCGGTTTGCAGGTCCGAAAGGACCGGCATCATCAGCGTGCGCACCGCCAGCAGCCCCTTTGCGAGCCGGATCTTGTAGCGCAGCAGCGTACACTTTCCACCGCGATAGCCCATCCGGGCGTAGATGTCCATATAGTCCACGAAGAAGCTGTGAAACGTCTGCATGTCCGTGAACTGGAACTCGCAACTGTTGGCGTCCATGAAGCGCGGGCGGTATGCGGCGTGGAACGCTACGGCGTGCCCGGCGCCAGTCTTATTGAGTTCGAGGAGGTAGAAGGCAGGATCGGCGATGAGGTAATCGTTCAGCGATCCCACTAAAGTTAAGAACGCCACGCTCCTGGCCGCCAACTCAAACTTGTTGAAATCGGTGTTTTGGTCGAAGACATAGGAGGCCCTCATGTCGTTTTCGTACTGCCCAACCTTGACTATCCGCTCATCGATTTTCTTGAGATCCGCAGTCTGCTGGAGCAGCTTCTGGCGGATTTCCGGGCCGGTGAGGGGGTTCTTGCCGAATCCTGTAAACGAGTAGAGGAATCCCGGATTTTTCTGGTATTCGATCTCCTCATCGAGCTGTTTGCCTTCGGCACGGACTTGGGTGCGGTCTTTTTGGATTGCCTCGATCCTTGTCTCCAGGCCGGCTTTCTGGTGGTGAATTTGATCCTGGGCGAGGGCAAAAGGTTTCCAATCCTTCGCCACCATTTCATGGAATCCTTCAATCCCGCCGATTTGGCTGGAGCTGCGAATCCAGGTTACGGCCATTCCGTGGCAGACGCCTTCCATTACATCGCCAAACTGTTCCGTTTCCTGTCTGCCCAGGTGGTCCGCGGCCTTCCTCAGAAGCACATTGCTGCCCTGATAGATTTCCTTGACAACCTTGGCGCCGGCCGAGTACGGCGGCTGCTGAAGCAGCCACTCGCAGGCCTCGCGAATCGTCCGAACACTGTTCGGTATTTTGGGCATATTGCAACCCCCTCTCTGGGTTTGGTCTACAGTATAACCTCGATTCCGCCTCAGCGCTGGGCAAAAGTGACCCATTTCCGCTCATCAAAGGTGACCCACCCGAAAAACACGATTTGGAACAGGATTTGCCGCGGGGCAAAAACGCGTGAGCGATATCATCCACGCCGAAGGCGTGCGGGTTGCCTTCGAGTCGTCCGCGCCAAAGGCGCGTAAAGCATTTCGTTTCCAAGACCGACTCCGTGCGCGAGAACCCAAGGCCGGCGTCGGCACCAAGTGTCCCTGGACTTGCCCAGCGGCAAAAGCGCGTCCTGTCCAAAATCACCACGGTGCTTGGTCGCTTTTGGCGAGCAAAGTCGGGTCATTTTCTCGCGAGCGCCGAAGCGATTCCGTCACGCTCCGAGTCGTAGTTGTTCTGGTCGGTCGTGCAGTCGAACTCCCACGCGTGCCAGGGACCAGCATCTTCTCGTGCAGCGCGCCGTGCCCGAGCGGACCTCCGCGATGTGGACGCGTCCCATCGATCGCG
>CAYPUQ010000109.1:0-11596 GCA_964413655.1 uncultured Solibacteraceae bacterium | reverse complement strand
CGGTAAACCGGACTCCGAACCAACGCGCTGAAAGGCCGTATTACAAAATCTAAGGCTACGTGAGCCGTTGTTTATTGGGCACAGCACCTCGCCGGGGCGATCTCCCGGACGATCATTTCTTCTGCGCCCGTCGGTCAGAATCCTGTGGGTGATCGGGGCACCTTGCGCCCTCGCGCGTCGGCAGTTCTGCTCCACGGTCACGAAAAACCCGTTGTCGGAATCAGACATAAATCAACCCCCCCGCCCAGTTTGAGGGTTTATCTTCGGGCTCGGCATCAGCAACCCAGGTCAGGTGATCGCCCATCCCCGGAATGCTGATCGGCACCAACCCGAAACCGTGACCGGCACGTAGGCTCAGACAGGCCCTGCAACGCTACCGGCGCGGCGCCCGGAAGGGGGCCGCGGTTGGAGGAGCGGTGAGCGCGCTACTTCTTCGGAGCGTAGCCCTCGAGCGACTTGTGCTTCTCGTAATACTTGCCCGCGTCGGTTAAGTTGTCCTTGGTTGCGTCCTTCGGCAACTTCGACGTGTGGCAGTACGTGCAGGCTTTCTTTTCCTTCTTCGTGTACTCAGCCTTGCCGTACGAATAGTCGATGTTCAACAGCAGACCGGCGGCGAGGACAGCCAACCCCAGTAATGTGCGCATTCAATGCTCCTTGCTCAACGGCTTCCATCGCTGGAAGCGCCAATTCCTTTTAGCAACTCAAGTTCCAGTCATCCAGACGTGCCCGAAGGCTTCAGCGTTTCGCGATCCGCCACGACCTCCGCCGCAAACCCCTACGCCAAAATCTCCCGCATCACCTCGCCCGATACATCCGTCAACCGCATGTCGCGGCCGTTGTGAGGGTAGGTCAGCTTCTCGTGGTCGAAACCCAGTAGATGCAGGATAGTCGCGTGCAAATCGTTAATCGACTTCCTACTCTCCTCCGCCTTGTAGCCGAACTCGTCCGTCGATCCGACGATCGTGCCACCTCTCACGCCGCCGCCTGCCATCCACACCGTAAACCCGTACGGATTGTGGTCGCGCCCGTCCATCCGCTGCGAGATGGGCATCCGCCCGAACTCGCCGTGCCAAATCACCAGCGTGGAATCGAGCAATCCGCGTTGTTTCAGGTCCGTCAGCAGCGCGGCAATCGGCTTGTCCGTTTCGCCGCAATGCATCTCGTGATTGCTCTTCAGATCCCAATGTGCGTCCCAACTTTCCTGGAAGTTCCCGCCGCCCGAGTAGATCTGCACGAAGCGGACGCCGCGCTCCACCAGCCGCGCCGCCATCAGCGCCTGGCGGCCGACGTAGTGAGTCGGCTCCTCGCCAACGCCGTACAACCGCCGGACCTCTTCGGGCTCGCGATCCAGATCGATCGCTTCGGTGGCGTGTACCTGCATCTTGAACGCCAGCTCGTATGTGGCGATCCGCGCCGACAACTCTGAATCATGCGGGTTTCGCCGCCGGTGGTCATCGTTCATGCGGCCGAGGTAGTCCAGCCAGCGCCGCTGCCGGTCGCGGGTTACTCCATCGGGCGGCATCAGGTCGACAATCGGATCGCCCTTGGACCGGAACTGCGTCCCCTGGTAGGCGGCCGGCATCCACCCGTTGCCCCAGTTCGGCGCGCCGCCGATCGGCCCGCCGCGGTGGTCGGAAAAGACGATGTAGCCCGGCAGGTTTTCGCTCTCGTTGCCCAGCCCGTAGAGCACCCAGCTTCCGAGGCTCGGATGCCCGGCCAGCACCGTGCCCGTGTTCATCTGAAACAGCGCCGGGCCATGGTCGTTGCTCAACGTGTACATCGACCGGATGAATCCGATCTCGTCGACGTGCTTCGCCACGTGAGGGAACAACTCCGACACGTCCATTCCGCACTGGCCGTACTTCTTGAACTTCCATGGCGAGGGCATCAGACCGCCGGGGTGTCCCTGCGACACCACCACGTCACCCTTGCCGGTGAGCGCTTCGCCTTGCCGGTCGAGCAGTAGTGGCTTCGGATCGAACGTGTCAACGTGGCTCACGCCGCCGTAGCAAAAGATCGAAATCACCGCCCTTGCCTTGCCTGGGAAATGCGGCGATCTCGGCGCCAGCGGATCGAGCCGGGTTGCCTTCGCTTCCGTACGGGTTAGCAGATCGTACAACGCCAGCGAACCCACTCCGCCGCCCATGCGGCGCAACAATTCACGACGGGAGCAGAATCGGTCTTTCATGGCCGGTACACAAACTCATTCAGATTGAACAGGGCGTGGCAGAAATCCACCAGCCCGTCATCGGCCGCCTCGATAAAGGCGATCGAGTGGTCCATTTCCGCGGCCGATGGCGCCCGAGACAAGGCCAATTCGAAGCCGAGCCGAACCTGCGCATCCGCACCGCCACCCGCTTCGCGCTTCAGCCGCTTAGCGAACTCCTTTGCCTGAATGCGCACCACGGCATTATTCATCAAAAGCAGCGCCTGCGGCGCCGTTGTCGAAGTGTTTCGCCGAGCGCAGGAACCGATCATATCCGGCTGGTCGAAGGCCTCGAACATCGGATACCGGATGCTGCGTTTGGCAAACACGTAGATGCTGCGCCGCCACGTGGATACGTCGTCGTCCGGTTTGCCCTTCCACGTGCGGTTCGAGCTTTCCTGGTAGAGCGCCGGATCGATGTAAGGCAACACGGCCGGTCCGCCGGCGGTCCGGTCGAGCGTGCCCGCGACGGCGAAGATTGCATCACGGATCGCTTCGGCCTCCAGCCGCTGGCGCGGCATCCGCCACACCAACCGGTTGTCGGGGTCGATGGCGCGATTGGCTTCCATGTCGTCGCTCGCCATCCGGTAGGCCGTCGAGTTCATCATTAGGCGGTGCATAGCCTTGACACTCCACCCCTCACGGACAAACTCGGTGGCCAGCCAGTCGAGCAGCTCTGGATGGCTGGGCCGGTCGCCCGTCGTACCGAAGTTGCTCGGCGAGGCTACGATGCCCCGGCCGAAATGATAGTCCCAAATGCGGTTGACCATCACGCGGGCGCTCAACGGGTTCTCCGGCGAGGCCACCCACTCGGCGAACCCGCGCCGGCGATGGCTCGTCTCGGCCTCAGCGGGCGGGGCGGCGAAGTCCCACTCGCTGTCGCAGGCTACGCTCAGCACGCCCGGCTTCATCACCGATCCCTTGCTCGACGGGCTACCGCGAATCAGGAAGTACGACGGCAGTGCGTCGCGCCCGTGCTCGGCAATGGCCATCGCCGATTCGTACCGCTCCGGGCGCTGCTTGTCCAATTCGGCAATCGCCTTCTTCGCCGCCTCGTGCTTTGCCTTGTCCTCCTCGCTCATGATCTCGAGGATTTCCTTCTCCTCGATCTTGAGCGTCTTCTCAATTTGGCGCGCGTTCAGCCGCTGGCCGGCCGTTCGCTTGTCCGCAGGAGTCCGCCACGCCACCTGCATGTACTCCGGCAGTTTCTCGATCTTCTCCTCGAACAGGCGGTCGTGATACGGCTTCTCGATGGCTGCCTTGTCGTCCTTGAACGGCTGCTGCAGCCCGTCGACGCGTTTCTGCTCGGCCTTCCATGCCTCGACGACTTCCGGACTCACCAGCGGATACTCATGCGCCTTCGTCGAGAAAAACACCGACTGCATCCGGTAATAATCCTTCTGCGGGATCGGATCGAATTTGTGGTTGTGGCACCGCGCGCAGCCGACGGTCATTCCGAGGAATGTGAGCGACGTTGTCGAAACGATATCGTCCAGTTCGTCCATCCGCGTCATCTCGGTCTTGATGTTGTTCTCGGGACCGAGGCGCAGGAAACCTGTCGCGATGCGCGATTCCTTCGAATCGGGCGCGATCTCGTCGCCAGCAATCTGCTCGCGGATGAACTGGTCGTACGGCTTGTCCCGGTTGAACGCATCGACAACGTAATCGCGATAGCGCCAGGCGTTCGGCCAGTCGCGGTCGTACTCGAAACCTCCGGAATCCGAATAGCGCACCACATCGAGCCAGTGGCGGGCCCAGCGTTCGCCGTAATGCGGCGACGCCAGAAGTTTCTCCACCAACCGCTCCCAAGCGTCGGACCGCGTGTCGTTTACGAATTCGCGGACTTCCTCGACAGAGGGCGGCAGGCCGGTCAGGTTGAGGTAAGCGCGGCGGACGAGCGTGCGGCGGTCCGCTTCGGGCGACGGTTTCAGTCCCTTCTTCTCCATCGCCGCCAGCAGAAACGCGTCCACCGGGTTCCGGACCCACGCGGCATTCTTCACTTTGGGCGGATCGCGGCGCCGCGGCGGGCGGAAGGCCCAGAAATTGCGCTCCTCGGCGGTGATCGGCCGCTCTTCGAGCGCCGCCAACGCCGCGCTGTTGTCCGTTTGGACCTCTTCCTTGCCCGCACCCGCCGGATATACGCCGCCAGCCAGAATCCAGCGCTGCAGAACGTCGAGGTCTCCATCGGCGAGTTTTTTCCCCGGCGGCATCGACGGGTTCTGCTCATGCACCGAATATTGGTACAACCGGCTCCGCTCGGGATGATGCGGCACGAACGCTTCGCCGCGCTCCCCACCCGCCAGCGCCGCCTCGCGCGTGGTCAGATCGAGTTCGGAAACCTTCAGCCCCGGACCGTGGCAGGCAAAACATTCTTTTTTAAGAATGTTGTGCGCCTTCGCGGGCAGATCCTCCGATCGGAGTGGAAGAGCAACAAGAAACGCAGTCAGAACCCAGATGTGCCGCACTGCTCAAGATTATATAACCCCAGGTTCACAAGCCGCTGAAAACGGGTGGCGGCAACAGGGCATCCGGCGCGGTCCAAGGTGTCCGGCCCACTTTAACCATTTCGCCATTGACTGGGCCTGAGCGCTGCATATATAGTCGATTCAGATTAGACGGACAAGGGATGCTTAAAGTGAAATTCAGTTCAGTCTTGTTGATTTTGCCGACACTTATCGTCGCGCTTTCGTCTCCCTGTCAGGCGCAGTTTTCGGCCAGCGTGCAGGGCGTGGTGCAGGATCCATCTGGTGCTCTGATTCCAGCCGCCAAAGTGGTACTGCGCAACCTTCAGACGGGCATCGAGACGGAGAGCCAGACCAGCACGGCGGGCTTCTACCGCTTCAGCTCGCTCGCCCCGGGCCGCTACGAGGTCACGGTCGAGGCGGCGGGGTTCCGGACTGTTACGATCCAAGCACTGCTCACCACGGGGCAGGTGCGCGACCTCAACGTGAACATGGAAGTTGCGCGCGCGGGCGAGACCATCAGCGTCACCGGCGAGGCCCCGCCGCTCGACACAGCCGAATCGCGCCAGCAGTTGACGATGCAGCAGAGCAAGGTCCGCGACTTGCCGCTCCTCAACAACAGCATCTTCGCCCTGCTCTCACTCGCCCCTGGCGTCGTCGGACTCAACGGCGCGGCCGACAACTTCAACCCCGAGTACTTCTCCAACATGAGCGCCAACGGCGCCAGCCCGCGCGGCAATACCTACAACGTCGACGGTCTCAGCGTCACCAGCAACATCACCAACGGCACCTCCAACCTGGGCGTGAATCCGGAGGCGGTGCAGGAGTTGACCATCGAGACCAACACGTTCAAGGCCGAGCAGGGCCTGGGCAGTTCCATCGTGGTTTCGGTCACTACCAAGGCCGGTACGAACGAACTGCACGGCGCGGCGAACTACTGGTTCACGAACCAGGACATGCGCGCCCGGACCAGCCTGCCTTTCGTCGCCCGCTATGCGCCATTCCGCCGGAACAACATCAGCGGCGCGCTGGGTGGTCCGCTGGTGAAAAACAAGACGTTCCTCTTCGGCGCCTTCGAGGTTCTCCGCCAAACCGACGCGGCGACGAGCGTGGTGACCTACGAGAGCCCGCAGTTCGTCGATTGGGCGCGCGCTGCCTTTCCGAATTCAATTGGCACCACGCTGCTGACCGCCCACCCCGCCTCCGCGCCTTCGATTACAAACCCGAACTTCCGCGACGCTCGGGCCGTTCTCGGGGCCGAATGCGCGACGGCCGCCACTGCCAACATCCCATGCGATCTGCCGATGCTCGTGCAAGGGACCTGGAACCGCTCGCCCGCCCGCAACGGTCTGCAATACAGCCTTCGCGGCGATCAATATCTCCGCGACGGCCGCGACCGCATTTTCGGCAGTTTCATCCGCACCGAATCCGACAACGAAGAATTAAACGCTCGGCCGACCATAAGCAGCATCAGCGACCGGTACGTGAACGGCTTCCAGGCCAACTGGACCCATACCTTCAGCCCAACGCTGCTCAACGAATTCGGCGTCTCCGGAAATCGCGTCCAGGGCTACTCCAACAGGAACGCACCTTGGCAGATCCCGGCGATCACGGTTCAAGGCACGACCGGTGTTGGCGTCGGGTTCGGTGGCGTCTTCGTGCAAAACAACTGGAATTGGCGCAATGTCGTGACGTGGGTCAAGGGTTCGCACACAATTAAGGTCGGCGGCAATTATTTCTGGGGCAACGACTATGCCGACTTCGAACCCGCCAACAGTCGTCCCAATTTCTTCTTCACCAACTTGGTCGACCTCGTGCGTGACCGCCCGTTCTCGGGGTCCGGCGCCGCCCGCGATCCGCTGACCGGCGAACTGAAGCGCTACCGCTTCGGCGCCAAGCTGAATACTATTGGAGTTTTCGTCCAGGACGAATGGAAGGTTCGCCCCAATGTGACGCTGACCATGAGCCTGCGCTGGGACGACTTCGGCAATCCCACCGGGATTCGCGACTGGCAGTACACCAACCTCTTTGTCGCACCCGGCGCGGACTACCGCGACCAGTTCCGCGAAGCTGTCATTCGCCCGCTCGACAACCAGTTCCCCGGACGCATCACTAACAACTTCAGCCCGCGTCTGGGCGTCGCTTGGTCGCCTGGAACGAGCCGCAAATGGGTCGTTCGCGGGGGCATCGGGATGTACTACGACTGGGTGACCTTGGGCGAAAGCGTCGATCGTGTCAACGTGAATCCGCCGAACTTCCTCTTCCCCAGTACCGGCATCCAACTTCCGATCCAGCCCGTCTTTTCGGTCGGGAATTCGAACGAATACCCCTACGGATTTACGCTGCCGCAAGTCTCCGCTACCGGACTGGATGCGCGCGGCGGACTGGCGGGAATTCAAACCGGCGTCGGCGGGTTGGACCCGAATCTGGCGGCGCCCAAGACGGTGAACTACCTCATGGGTATTGAGCGTGAGTTGCCAGGCCGGACAGTGGTCGGGATCAGCTACAGCGGATCGTACGCCTGGGACGGAATTGTCGGAACAAATTTCAACCGCTTTGCGGGCGATCTTTTGGACGGCCGCCTGGACCGGCTCAACCCCAGCTTCGGCTCCATGCAGTACATCGTCAACTCGAACGTCATCCGTTATAACGCCATGATTGCCTCGGCCCGGAAGGACCTTCGTGAACGGGGAACGATTCAGGGTTCGTACACGTTAAGCCGGGCGACGGACTACTACCAGGGCGGGTCACGATCCGTCGGCGCCGGTGACATCCCGGACCCGAGCCAATTGCGCGGCTACCGGGCGGATACGGCGTTCGATGCGCGCCACCGCTTCTCGGGGTCGGGCGTCTACCGGTTGCCCACTCCGTTCGCATCCAATACCATTTCGAAGTTCGTTCTGGGCGGCTGGGAGCTTGGTGCAACGGCGATCTTCCAGTCTGGGAATCCGTTCTGGATCGTCAACACGGCTCCGTTCAATCCCATTATCGAGAATGGGACGGTCGTCGGCGTCCGCCCGAATAGCGGCGACTACAACGCCGACGGCACCAACTTCGATTTGCCGAATGTGCCGGCGGGCATCCCACGGCTCTTCGACCGCGGCCTTTTCCTCGGCGCCAACGCGGGCCGGCCCGCGATGAACGCGGCCGACTTCGGCATACCGGGCCTGGGCACTCAGGGCAACAGCCCGCGCAACGCTTTCGTGCAGCAGGGTGTCGTCCAGCTCAACAGCAGCGTTCTCAAGAACCACCGAATCGGCGAGCGTATGAATCTGCAACTGAAGTTCGAGTTCTTCAACGTCATCAACCGCGTGAACCTCGGCGGTATCAATACGAACGTGGCCGACTTCAACTTTGGACGGATACTCGGCCAGAATGGCAACGCGGGCCCGCGCACTATTCAAGTGGGCGCGCGGATCGCGTTCTGATCCGGTTTGGATGTGGCGTCTTGGCATCCTGCTGGTCGCGTTCGTGGCGGCGCTATGCGCGCCCGCTCGTGCATCCTTCGAGGACATCCGCGACTTGATCCGACGCGGCGATTTCACCGCCGCGCTGGCCGCGTGCGACCGCGATCTGAAAACCCAACCGCGCGACTTTCGCGTTCTCACGCTTCGCGGAATCGCGTTGCAGGGTCTCGGCGACGCTAAGGAGAGTCTGGCCGCCTTTCGCAAGGCCCTTGCCATCGAACCGTCGTTCCTCCCCGCGCTGCAGGGCGCCGCCCAAATCGAGTACCAGACGGGCGATCCCGCCGCCCGAATCACCCTCGAAAGGCTTGTCGCAGTCGATTCGTCGCTCGCGCCGGCGCACGCTATGCTGGGCGTGCTCGCTTTCGAGCGGAAGGATTGTGCCGGCACAGTGAGCCACTTCGAGAAGGCCGGCGATGCGCTGGCGAATCCGGCCGCCCGCTGGCAGTATGCGACGTGCCTCTTCGAGACTGGCCGCATTGAGGACGCCGAGCGGCAGTTCACAGCGCTCCTAGAGCAGGGTGGCGGCGAACAGGTTCGCTACAACCTCGGCATCGTTCAACTCGAAGCCGGCAAGCCGGCCGGCGCGGTGGCCACTTTGGAACCGGCGCTGCGAAGCGCGCGGCCGGGTGCCGAGACGCTCAGCCTGCTTGCCTCCGCCTATCAAGCATTGAAAGAGGTGCCCAAGGCGGTCGAAGTGTTGCGGAAGGCGATCGAATTGCACCCGCGAGACGAGCGGCTCTACATCGACCTAGCGGCGCTGTGCCTCGACCACAATTCCTTCGATCTGGGCATCGAGATTGCCTCCACCGGATTGACGAACGTCCCGAATTCGGCCCGCCTGGCCACGATCCTCGGCGTCCTCCAGGTCCGGGCCGGCCAGATGGACGAGGCTGGAAAGTCGTTCCGCCGGGCTGAGGAGCTTGCGCCGGAAGCCGCGCATGGCCGCGTCGGGCTGGCTGTCATGATGATGCAGATGAACCTGCCGGATGATTCGATACGCCTGCTCCGCGAAATGATGGCCAGCAAGGAGTCCGATCCGCGCGTGGAAGCGACCCTGGCGCGCGCGCTCCTGCAGCGCGGCCCGGAGGCCGAAGAACTCGACGAGGCGATCGCCCTTATCGAGCGCTCCATCGCGCGCCAGCCCAGCGACGCGGCCAATCACGCGCTGTTAGGCAAACTCTACTTGAATCGCGACAACATCGCGGCGGCGGAGAAGTCGCTGGCCCAAGCCGTTCAACTCGATCCCAACGACCGAACCGCCGCCTATCAACTCATGACAATCTACCGCCGCACCGGCAAAACGCGCGAAGCGGCGGCCCTGCAAGAGAAGGTCCGTGATCTACTCGCCGCCGAGCGCGAGCAGGAAGCCGAAACCGGCCGCTACCAATTAGTCCGCTCGCCGGAAGCCCGCCCTGCCCCTTGAAGCGCCCTTCCTCAGCGGAACGGGATCCAAACCTGCATCGAGGTGGTCTCGCGGTTGTGGAAAGTGTAGTACGGAATCAGAGTCACGGTGCCGGTCGCCGCGGCTCGGCCGCGAGCCGGCGCCAGCGTGCGATACAGAGGTCCGCTCGGACCACCGGCCGGCTCGCGTATGGCTCGGTGCCGGAGCACCGTGATGCCACCCAGCAGATCCTGTTTCCGCTCCTGTTCGAAGCGCGGCGCGACGCGTCCGTCAAGGTCCAGCACCCAATCGAAGACGGGCGACTGATCCGGCTGATCGAGCCCTTCCATGATGTACACGAGCGGCCCGCGTTCCACGGCCACCTTGCCGATGTTTTCGCGAACGTAAGAATTCGCGGTAGTAAGACGCGGCGCCACATCCAGGTCCAGCACAACTTTGTCGCCCGGATTCCACGTCCGGCGAATCGCGTAGTAGCCGCGCTCGACAGGAACATTGGACGCGGCACCGGCCACGGTCAGCTTCGGCGACGGCGACCATGCAGGCCGCCGGACGAATAGCGTGAACTCCCGGCTGGAACTGGGCTCCACCGCGATCTCGACACGGCCCTCCCACGGATACTTCGTGGCTTGAACGAGCTTGAGCGAAGTGCCATCTTCCAGTTTCCATTCGAGAGTGTTGTTGTGAAACAAGTGAACGTACAGGCCTTCCTTCGACGTGCTGTAGAAGTATCCGGGCAACGACGCGAGAATGCGCTGCAAGTTCGGCGGACAGCACGTAGTGTCGTACCAAGGGTTACGAATCCTGTCCTCCGGGTTGCCCACATGTTCCAGCGGATTGCGGTAGCAGTAGAGGTTGCCCGACAGCGATAGCCCGCTGTTGGCCCCGTTGTACAGCGCCCGCTCGAAGTTGTCCAGGTACTTCGCGTCGGGCTCGGCGTGGGCCATTCGCCAGTTCCAGAACATGGTGGCGATGGCGGCGCAGCTTTCGGTGTAGGCCTGTTGATTCGGCAGTTCGTAAGGCTCGCCAAAGGCTTCGCCCGAAGCGCGCGAGCCGACGCCGCCGGTGAGGTACTGCTTCCGCTGGACCATGTCGGCCCACAGCGCATCGAGGGTCTTCCGGTAGGTCGCTTCGCCCGTCTCCAGGTAGTAGTCGGTCGCGCCGGAACACGCATAGACCGCCCTTACGGCGTGTCCCTCCATCCGGGTGCGGCTGGTGAAGGGCTTCACCGTGAACAGGTAGACGAGTTCGCGTGGCGGCACACCGTCGAGGTTGCGCTCGTCGCCGGCCAATAGATACCCAGCGAAGTTGAGGTAGCGCTTGTCTCCGGTGACGCGATACAACTCGACAAGTGCCAGTTCGATCTCCGGATGCCCCTCAAACACGGGCGGCTTGCCGGGTCCGAAGTTCTGAATCAGGTAGTCCATCATCCGCACGCCCACGTCGAGTAGCTTGCGGTCGCCGGTTGCGCGCTGCCAGGCGATGCCCGCCTGAATCATGTGGCCCAGGCAATACAACTCGTGGCCATGCCGCATGTCCTTGTGCCGCTGCGCGAGGTTTTCTTTCGAATAAAAGGTGTTGATGTAGCCGCCCGGCTCCTGCGCCGCTGCGATTTCGTCGATAACCGCCTCCGCCGCCTTGCGCAAACCGGGATTGTTTCTCGTCTGGAGAACGAACGCGACAGCCTCGAGCCACTTGTACACGTCCGAGTCGGTGTAACGCGGACCCTGCCGATCCACGTTCTTGCGGCCTGAAATACGCCGGAAATTGTCGATGATGCCCTTTTCCTCGAACAGATCGAGCAGCGTAGGGAGACTGACTTCCTCGTTCACGCGAAAGCGCGGCGACCAGAAGCCGTCGCCCATCTTGACGGCGGACACCGGCACGCCGCGCAGCACTGCCTTGGACGACTTGGCGGTGTCGAGGACAGGACGAGGGTCGACGGTCTGAGAGAGAACGAGAGGACAGCAGAGGATCATTGCGATTAGAGATTTCATGCATACGCTCCTGCGGATATCTTCGTCCGCCAGTCTATAGCAAGCGCCGCACGCAATGAACCTCC
>CAYPUQ010000108.1:6066-15445 GCA_964413655.1 uncultured Solibacteraceae bacterium | reverse complement strand
GACGACCAGCAGGACCACCACCAGTACGCCGATCACCGTCCAAAGCCACATCCCTCCGCCCATCCATCCGTCGTGGTTCATCATGAATCTCCTTTCGGTGCGCTGCGACCAGACCACCACCGTGCCAACAAGAACGTGAGCGGAGGCAGCAGTGTCATTTGAAGTAGCGGCCACAGGCCCGCGCCAAGCCCGGACACGACCGGCATGCGCTCCGTGTACGACCACGACGTCGCGGCCAACGCCGCATGTTCCACCAGCGCCGCAGAAGCCAGCCCTAGAACAGCCGTGATGGTGTAAATGTTCCAGTGGCCGCGCATGCCCCAGCCCAGATCGCCGGCGGCCAGCGCGCCAGCCGCGTAAATGCCTAAGGTGATTCCCACATCGCCCGCTGCCGCCCAGGTGCAAAGACCGAGCGTGCTCGTCCAGGAATGTCCCGCCGTTTCGACGTAGGCGGACATCTGCGCCATCTCCCAGATTTCGTTCAAAACGAAACTCGCTAACACCGTGGTCGCAAAGAACCGCCCCAACCGCCGCCAAGGGAGGCTGGAATATGCGCTGGATGCGCGGTTTCCGTCGTTTCCAGCCGGATTGGCGTGGAGCTTGTGCTTCGGTGCGTTGTGGCAATCAGCAGTCATTTCTGTTCTTTTAGTGCATCCCCCAGTTTTTTGTTCATCTTCTTCATCCCCTCCATACCGGTCATCATCGGGCACTTCGACATGGACTCCTTGCCCATCTGCATGTGTTGCATCATGTGCTTCATCATCTCCTCCTCCATCTTTGCCTTTCGGGCATCCATGGCAATTCGCTGCTCCGCCATGTTCGTGAGTACGGAGGCCATCAGGCCGATTCTCTTGTCCTCCGGTGCGCGGTTCATCTCAGCGAGCTGCTTGGTGAGTTGAGCGTCCTGAGCCATCATGTCTTCCTTCATTTTCCGCTTCTGTTCTTTCATTTCCTGGCAGTGTTCCATCATGGGGACCTCCATCATGCTTTTCCCCTGCTTAGGCGTTACGGATTGCGCGTGGACTGGAGACCAGATTGCCAGGGCCAAGGCCAGTGCTAAGCTTGAACGGATGGCGAGGTTTGTATTCGTTTGGTTTTTCATGTGATATTCCTTTCTTTCCGTGTTTTGTCTATGTTCGCTGTTGGCGTGCGGCTGACAGCGTGTTTGAGAAACGGGCCAGGCAGTCCCCGCTTCCCCTCACGCCGGGCGTTTGTGCCGTCCGTGGACCATCCGATCCTCGGGCTCTAGCTCCTGCTCCGACACTCACGGCATGAGCCTGCGACTCGATGCACAACATCAAATCATTCCAGGATCTGACGAGCGCCTCAGCACCCTCTCGCTGGAGCTGCCCGGCCAGCTTGCTGGCGTCAATGCCTACGCGGGCGAAACGGTCCAGTATGATCTCGCAGCCCCCGCCATCGATGGGTAAAGCATTTGGAACGTGCCGATGATCGGCAAACGACAGCAGAGTAGCCTCCGGCATCGTATTCACCGTGTCCGGAGCCGCCAGACCACTGATGTAGAGAGTCTGCCCCAAGGCAGTACTTCATTCGGTCGCCGCTGTTGTAGTAACCCACAATGTGTTTTGCCAACGATAGATAGGGTGCCCATGTCGATTCCAGCGCGCTGGAGCTTTTTGACCGCTTCTTCTGCTGCGATATAACAAGCGTGCAATCAACAGCTTCGGCTGCGTTTGGTTCTGATATCTCCCCTCCTCTCCTTTGGTGTTTGCGTCCGCATTTTGAGTTCAGCGATGACTGCTGGTATACGGTTGCAGGCGCAGCGCCAAACTCGTGGGACGAACAAGACCATATGGCTTAGGCGCTTCCCATCCGGCGTCTCGTTTGCTGCATCCGGCTTACGCCGCTGAATTTGTGGAGGGCGATTGTCCGACGAATAGCGCCCCACTGCACGGGCCGGCTGACCGTGGATGGTCAAGTGACCCGATATGGTCAACTTGAAGGCTCGTGGAAAGGGGCGCTATTCGTTGTTTTCTGTAGGCACTGACGCCGCAAGAAGCACTGTCCGTTGTTCAGGGCCGCCCGCCGCATTCCATGCGGGATGGAAGAGTGCCGGCCGCTTTCTTTTACTGAAATACTGGGGAACAGTGACCGATGCGCAGTCTTAGGCGGGATGCCGCGAGGCCAGCCCTGCACATCCCGGAACAGAACCACCGAAGACGCCTCGGCCAACACGACGAACATCTTGGCGCGCGCCACACTGTACTTTGAACTTGAACTGAAACGGCGGATCACTACGATGGTCCCGGCACAGCGGAGTGGACGAGATCGGCGCTCTTGCCGGAATGACAACTTCGCTGCCGGGCGGTCGTGCTGAGTGTAAAGGCGCAAGCCATTGGCCTTCCATCGAGGACCCGTCAGCCCTCGACAACCACTTCGTACACCTCGCGCTTGGACAAGCCGTGGCGGCGAGCCACTTCCTTTATGGCGTCCATTCGCCGGGCGCCTGCCGTCACGAGTTGATCCACCTTGCCACGCAGCGCGTCTGCGTCCGCCGGCTCGACTTGTGGCCGAGCCGGCCCAACGATGATCGTCACTTCGCCGCGGACCTGCTCGCGGCGGCCAAGCTCCGCAAGCACCTCGCTGGCCGGGCCGCGTACGAACTCCTCGTGCATCTTGGTCATTTCACGGGCGACAACCACCGGGGGATCGTAGCAGACTTCGACGATATCGGCGAGGCAATCCAGCAGCCGGTGGGGCGCCTCGTAGATCACCAGCGTGCAGGCGAGCCCCGCGAGCATTTCGATCCTCTTGCGCCGCTGGCTCGACTTGGCGGGGAGGAACCCGCAGAAATGGAACTCGTCCGTCGGCAGACCGGCGGCGGCCACCGCGGCCAGCAGCGCCGACGCGCCGGGGATAGGACTGATCGTGACCCCCGCCTCGGCGGCAAGCTTCACCAATCGGTAGCCGGGGTCGGAAATGAGTGGGGTTCCGCCGTCAGTGACAACCGCGACACTCTGGCCACCGCGCAACCGCGCCACCAGTTCTTCGGCGCGTTCGCGCTCATTATGTTCGTGGTAGCTGACGAGCGGGGTGCGGATTCCGTAGTGACGCAGGAGTTTCGACGTCTGGCGGGTGTCCTCGCACGCGATAACGGCGACCTCGCCCAACACTCGCAGCGCTCGCGCCGAGATGTCCTCCAGATTGCCGATCGGGGTGGCCACGATGTAAAGGACGGCGTCCATTCCTTCTCAGTATGCCGCTTGGCCGAGGCCGCTGAAGGTCATGAACGATAATGGAAGACTACGCACCGGCGCATGGCAAGTACCTTCGGAATTGAGAGCACCGGGACCCAATCGCCCGAATACTATACCTGGGCCGCGCCCGGTAAGCCGGTGCGCTTCGAACTGAGTCTCAACCTCGTCGACTCCCTGCTCCGGGAGGTCATGCGTGGCTTCGGCGCCATACCGCGAAAGGGAGTCGAGGCCGGCGGAATTCTTCTCGGGTCGGTGTCGGAACGGAATCCGCTGGCGGTCCGGATCGAAGCCTTTGAGCCAATCCCATGCCAGCACCGGCACGGCCCCACCTACACCCTGACCCCGGACGAACTCCGGGCGATGAAGCAGGCCGTCGTCCGGTGCGATCCATCCCGCGACCGGCGCAGCTACGCTGTTGGTTACTATCGCAGCCACCTGAGGCCGGGCTTGGCGCTCTCGGAGACGGATCTCGCCATGTACGACGCATTCTTTCCGGATCCCTCGAACCTGGTGCTGCTGATCAAACCGTTCGCCACGCGCGCCAGCGTCGGCGCCTTCTTCTTTCGCGAGGGCGGAGAGGTCCACGGAGAAACCAGCTATCGCGAGTTCCCGTTCCGGCGAGCCGATTTGGCCGGCGCACAGCCGGACCTGCCTCCGGACGACCCACCGCCTGCCCCGCCGGAGCCCGAAGCGCCGGCCGCCTCTTCCAACCGTGGAAAACCGCTGCTCTTCGCCGTTGCCGGCTTATTGGCTGGACTGCTCGCCGCGGTCGGCGTGGCATACCGCTTCCCCGCCGCGCTCGACCTCGTCAAGAGTGGGCCGCCGTATGCGCTGAATCTTCAGGCGGGGATCGAAGGCAACCTTCTCCAGATCCGTTGGGACCGGAACTCGCCGGCGATTCTCAACGCCGAGAGCGCTGTCCTCACCATCGACGACGGCGCCCAGCGGCGTATCCTCGAACTCTCGCCCGGCACCTTGCGGCAGGGCAGAATGACCTACGACCACCAGTCCCCCGAAGTCCGGATCTGGCTGGAGATCGTGGCTGGCGAGCGCCACTCCGTAAGCGAGTCGCTCGACTTTCGCGCACCGCGGCCGTAACGCGGCCCCCCGCAACCGCACAACAGCAGTAGCGGTGCGTCGCGCCGCGGGAGGCCGTTATGTGGCTCGTCGCCTACAAGGGCAACTACATCTTCACCCCCGCCGTCGAAGAGTGGATGCACGACCAGGATTTCACCGAGGTCTTCGATTCATCGATGAATCCGTACTCCGAGGAGGAGATGGCAATAACACGCATCCTCGACCGCATTCTCGGGGAGATCGTGTTCGGCGCGGGCATTGACCAGTTGGCCGGACGGGCCGGCGCGATGGGCGCGCGCGGCCAGACCTTGGTCCCTGGCCGCGCGAAGGCGCGTGGGCAGCAGAAGGTCCAGACCTGGCAAGGAAACGTCGTCGATGGGCTGTTCAAGGAGCGGGTTCAGGCTTCGATTAACCACGGAGAACTGGCCCCGTACGCTCATCTCCTCACGGTCGTGCCGGGCGGACAAGCGGGACCGGACCTCTACGCGCGAAGCCTCGTCGTGGCCTGGGACGTTACCACGCGGGGTAGCGCCGAGGAGCACATCCGCCGTGACGTGATCCGCCGCGCCTGGGATCGCTACTATCTGCTGATCTGGGATGAGCCGCGCACCAAGCCGAACTGGCTGGCGCGGCTGATGGAACGGCAGAACGGCTGACGCGGCCGCCCACTCAACCAACCAGCGGGCTGGGCTGCGGCTCCGGCGGCAGACTGCGCAGCAGGAAGTGCAGAAACGCCCGCCCGCGCCGGCGCCCGTTGTTGTATTGGATCTGCAGGCGCTCGAGGAACACCAGGACACCAAGAATATCGGCGTCACGGATCGTGTGCAGTCCGGTGGCTCGCCTCATTTGCTCGCGGTAGTTCTGCAGACCGGTTTGCAGGAACTGCTGAATCGACGCGGCGTACGGATTGGCCGGACGGCTCTCGTAAATCAAGCCGCTTTCGAGCGTCCGGTACGTCTTGATCGACGCTTCCAGTGCTTCCTTCAGATCGTTGTCGACGGCCCCGGGGGTTTGCAGGGCTGCCTCGGCCAGCGTGCGGCTGATATGAACCACCAGGCGGCCATGTTCGTCGATGAACTGGTCGGTGACCCGGATGTCCTGGTTCGGAAAATCGTCGAGGCTCAACTCCGGCGTCTTTTCGTGTTGGCGGGCCACGAGCAGGTACTCGCAGTCCAGCGGGCAGTCCACCGTTACCTCGCGCTCGGCCCCACAGCACTGGGAGCAAATGTCGCCGCGAACACCCGGGCAGTAGCGGCGCGGCCGCCGCTTTTCACAGATCTGGCAGGATTCCATTCGTGACCTTCGGCTTGTCTCAGGACGTGAACCGATCGGCGCGCCGGTAGGCCTCGAAGCACTTCTTCAAACCTTCCATGCCGGGCGTTGACAGGCCGTGCTCCATGCCGAGAATCCCGCGGAACCCCTTCTCGTGAATGGCCTTGAAGACGTTGCTCCAGTTTACCTCGCCGGTCTCCGGCTCCCTCCGGCCAGGCACGTCGCCGACCTGGAAGTAGCCGATCCAATCCCAGTACTGCCGGATGTGGTTGATGACGTTTCCTTCGGAGATCTGTTGGTGGTAGATGTCGAACAGGATCCGGACGTTCGGATGGTTCACCCCGCTAATGATTTCGTGGGCGTGATCGGAGAACACCACGAAGTAGCCGGCGTGGTCCACCCGGACGTTCAGCGGCTCCAGCACCAGGACCATCTTCGTCTTCTCCACCTTTTCGGCGGCGCGTTTCAGGACTTCGATGCAATTACGCGTCTGTTCGGTGAAAGAGAGGTTCGGAACGGCAACGCCCGAGGTGACCGTGGCGCACTCGTTGCCGATCACCTGATGGATCTCCACTGCCTTATCGACGTCCTCCAGGAACTTGGCGTGAAACTGCCGGTCCACCATGGCGCTTGCTTTCCAGCCGCCCGAATTCACCACAAAGACGCCCATGCTCATGCCGAGTTGGTCCATTTTCTTGCGGAGCCCGCCGATTTCGGCCATGCTGTGCCGCGGCAAGCCGTTATATTCGAAGGCGCGGAAGCCCCATTCGGCGTAAATCTCCAACTGGCGCTCTAACGGCAGTCCGCTCACCAGCCCGATGCGCGGGGCATAGCGCAGGTTGTACCGGTAGGGCTCGGCGGCGGCAAGGCTGCCACCGAGCAGCGCGAACGGTGCGGCCTGGAACAGTTCACGGCGTTTCATGGACGAATCTCCCTGGGAGGTTTCCCGGACGACTTTTCATCCTATCACCAGGGTGGGAAAGGCCCCTCACGCCACCGAGGTGAGCCGGCGGGCGAGGGCAAACTTGACGAGACTGGCAACATCGTAGATCTCGAGCTTGCGCATCAGGTTGGCGCGGTAGGTGTCCACGGTCTTCGGGCTCAGTAACAGCCGGGCGGCGATTTCCTTCGGGCGCACGCCCTCCACCAGGAGAGTGAACACTTGGTATTCCCGAGAACTGAGTTGCTTCAGCGGATCGTCGGGCGCCGGCGCCTGGCCCCCGTTAAACAGGTGCTCCAGCTCGATCAGCGGAGAAATGAACACGCCCCCGTCTTCGATCCGCTGAAGGGCGTTCAGCAGGTCCGACGCGGGGCCGGACTTCAGCACATAACCGCTGGCGCCCGTGCGCAGGACCTCAAGAACAGTCTTGCGGTCATGGCGAGTCGACAGTACAACGAACCGCGTACCGTTATGGCGAAGCTGGGAGATCAACTCCAGCGTGTACATTCCGGTGAGGTTCAGGTCCAGCACGGCGAAGTCGGGATCGTGCTGCCGGATCGCCCGTTGCGCCTGTTCGCCGTCGCTGCAAGCAGCCACGACGCGGTAGGCTCCGGATTGCTCGCAGTACGCAGCAAGACTATCCCGCACAAGTGCGAGTTCGTCGGCTACAACCAGAGTCTTGGTTTGGCGATTCTCCATCGGCTTCCCGCGCCCGCGCGCCGGAAGCCGGTTCGACGCGGACCCAGAATGGGAGTGCGGGCAGCCACGGAAAAATCTCAGGGAATATTCCGCCTCGCCGGAAAAGCCCCAAACGCCGCGCTAGGCGAAGGACCGGACCGCCGAGGTTTCCTCGTCGAACGTCTCGAACACCGTGTACAGCTTGGTGATCTGCAGCAGATCTTGGATCCGCTTGCCCAGGCTCACCAGCTTGAGGGCGCCGCCCTGATTGGTCACGGTCGTGAAGCCCGAAACGAGTTCTCCGATGCCGGAGCTGTCGATATAGGACACCTCGGCCATGTTGACGAGAATCTTCTTGTTGCCGCTGCTGACGAGATCCTTGATCTTGTCGCGAAACGCCGAAGATCCCTCGCCCAGCGTGATTCGTCCCGATGCGTCGATCACGGTCACATCACCCACTTGCCGGGTGCTCAATTTCACGCTCATGCAACCTCCTTATTCACCTTGTTCCTTGAACTTTCCAGAATTCCTCAACAACTACTCCGGCGCCGAAGAGAGCCGCTTCATCAGGGTTACCACGGTGCCTTGGGGTTCCTGCCGCTTCATATCGAAGCCGTCCATGAACGCCTGAATCATCAGCAGGCCGCGTCCGGACTGGCCCAACAGGTTCTCCTGCGACAGCGGGTCCGGAACCTGCTCGACGGTGAAACCTTTCCCTTCATCGGCAATCTCAATCTCCAGCCGGTCCGGATAAGTCCGGACTACTAAGTGTACTCGTTTCCTGGCGTTGTAGCGGTTGCCATGCGCCACCGCATTTACCATCGTCTCCCGCACGGCGATGCCGATCCGGTACTGATCGTCCTCGTTGAAACCAAGGGTGCGGGCCTCGTTGAGGACCAGCGTCTCGGCACGCTCCACGCTGGCAAGTGTCGATTCCAGAAACAAGTCCGCCGTCCTCGGTGGGCCGCCTTCGTTTTCCGGCATGGCTCCTCAGTGCATTCACCAAGCATCGCGCCGCGGGTCGCGGGCGGGCGGAGCCACAATGGCGATCACTCGCCGCCCCGCCGGAGGGCCGCGCGCCGTGGGGCGGGCGGCAGCTTTGCGTTGAATCGCCAAGGTAAAATAACGCGCGGTGTAAAGTCAAGCTTGGAGGACACATGTGTACTTGGAATCGCGCGGCAGTGGCCGGGCTGTTGGCGGCTGTGGCCGCCGCCGGGCAGCTTCGCAATAACCCGGACGAGGTCGAGCGCTTTCGCGACCGGGGCTTGGGGATGTTCATCCACTGGTCGGTGGATGCGCCGCTCGGCGGCGTCATCTCCCACTCGCTGGTTGGCGCGGCGCCAGACTATGTGGACCGGTTCTTCCGGATTCTGCCGGGACAGTTCAACCCGGACCGCTACGAGCCGAACAAGTGGGCCGCGCTGGCGAAGCTGGCGGGCTTCGAGTACGTAATGTTCACCACCAAGCATCATGCGGGCTTCTGTATGTGGGACACCGAGACCACGCCCTTCAGCGTACGGAATACACCGTACCGGAAGGACCTCACGCGAGAGCTGGTCGACGCCTTTCGCAAACAGGGGCTCGCAATTGGCTTCTACTACTCGCCCGACGACTTCTGGTGGCTTCACCAGAATGGCATCCGCATCAACCGGCACGTCAAAGGGGTTTATCCGCAGGAGATCCCCGCCCTGATGGATTTCACGAAACGGCAGTTGCGCGAATTGCTCACCAATTACGGCCCGATCGACTACTTCTTTTTCGACGGTCCGGCCGAGGAGTTGACCGGTTTTGCGTGGAGCCTCCAGCCGAACCTGGTGATCACCCGCGGCGTGATGGAGACGCCGGAGCAATACATTCCCGGCGTTCCGCTCGAGGGCGCCTGGGAAGGCAACCTGACGATGGGGACGGAATGGCCGTGGAAACCGACGAACGAAGACTACAAATCGGGGACCCAACTCATCGAGATCATGATCGAGACGCGCGCCAAGGGCGGCAACCTGTTGCTGAATATCGGACCGAAGCCCGACGGCGAGATCCCGATCGAACAGGAGTCGCGGCTGCGTGAGATCGCGCTGTGGAACTTCGTCAACGTGGAGGCGCTGAAAGGGGTGCGGCCGTGGATTATCACGAACGAAAACGACATCTGGTTCACGAAACAGAAAGACGCCAAGACGGTGTACGCGTTCCTGACGAA
>CAYPUQ010000108.1:0-5966 GCA_964413655.1 uncultured Solibacteraceae bacterium | reverse complement strand
ACATCTGGTTCACGAAACAGAAAGACGCCAAGACGGTGTACGCGTTCCTGACGAAAATGCACCCGTGGCGGCTTGGCACTGCGAAGACTGTGACGCTGCGGTCCGTGCGGGCCACGCCGCAAACGCATGTCAGCGTGCTCGGGCAATCGGACGAAGTGGTGGAGTATATGCCGGACGTCCAACCGAAAACCGCGTGGAAGCAGGACGAGAAAGGCCTGCATATTACGGCGTACCGCGCGCAGCGGCTCTACACGGATCGCCGCTGGCCGAACCCGCTGGTGCTCAAGATCACCAACGTCGAGCCAGGCCTCGCTCCGCCCGCGGTCGTTACCGAAGGCGTCGAGTGGAACACGGCCGCCGGCACGGCCACGCTAACCGGCCGTCTCACGGGCATGGGCAACGTCGAGGAGGTGGAGGTTGGATTCCAATACCGCGAGAAGAAGGGCGGCACGGACCTCTCCGAGCAAACCGAGCCGTGGACGGACCTGCCCGGCGCGGCCCAGCGCGCCCCCGGCGAATTCCGCTACAACCTGCACGGCCTGACTCCGAACCGGCCGTACGAGTATCGCGCCCGGGTGAAGCACCCGCTCATTACGGTGTACGGCCAGGAGCGGACATTCCGCAGAGACCGGTAGCCGCCAAGCGCGCTTGTGTTAACGTAAGCGCCAGAGGGCTGTCATGTCGAAGCGGCTTGCCCAAACACTGTTGATAACCGCGTTCCTGGGCGCTTTGTCCTTCGCCGATGAGGTCCTTCGCAAGGCTGAAAGCCTCATCGAGGCCGAAGATTTCCAGGCCGCCGAACCCCTGCTCGAGCGCGCGGTGCGAGAGGACCCGGGCAACATCGAGGCCCTCTACCGGCTTGGCTATGTGCACTACCGCCAGCGAAAACTCGAAGAGGCCCGCCGGGTGTTCATGGCAGTCGTAAAGGTTGCCCCGCCGGCCTATTATTCGCGCTACTTCCTCGGCCGGATCGCCCTCCTCGAAACCAAACCGCGCGAAGCCATCGAGTGGCTGGAGCCGGTGGCCGGGTCCAGTCAGCCGGTCTTTGACACCGCGTCGCAATTGGCCGCCGCCTACGCCGCTGCGGGCGAACAGCGGAAGGCTGCGGGTGCTCTCCGGATGGCAATCAATGCCGCGCCATGGGATGGCGCCCTCTACTACCGGCTGGGCCAACTGTACCGCCAACTCGGCCAGGCAGAGCTAGCCCAGGAAGCGCTCGAATCCAGCCGCCGCCTGATGAGCACCACCCGTGCCGACGTCGAAACCATGATGAAGGTCTCTCAGGCAGTCGAGGAAGGGCGAACGAGCGAAGCACGCCGCCTTGCGGCATCCATTCTCGATCGACCGGATGCCGATCCGAATGCTCTCGTTGCGTTGGGAGTCGTTTACGGCAATTCCGGGCTGCCGCAAGATGCTCTGCTTGCCTTCGAGAGGGCCGCAACTCGTGATCCGGAATCCTTCCAGGCGCAGTTCAATCGAGGATTGGCACTATTAAAAGCCGGACGCACGGCTGAATCCCTGCCGCCCCTCTCCCGTGCCACAGCCTTGCTGCCGCAATCCGAAGAAGCCAACATTTCCTACGGCTTGGCTCTCGTGATGAACCAGCAGTATCGGGAGGCGATAAAGCCATTGGAGCGCGCCTGCCAAGCCGGCGAGGCGACTGCCCGCGTCGAGGCGTTACTGGGGACTTCCTACCTTCGCACAGGCCACCCGGCGAAGGCGGCGGCTCTGCTTCGAAGCGCGTCGGAGCGCGAGCCGCGCGACGCATCGCCGCTGCTGATGTTGGTCGAAGCCCTGAACGCGGCCGAGGACCCGGACGGCGCGTTGGAGGCGGCCCAACTGGCTCGAAGCCGCTTTCCGGGGATGCCGCAGGCACACATGGCCGTGGCTCAGCAGTTGGCGCGAATGGGCCGCTACCAGGACGCGACACCCTTGTTCGAGGAGGTTCTAAAGCACGCCCCCGGACTGCCGGAAGCCGAACTCGGAATGGCCGACACACTCCAGCGCGGAGGACAGTGTGCTCGCGCCGAACCTCACTATCGCGCCGCAATGAAGGGGCCAGGCACAGCGCTCGCGGGACGCGTCGGACTAGCCCGGTGCCTGATCGCCCTTCGCCGGTTGCCCGAAGCGCGAAAGGTACTGGAGGAGGGGCTGCCGGACGCGCCGGTCGATTTGTCCCTGCGCGTGGAGCTTTCGCGGGTCTACGCCCGTCTGGGCGAGTCCGGACTGGCGGCGGAACAGACCAAGATCGCCGA
Source organism: uncultured Solibacteraceae bacterium (assembly GCA_964413655.1). Classification (GTDB taxonomy): domain Bacteria; phylum Acidobacteriota; class Terriglobia; order Bryobacterales; family Bryobacteraceae; genus CAYPUQ01. The sequence continues at coordinate 3,711 of CAYPUQ010000108.1, read as the reverse complement.
AAAGATCCGCGCCGGGCAGGCGAATCAATAATGATGAGGCGGCTGGCCTGGATCGTTACCGGCTTGTTTGGCTTGGTCTTTGCAGCGTCTGAAGTGGCGTTCCGCGATGTCGCTGGCCGTGCCGGACTAAACGCGACTATCGTTTCCGGCGGTGCAAAGAAGAACTACGTACTGGAGGTGAACGGCAGCGGGACATGCTGGCTGGACTACGATGGCGACGGCTGGCTGGACCTTTATCTGGTCAATGGCTCCACGCTTGACGCGCTGCAAGGAAAGACCGCCTCGCGAACGCGGAACCACCTCTACCGGAACAAGGGAGACGGAACGTTCGAGGACGTCACGGAGAAGGCCGGCGCGCCGGGACGCGGCTGGGGCTTTGGCTGCGTCGCGGCCGACTACAACAACGACGGGCACATCGATCTGTTTGTCGCCAACTTTGGGCCGAACATCCTGTACCGCAACCGCGGCGACGGGACCTTCGAGGACGTAACTGGCAAGGCGGGCGTGGGCGGTGGCGATATCTGGCACGCCGGCGCAGCCTTCGGCGATTACGACCTGGACGGTCACCTCGACTTGTTCGTTCCTGGCTATCTGGACTTCAATATCGCCGATCCGGAATTCAAGACCTGCGAGTACCGCGGACTGAAGGTGCATGCCTGCGGTCCCCTGGGTTATCGCGGAGCGCCGAACGCGCTGTACCGCAACAACGGCGACGGGACGTTCACCGAGGTCACGGCAAAAGCCGGCGTGACCGACGGTGACCTGCGCTTCAGCTTCCAGGCGATCTTCGAGGACTTTGATAACGATGGGTTGCCCGACCTGTTCGTCGCCAACGACTCCAACCCAAACTACCTCTACCGCAATAAAGGCGACGGAACCTTCGAGGAGGTTGGAGTGCCGGCCGGAGTTGCCTACAGCGGCGACGGCAAAGAGATGTCGAGTATGGGCGTTGCAGTGGGCGACTACAACCACGACGGCTGGATGGACCTATTCGTCTCGACCTTTTCCAACGACAACTACGTGCTGTTCCATAACGACGGCGACGGGTTCTTCACCGACGCCTCGTACCCTTCAGGCGTCGGCGAACCGACTGTGCCCTACCTCGGCTGGGCCACCTTCTTTTTCGACTACGACAACGACGGCCACCCTGACCTGTTTTGCGCGAACGGGCACGTCTATCCCGAAGTGGATGGCGTCCTCCGGGAGACGTTTCGTCAGCCGTTTCAGCTCCTGCGGAATCTTGGTAACGGCAAGTTCCGCGACGTTTCGGCGGCCGTCGGCCTGGACCAACTCCCCCCGCAATCGGCGCGCGGGGGAGCCTATGCCGACTTCAACAACGACGGCGGCCTTGACGTGGTCGTTTCGGTCATGGACGGCAAGCCGCTACTCCTGGAGAACACCCTCACCAAGCGCGGCAACTGGCTGCGCGTGGCGCTGACGGGCGAGAAGTGCAACCGGATGGCGGTCGGAGCGCGCGTCAAGGTCACCGCCGGCGGCCGTACCCAGACCGCCGCGTTGCGTGCGGGCGGCAGCTACTTGTCGTCCAACGATCCGCGACTCCACTTTGGGCTTGGGACCGCCATGGAAGCGGTGGTCGAGGTCGCCTGGCCCGGCGGCGGTACAGAGCGCATTGGGCCGGTGAAGGCGAATCGCGGCATCCGCATTCGGCAGGGCCAGAGCCTGCCCTGAGAAAAATTCATCCCCGAAAACCGATTTTTTTGTTTCCCCTTCCTCCAAAGTGTTATAGAATCTCAGTAATACAAATCCATTAGTACCAAGGGGCTGATGCAATGCGAAAGCTCGGTTTGCTTTCTTTTGGGATAGCTGCGGTCGTTGCGAGCGCATCCCTTTCCAACTTGGCCTTCGGTCAAGCGACCACGCTGGGCTCGATCGTCGGTACGGTCTTCGATCCTACCGCGGCCGCTGTGCCCGGCGCGAACGTGCGGGTGGTCAACACTCAAACTGGCGTGGCTCGCGAAACGCTGACCAGCGACAACGGACACTTCTCTGTGCTCTCCCTTATTCCGGGACCGTACAGCGTCGAGGTCACCGCTCCGAACTTCCAGAGGCAGGTGCAGGAGAACCTGCGTCTGGAGGTCGCTGGGTCCATTTCGCTCGTTTTCCGCTTAACCGTAGGACAGGTGGCCGAATCCATCACGGTGCAGGCGGAAGGCGAGCTCTTGAAGGCTACCGAAGGTGTCATCTCCACTACGGTGGACAACCAGAAGGTAGTCGAGTTGCCTTTGAATGGCCGCAATTTCAATAATTTGGTCCGGCTGACCCCAGGGGCGACGCGAGGGGCGAATGCGGGCGGCCCGACCCTCAATGCGCAGACGTGGGCGGTCACGGGCAGCCGGAGCGACAACGCCAACTACACGCTGGACGGTACCTTCAATAACGGCACTTTCTTCAAGACGGCTGCTATTGCACCCTCGATCGACGCTATCTCTGAGTTCAAGATCCAGACCAACATGTCGGCCCGTTACGGAGCGGCGGCTGGCGCGAACATTAATGTTTCCATCAAGTCCGGCGGCAACGACTACCACGGCACGCTTTACGAATTCCTCCGCAACGCGAAGATGGATTCCCGCGCCTACTTTGCTCCCAGACGCCCAGCGTTCAAGTTCAACCAGTTCGGGTTCACGCTCGGCGGACCGATTCAGATCCCCAAGGTATACGACGGGCGGAACCGCACGTTCTTCTTCTTCAACTACGAGGGCTTCCAGCAGCGCCAGGAGGCGACCCAGGTCGGCACGCTTCCCAACAACGCCTGGAAGTCTGGCGACCTTTCGAGAAACCTCGACGGAGTGACGCCCCTACCCCAGGCTTTCGATCCGTACACGGAGACGCAAACGGGAGTCAACGCTCAGGGCAACCCAATCTACAGCCGCCTGCCATTCGCAAACAATCAGATTCCGGCCTCGCGCGTTCCCGCTTACGTTCGGGCCTATCTGGATCTCTGGTATCCGAGTACCCTCGTCCCCGCGGCACTGAATACGGGGAACTTCGTGAACGCCACTGGCAACCGCCGCGAAGACAACCAGACGCACACCCGCATCGACCACAAGTTTTCGGACAGCAACACGTTTTTCGGGCGGGTCTCGTGGTCCGACATCTTCCAGCGCGATCCCCGCAACCTCCCCAATGCCTTCGGCGGCACGTACAACAAATATCTGGGCGTCACTCTAAGCGACACGCACATCCTCGACCCACGAACGATCCTCGACGTGCGCCTTGGTTATCTCAGGGCAGATCTCGGTCAAGGTCCACTGCACCGCTTCATCGACGTCTACCGCAATGCCGGCCTGACCAACGTTCCGACGAATTTCCGAAACTTCGACTTCCCGGTTAACTTCGGCGTGGTCGGCATCACCGGACCGAACAACGGCAACCTGATCAACGGACCGGACTTTACTTACCAAGGGTCGGTCTCGATGAGCAAGGTGACCGGCAAGCACAGCCTTGCCTTCGGCTACGACTACACGAAGCTTCGGATCATTCACGATTCGGTGTTCCTCAATTTCGATTTCAATGCACTGCCGACCGGTGATCCGCAGAACCTCGCCGGAACCGGCCATCCCTTCGCCAGTTTCCTGCTCGGGCTTGTATCCGGTGGCGGCCGGATCAGCGGTGAAGCCGATCTCGACATCGATCAGCAGCTTCACCATCTTTGGGTTCAGGACGACATCCGTGTGACACCGAAGCTCACAG
>CAYPUQ010000107.1:8410-15457 GCA_964413655.1 uncultured Solibacteraceae bacterium | reverse complement strand
GCGGGCGGTAAGAAGGCTATCCGGAGCGCTCCGCCGCCCCTTCAGTAGCTGTCCAGGTCCTCGGGGTAAGGGGAAGCCAAGGCGACAAAAAGCGGCGTGGCCAAAAGCGCGATTCGCACCGTCGTTGTTCCTCCTTGCCGGTCGAGGAACGTGCCGGTTGTCAGTGTCTTTGCGAAGAACTCTAGATTCTGAACCGGACCCTTCAAGTGGTCCGTCGCCAGGGCCAGCGCGTGACAGAGGTCATCGTCTGTGTCTTGCCGAGGCGGATACGCATTCCATCCCTCGATTGGAGTGCCTAGCCCGTGCAATAGATGTCCAACCAAATACGGGGTGATTGATCTCGACCCGGTTGATGTACTTCCTGCAACGCCAACGACGTGGCGCGTTGAGCCCCCGAGACCGAAGACGGTCTGCCCAGTCCTTCCACCAAAATAGACGAGTGGAGGCTCCTCGTCGGGGCGGCCTGCATCGTTGAAGATGCCCCAGCACATTGGGAGGGTAGCCTTGACGTATTCTTTGGGTTCATCAACCGTTCCAACCAGACCCCTCTCTTCAATAGCTTGAGTAACGGTCCTCAGCTTGTTATCGCGGTCCGGCTCGACGGCGTCTTTCCGCGTATACTTGGCAATTTTAAGATCAACTGCCCACTCAAGAGCCCTGACTCCCGATGATGCGATCTGCTGGTAAAGCATCTCGACTTTCGCCGACGAGATTTACAAGTAGTACCTCAGATCGGAGGTCTTCTTGAAGGTAATGCTCAAGGTTGATTCTATTCTACCGGACAAGCCCGGCTACACTGACCCGGCCGTCAGTCCGTCGTATCGCGGTTCAGTTTCCGGCGCCGGACCCGGATTGTCCAGCCGGAGGCGGTCCCGTGATCCGGCCAGGGTCGGATGGCGCGGGTATGACGAAATCGAGGAATCCCGCCAGCATCTCTTCCCAACTTTGGTCGCCCCAGAACACTTCCGCCTGCGGGTCCGGGTTATAGCGGTTATTCGGCGAATTGTCGTACCAGGCGGAAACCTCAAGCCGCGTTCCCGCCGGTAGGACGGCCGGTTCCGCGAGCAGATAGGTCATCTGCCAGTTGAAGTCGTACTTGGGTACCCGCAGCAGGACTCGCGTTTCCCCGTCCGGCAATACCGCCCGATATTCCATCGCCTTGCCCCGCAGGTGCATGTGCGGGAAGAAAGACTGCACTCCAACCTCCTCGTGGACTGTCACGCGCGCCTCCACGCGGTGGGCGTCCGCTCCTGGCGGAATGCGGAGATTGCGATTGCTGATGAACGTGTTCACCACTCGTTCCCGCGGCGGTTCCTTGGCAAACACGAAGCCTACCTGGCTGCGGTCCACGACCTCCTCGCCGTTGGCGGTGTAGTGCATCTGAAACACCAGGTCGCTTCCGGCGGGAACGAGCCGGGCCTGGCCCTCGCGCGTGATATACGGATCGCCGCCCGGCACGTAAGTGGAGATCATTTCCACGGTGGGCGCTCCGGAGGGCGCAATACCCTCGATCCGGCCGTCGCCGTTGTCCTCTTTACGGTCGCGCTTGCGATCGCTCTTGTACGGCACGAACGGAACTCCGGGCTTCGCATCCTTCATGTAGCCCGCCCCGGGCGCGCGCGCAAAGAGCACGATGTGATGTACGACGCTCCGCGCGCCGGGCCGCACTTCGATCCTTTCCACCCACTTGTCCTCGGTGAATCCCGTCGGCACGACAAAGTAGGTGTAATCGATCGTCCCGCTGGCCGGAACGCGGTATTCGGCGCCCATATCGAGGACGAGGTCCGGCGTCCCGATACTCCAGCCGCCGGCGAATTCACGAGGAGGCGGCGCGTTGCCCGGGTCGCCCTCCTTGGCGCCCGTTCTCGACCAAGTCACCAGCGCGTCGATCTCCGCGGGCGTAAGCCGCCGCTCGTTGAGGAACTTCCCGTGCGCTGGATCGGCGTGCCACGGCGGCATCTTCTTCAGTAGAACCGCCTCGCGAATGGCCGCGGCCATGGGACGGACTTGGCCGTAAGTGAGGAGCGCCATCGGCGCGGCCTCTCCCGGACGGTGGCATCCCTGACAGTGCTTCTGCAACACCGGAAGCACGTCTTTGTAGAAAGTAACTTCCGCGGACGCAGAAAAGGCGATTGCACCCAGCAGAATCCCTCGCCACAACAACTGAACTGACATCGGTCTAAGCCCCCTCTCAGAGCTATAGTCAGACTACACGGGAAAGTCGCAGGCGGCAAGGGATAAGAGATTCCTGTCGTGTTCTTCGGCCGGTTCGGGGTGCGAGAGCACTTCCAACACTTCCAGCTTGCGCACTCCTTTCGGCGCGCGGCACTTGATCCGATCGCCAGGGCGGGAGCCGAGGAGCGCGATGCCGGCCGGGGCCATGACCGAGAGCGCGTTGGGAATCGCGCCGGCTTCGTTCGGCAGAACCAGCCGGTGGAGGTATTCCTTGTGGGACTTGACATCGCGAAGGCGGACCTCCGAATGCACGGTCACGACGTCGCGCGGGATTTTACCGGGATCCATGACAACCGCGCGGTCGAGTTCCCCCTCCAAAGTATCGAGGGACTGTTGACTATGCCCCTGCGTTACGCGGGAAGTTTCGATAAGCATCTGAAGACGGCGCAGGTCTTCTCTGGTAACGAAGATGATCTCTTTCACTCCGGAGCCCTCACCGGACCGTAGTGTCCAAACTGCGCAATGCACGTGGCCAACCAGTCGGTGGCTATTTTCTTTTCAATCGGTTAGCCGGATTGATGAATGCCGGACTGCCTGAGAAGAAGCAGCGATGCCCACTTTTGGGTCCGATTCGCCCGTAACCGGGCAGCTAAAGTCGGGCGTCGCTCGACCCGATGTAAAGGCTGAAGGGGATAGCCCTCAATGGAAGCTCTACTTTGGATGTTCCTGCCTTTGTTCACCGCCGCCGGTTCGGGGTTGCTGGCCTTCTACATCATGCAGGCGCGCCTGGAAGTCGCGGTCGCCCAGGAGCGTGAGGCCCTGGTGGAGGCGCAAGCGCACCTGCGCGGGCAGGAGAAACTCATGCTGGAAAAGGTCCGTTCGGCCGAGCACGAGGCGCGGCGGCGATCGATGGACGAGTTCCTGAGCGATTTCCGGGTGGAAGAACGCCACTACACACGCGAGTCGAAGTCGTTGTTCACGAGCCGCAAGTCGATGGTTTTACAGGAGCGGCTTTACTTCCGCAACCTTCCGCTCTCGAACTGGGTGGAACACGAGTTGCCCGTCACGGAATCCAGCGATCTGCCGAGCCTGGCCCAGGCGGCTTCGATCTTCACCACACGATCGCTGCCGGAGTCTAAGAACGGCCAGCCGCACCCGATCAGCCAACTCACCTAAGACCGCAACTTCGCGATGGTTGCACCCGTGCCGCCTTGTGTGGAGTGCGCTGCCTCGAAGGATTCGACGTGGGGGTGCCGCCCCAGAAACTCGTGCACGGCCTTGCGCAGGATACCCATGCCGTGACCGTGGACGATGCGCACTTCCAGCAGACCCGCTAGGACGGCGTCGTCGAGGAACTTGTCGAGTTCCTCCATCGCCTCCTCGGCGCGCTTGCCTATGAGGTTCAACTCACGGGTCTGCGCGTGTTCGCGCGGCGCGGTTCTCACCTGAATGTTTCGCGGGAACCGGATCGCGGGGGGCGTGTCGGGGAGAACTTCCAGCACATCGTCCGGACCGATCTGCATCTTGAGGAACCCGGCCTGCACTTCAATCCGGCCGCCGGAGAGCTTGCGCAGCACTTGAGCCGGTTGGCTGACCCCCTTCAACCGCACTCGCGCACCTTCGCTAAGCTCCAGCCGCCTCGGTTCCGTTTCGCCGGGCTTGGCCTCCCCGCGTGTCCCGATCACGGTCGCCTGGAATTCCTCGCGGAACTCGCGGCGCGTCTGCGCCACCCGGCGCTGCGCTTGCGCGGCCAGCTTCTTCTCCTCGGCCGAATGCAGGATGGAGTCCAGCGTTTCCTTGGCCCGCTGTTCGAACCGCTCAATCGATAGCTCCGAGCGGCGCTCCAACTCCTGGAGCTTCGCACTCTCGCGCTTCTCCCAAATTCGCGCAAGCTGCGATTGCTCGGCCGCCAGCGCGGCCCGCTGCTCCTTCAGCCCCGACAGTTCCCCTTCCACCGCCGCCAGCCGCTGCTCGAGCATTTCGAGCAGCCGGGCCAGGTCGCGGTGCGACTCGCTCATCCGCCCGCGCGCCTGGTCGATCAAGTAGTCCGGTAATCCGAGCCGCCGCGCGATATCCAGACCCGCCGACACGCCCGGCATCCCGGTGCGCAACACAAAGGTCGGCGCGAGCGTTTCCTGGTCGAAGCTCATCGCTCCGTTCAGCACCCCGCTGGTAGTGGCGCCGTACACCTTCAGCGCGGCCAGGTGCGTGGATGCCAGCGTGAAGGCGCCGGCGTGGCGGAGGACGTCGAGGATGGCCGCGCCAAGCGCACCGCCCTCCTCGGGATCGGTGGCGCGGCCCAACTCGTCGATCAGCACCAGCGACGCCGAGGTGACCAAGGACAAAATTTCCTTTACACGCATGACGTGCGCCGAAAAGGTGCTGAGACTCTGCTCAATCGATTGATTGTCCCCGATGTCCGCCAGCACCTCATCGGAGTGCGGAAACTCCGCCTCGGCGGCGGGCACCGGCAGCGCCGACTGCGCCATCAGGACCAGCAGTCCGGCGGTCTTAAGGGCCACCGTCTTGCCGCCGGTATTGGGGCCGGAGATCAGCAGCGTGCGCATGGGCCCCGCTAACTCGATCGACACCGGGACCACGGACTTGCGCTGCCGGCGCAGGACATCTTCGAGCAGTGGATGCCGCGCCTCACGCAGCAGGAAACGGGGCTCCTCGATCGAACTGAAGCGCGGGACGATACAGTCGAAGTCGGCCCCGAAACGGGCCTTCGCAAAAACAAACTCAACCTCAGCCATTGCGGCGGCCGTTTCCCGGATCTCGGTCACGCGCTCCCGGAGGCGCTCCGTCATCGAATCGAGGATGCGGTGGACTTCGCGGATCTCGTCGTCCCGCAGCCGGACCAGGTCGTTGTTCATCCCCACCGTCTCGAACGGTTCGATAAACAGCGTGTGGCCGGTGCCGCTGGCGGCATGAATCACGCCTTCCACCTTACGCTGCTTGCCAGCCACCACCGGCAGCACAAAGCGGTCGTTGCGGATGGTGACGAACTCCTCCTGCAAAACCCCGTCCTCCCGATGGGCGCGGAGGAATCGTTCAAGCGATTCCTGGATGGCCCGCTGCTGGCGCTCGATGTCCCGCCGGATGCGGTGCAGCGCCACCGAAGCGTTGTCGGCGACCGTGCTATCGGGCAGGATCTTGCCGGACAAGTCTTCGAGCAGCGAGCGGAACTCCCCCATGCGCGCGGCGATTCCGCCGAGCAGTGGAAACCGCGGCGACGTGGCATCGAGCACCAGCCGGATTCCGTCGGCGCGGCTGAGCGTCTGGAGCACGTCGAGAATTTCGCGCGCGTCCAACACGGCGCCTTCAATGCCAAGCTTCGCGCTATGTGGCGCCAAGTCGGGCAGGTTCTCGAAACGAAAGCGCACCATCGCGCCGCGCGTAGCGGGTTGGGCTTCGGCCGAAGCGCGCCAGTAGTCCATGGCCTCCCCAGCCAGCGCCAGCGACGGCTCCAGGACATCCAGATCACTGGCCGGCGATAATTCCTCGAGCAGGCGCGCCGCGCCCGGACTGCTGACGTAGCGGCCCAACAACTCCTTGAGCGCGTCGAATTCCAGCAAATCGGAGGACGTATGCCGCATGGCTACCTCACGTGGAGGCTTTCATGGCGTCGCGTTTGCGAAACGCCGTCTCGATCACGGCCAGCGTGCCTTCGGTCAGCTTGAGCGTGTTGAGGTCGCGGCGCTTGACCCATGCGGCGCCCTTGGCATCGTCGGACGGCCGCGGTTCGCCGCGCCCGGCTCTGCAAAGGTAGTCGACCAGCACGTAGTGGTACTCGGGCTTGCCGTCGCGGTCGCGCATGATCCGCTCGAAGATCTCGACAACGGCCAGCGGCCTCACTTCGAGACCCGTTTCCTCGCGGACCTCCCGCACAACCGCCTCTTCGAGCCTCTCGCCCGCTTCGAGCACCCCACCCGGCAGCGACCAGAATCCTCGCAACGGGTTCCGCCCGCGTTCCACCAACAGGATCGTATCGCGCCGGAGGATGAGCGCCCCAACGCCGAGGATGGGACGTTTCGGATAGCGGCGCGAATCGCGGCTAATACTGCACCGGCCCTTTCACATCGAGTCGAACGCGATACACCGTCGTGTAAGCCGTCACATAGAGCGTGCCCATGTCCTGATCGCCGAACGCGCAATTGCGCGGCGTCTCCGCGAATTCGATCGTGTGCAGGAGCTTGCCCTCCGGTGAATAAATCGGGAGCTGATTGGCCGTGACGAAGATATTGCCCTTCTCGTCAACGGCGATGCCGTCCACCGGCCCGTCGATGTCTTTCACCAGCACCCGTTCGTTCGACGCCACCCCGTTGCGGGCCACGTCGTAGGCATACAGCGCACGATCGTCCGTGTTGCCGGCATAGAGGATTCGCCCGTTCGGCGACAGCGCGATGCCGTTCGGCCGTCCGGTGGGTTTGGCGATCAGGCTCACCTCGCCGCGCGGCGTGATGTGGTAGATGCCGTAGTAGTCCATTTCGCGCGTGTCGGCTTGGTTGCCGAAGGCCGGATCGGTGAAGTAGACATGGCCGTCGCGGCGGACGACGATATCGTTCGGCGCGTTGAACCGCTTCCCCTGGTAGGACTCGGCGACCACTTCGATATTGCCTTTCTTGTCGGTGCGGGTGACGCGGCGGGTGCGGCTTTCGCAGGTCCAGAGATTGCCCCGGGCGTCGAACGTGTTCCCGTTGGCGCCGTTGGAGTTCTCGCGGAACACCACCGGCTTCTCGCCCGGCGTCCATTTCCAGATCTTATTGTTCGGGACATCGCTCCAGACGAGATAACCGTCCGGCGACCACGCCGGTCCCTCGGTAAACGTATGACCGCCCGAGAGTCTCTCGATGCGATAGTCAGTGAAGT
>CAYPUQ010000107.1:0-8310 GCA_964413655.1 uncultured Solibacteraceae bacterium | reverse complement strand
CCCTCGGTAAACGTATGACCGCCCGAGAGTCTCTCGATGCGATAGTCAGTGAAGTCCTGCGCCGCCAGCGGTGCGGCGGCCAGCAACAAGAGTGCGAATCTTTTCATCCCTAGCCCGTATTGTAGTAGTATGCGCGGCTTGGCGCGATTGGGCTTCACGGCTCTTGTCCTGACGGCGGCTCCGGCCGCGACGTCCCACGAAGCCGAAGTTCTCCAATGGCGCGAATCCCGGCGGGTGGCCCTGCTGGCCCCGGATGGGTGGCTGAACCTCACCGGCCTCGAATGGCTGCGGGCTGGCGACAATCCGGTCGAACCCTTCGGGGTCTTCCGGATCGAGGGAACGGAAGTTCACTACCAGCCTGGCGACCGCACCGTCCTGCTGAACGGCGAGCCGGCCCGGACCACCGTATTGCGAGACGACAGCGAGAGCGCACCGGACGAATTGACCGCCGGGACACGAACGGCTACAGTGATCCGGCGCGGCGACCGCACCGGTCTGCGGATTCGCGATACGGACAGTCCTTACCGCCGCGATTTTCGGGGGCTCGAATACTTCCCGATCGATGCGAGCTATCGCGTGGAAGCGGCGCTCGTGCCGCACAAGGCCCGGCGAACGGTTTCGGTGGCGACCGTCGTCGGCGGTCTGCGGCAGGAGTTCGAAAGTCCGGGCATCCTGCGCTTTCGCCTTCAGAACGTTGATTGCCAGTTGGAGCCGCTCATATCCGGCGACCGGCTCTTCCTGATCTTTCGCGACCGGACAGCCGGCAAGACTACCTACCCGGCGGGTCGCTACTTGTACGCGGACCTGCCCGTCGAGGGCCGTACAGTGCTCGACTTCAACAAGGCGTACAATCCCCCGTGCGCGTTCACGCCGCACGCTACCTGTCCGCTGCCGCCGCGCCGGAACCGGCTGGCGGTGGCGGTGGAAGCCGGCGAGAAGGACTATCGCTGAAGTGTGCCCACGAGTGCGCACACGGCACGACAAAACGTGCGCAATAGCGTCAGGCAGCCGTCGAAAGCGCCTTCAGCCGATTGTGCAGCCGGCTCTTGTAGCGGGCGGCGGTGTTCTTCTTGATGATGCCCCACTTGGCCGCGCGATCGACCACGGAAAACGTCGGCGCGAGCAGAGACTCGGCGGTCTGCGCCTCGCCGTTCGCCAGCGCGCGGCGCATGGCGCGGATTTGACGGCGCAAACGGGTCTTCCGCATGCGGTTAACGAGCGTGCGGCGCTCGGTGATACGAACGTTCTTGATCGCGGAGACGTGATTAGCCATTCCTAGACACAGTCCTTCTCTCGGTGGGTAAGCATTTAGGATAACGTAGGCGGACCAGGAGGGTCAAACGCTACGAATGCTCCGCCAGCGGCCGGTAGATTTCCGGGCGGCGGAAGCGGAAGGTGTATTCGGGACTGGACCGGGCGGCGAGGAGAGCTTCGCGCTGGAGGTCGGCCACGAGGATGTGTGGTTCGCTGGACTCGTCGTCCCACTTCAACTGGGTCTGGCCGGCTGGGTCAACGATCATCGCGCCGCCGGGAAATCGTTGGGCGGCGCCCGCATAGGCCACGTCGCCGAAGTAGTTGCAGGCGATTCCGAAGACGCCGTTCTCGGCGCAGCGCGCGCGGAGGACGGGTTCGGCCCACGCGGCCCAACCGGCCGGGGTGACGGGCGGCGGATCGGCGGCGAACGGGAAGAGTACGATCTCGGCGTTTTGCACGGCCAGCAGGCGGGTGGACTCGGGCAGGAAAGCGTCGAAGCAGATATTGACGCCGATACGGCCGAGCGGCGTGTCGATGACGCGTGGTCCGTCGCCGCCGTTGTAGACCTGCATCTCAAATAGCGGGATGTGCATCTTCCGCCACGCGGCGACGACGCGGCCTTCGCCCACCAGTACGTGCGTGTTGTAGAGCCGGTTGCCGGCGTCTTCGAGCAAACCGGCGGCGGCCATCACGCCGTGGCCTTTCGCGATCCCGGCGAGGCGGCGGACCGAGGGACCGTTCAGACCCTCGGCCATCCGGCGCGCGCCAGTCAGCGTTTCGGCGAGCCAGGCAGCGTGGTCGCCCGCCGGATGATTCGGCAGGAAGCCGGTGATGCTCAGTTCGGGAAAGAGCACGAGTTGCGCGCCTTCGGCTGCGGCGCGGGCGCACCAGCGATCGATCTTGTCGAGGTTCTCCGCCGTTTGGCCGGGCCTGCCGTCGAGCGCGACCGCGGCAACTCTCACCTTCTCCGTCATCGTTCCCATTGTTTCTCAGCGGCCGGCCGGGCCGTGCAGGAGGGCCGTCTGCTCCATAAAGCGGCGCGCGTAATCGGCCACTACTTCCGCGCCCTCGGCGTATTTCATGTTGGGGTTGCCTGGGCCGCCGTTGTAAGCACCCACCGCCTTGCGGACGTCGCCGCCGAAACGGTCGAGGAGATTCCGGAAGAAGAGGCCTGAGTAGGTGGTGAGGACGTCGGGCGAAACTTCGCGGACGTCGAGTTTGTCCGGCGGGCGGAGGTGGTCCGGCAGCTTGCTGTAATCGCGGTCCTTGTCGCGCTGGTAGAGACGGTGCGCGTAGCGCAGAGTTTCCTGGGTGATCTGCCAGACGCCGCTGGCTTCGTTCAGTACGAGGACCCGGCCGCCGCGGCGGCGCAAAACGATGTCGCCCTTCTCCGGCCGCCTCTTCCAGATGGTATTGCCGATGTCGCCGCGGACGTTCATATAGTTGTTCTCCATGGCGCCGATGCCGAGGAAGAACTCGATAGGTAATTCATAGAAGCGGGCAATGGTGAGAATGTCCTCGGCAAGCTGCTCCGCCTGGTCCGGGCTGAGCGGAGCCGGCGCGCCGTCCAACCGCCGGCGCACCCGGCCATCGGTCATCGACTTGAAGCGGATGAAGCGGCGGATGAACTGGACAAGTTCGCGCTCGGAGAGCTTTTCGAGACGCCGGGATCGCGGCAGGTTGTAGGCGGTGACGAAGACCTCCGTCTGATGGCGGAGCTTCATCAATGTCGATAGATCGATGTACTGCCATTCGAAGCCGGAGATCCAATTCCGTGCGCGCAGGTCCTCGAGCAGCGGGATTGCGGTGAGCAGATTGTTCGGCAGATGGAGCAGCATCGGGTAGGCGAGGCGCTTCTCCTGCTCGCGATAGGTAAGCAGAACCTCGACGCCGCTTAGGATCGGGCGGGTGCGAAGATAATCGAAGGTCAGGTACGCGAAGGGTTCGTCTTCGAGCGCGGAGACCTCGGCAACGAGATACTGGCCGGGTTGATAGGCGGCGGGTTCGGGCCGGTCCAAAGCGGCGCGGAAAACCGGCGGGGGCAGCGGCAGCGTCAGCTCTTTGAGGCGGTACCATTCGTGCGCCCACACGCCGCCCGCGGCCAGCACGGCGGCGGCGAACAGCGCGATGAGCAGCTTCTTCATTCCTATCCTTTATGACGCAGCGCGAGCCGGGCACGCTACCCTGAAGAAATGGTCTCGTGGGGCGGGCTGAAGCGGGAGTTCGGCCCGATGTGGAAGTTGGCCCTTCCGCTTGTATTGAGCGAACTCGGGTGGATGATGATGGGCATCGTCGACACGATGATGACCGGCCGGCTGAGCAGGGAGGCGATGGGCGCCGCCGGAGCCGGGAGCACTATGTTCCATGTGGCGGCCATGTTCGGCCTCGGTCTGCTGTTGGGCCTCGACACAGTGGTCTCCCAGGCGTTCGGCGCAAAGAACTGGCGGGAGTGTCACCAGTCGCTCATCCAGGGAGTGTGGATCGCGGTACTGCTTTCACCGTTTCTAATGGCGCCGTTTCTGCTGGGCTTGCCCTTCCTGGAGCTGCTGAAGATCCACCCGGATGTGCTGCCCGAGGTTCGCGCCTATCTTTCGGCGGTGGTGTGGAGCACGCTGCCGCTGCTGTTGTACGCGGCGTTCCGGCGCTACTTGCAGGCAACCGGCATGGTGCGCCCGATCGTGTTCGCATTGGTTTCGGCGAACATCGTGAACGCGATGGCGAACTATGCGCTGATCTTCGGCGAGTGGGGCATGCCCGCCCTCGGTGTGGCGGGCGCGGGTTGGGCGACGACAATCTCGCGCATCTACATGGCGGGGGTGCTTTTGTTTGCGATCGTCGCGCGCGAGCACGCGACGGGCGGCGGCCTGTTCCGCGTACCGCGCGGGTTTGACGGACAACGGGTGCGGCGGCTCGTGGCATTGGGGCTGCCGGCGGCGCTGCAGATCACGATCGAGATCGGAGTCTTCGCGGCGGTGGCGGCGCTGGTCGCGCGGCTGGAGCCGCGGTACCTGGCGGCGCACCAGATCGCGCTACTGGCGGCGTCGACCACGTTCATGGTTCCGCTGGGGATCGGGTCCGCCGCGGCGGTGCGGGTGGGGCAGGCAATCGGCCGCCGTGACCCGGAAGGCGCGGCCTCGTCCGGGTGGGCAGCGCTCGCATTGGGAGCGGGGTTCATGTGTTTCGGCGCCGCGTGCTTCCTGCTGTTCCCAACGTGGATCGCTCGCGCGTTTACGACCGACGGCGCCGTGATCCAAACGGCAGTGACTCTGCTGGCCGTGGCGGCGCTGTTTCAAGTCTGCGACGGACTGCAAGTGGTGGCGACCGGCGCGCTCCGCGGCGCGGGCGATACGCGCAGCCCGTTCGTGACGCACACGATCTGCTATTGGGGCATCGGGCTGCCGCTCGGATGGTGGCTGGCCTTCCGGACGGGTTGGGGCGCGGCAGGACTCTGGGTGGGGCTGTGCGTGGCGCTGATTCTGATCGGAGTGGTG
The DNA here is from genome assembly GCA_964413655.1 of uncultured Solibacteraceae bacterium. Lineage (GTDB taxonomy): Bacteria > Acidobacteriota > Terriglobia > Bryobacterales > Bryobacteraceae > CAYPUQ01. Next base: position 3,565 of record CAYPUQ010000107.1, on the reverse strand, counting down.
CTGCTGGCGGTTTGGCGCCGGACGGTAAGAGCGTTCCCGGCCGTTGAGGCGGAGGTGCTCCCGGCGGCCCGGTAGCCCGGCGAGGCTGGTGACCTCAACTCGCCCCAGCCCCTTCAATCCGGCCTGGAGGTGTTATATACTCTCTCCACGCGATCCCGGAGCCGATTCCGGGCTGTTGAGAAGGGAGTCTTTAGTAATGCTGTCCAATTGGCAGTCTCTTTGCGCCGCGTTTGTCGCGGCTTTAACGCTAACGGCCGCGGTGGGCAATGCGCAGACCACCGGCGCCGCCACGCTGGTTGGCACGGTCACCGATACCACCGGGGCTATCGTCCCCGGCGCAAAAGTCACGGTCGTGAACGTCGGCACCTCATTCGTCCACGAGGGCGTTACCAACACGGCCGGCGCCTACTACGTGCCCAACCTCAGCTCGGGGAACTACCGCCTCACCATCGAGGCGCAAGGGTTCAAGAGCTACGTGCGATCCGGCATCACGCTGCGCATCAACGAGCAGCCTCGTATCGACGTGGTGCTCGAAGTCGGCGCCGTCACCGAGTCCATCCAGGTGGACGCAACACCGCCGCTGCTCGAAACGGAAACGGCCGGCAGCGGCCAGATCCTCGACGGGGACCTGGTCGTGAAGCTGCCGGTGATGCAGAAGTTCATGCACCGGGTGCTGCTCTACATGCCCGGCATGACCAACATCAACGGCCAGCATGCCGTCGGCCAGCGCCAGCGCGCGATCGGCTACTCGCTGGACGGCGTAAACGCCAAGGAACCGGCGATCGGACAGGTCGGCGATTTCCGCCGCACGATGATCACGTCGCTCGACTCCATCCAGGAGTTCAAGATGTGGACCACGGGTACGCCCGCCGAGTTCGGCCACTCGGCTGGCGGGCTGTTCAGCGCGGTGTTTAAGAGCGGCACGAACCAGTTTCATGGCTCGGTGGAAGACCGCTACACGAATGGGCAACTCATTCACCGCGCCTATCTCGAACAGCTTCCGCGAACCGGGAGCTTTACGTACCACGAGTGGGGCGCGACGGCGTCGGGTCCGGTGATCCGCGACAAGACGTTCTGGTTTTTCGGATTCCAGCAGCACTACGAGAAGGTCTCGGAGACTTTCATAGGGACCGTGCCGAGTCCGGATATGTACGCCGGCGACTTCTCGTTCAACGGCCGTGGCTTTCCGATCTACGACCCGGGCAGCACACGCTTGGAAAACGGTGCCTGGGTGCGCGACCCGTTCCCGAGCAACCGCATTCCGTTGAACCGGTTCGATCCGGTGGCGCGGCGGGTCTTGGATCAGGATTTCTGGAAACCGCAGACCGATCCGGGTGACATCACGCCGAACGGACCGAACAACAACCTGACCATTCCCGCTTTCGGCGCTTACGATTTTCAGCGCTACGACGGCAAGGTGGATCACCAGTTCAGCGCGGTTCACAAGCTTTTCGGCCGCTATTCCAGGGTGCGCCACCGGAGCCTGGATCGGCCTATCCGGCAGCTTCGCGAAGACATTACCACCCAGTTCGGCAACGTCTACGTTCAGCCGATCGATCAGCATAACATCGTCGTGTCGGACACCTACACCATCAGCCCGACGACGATCAATGAGATCCGGCTCGGCGTGAACCGCCGGTTGTTCATAGCCACGCCGCCGACGTACGGACAGGATTGGGCCAGCCAGCTTGGCATACCCAACGCCAGCCCACTTACGTTCCCCGATTTCCTGACGGCCGGGGGCGCTCGGTTCTTCGGGCTCGGTCCCGGCGGCCAACGCCAGGAAGTGGCCGAAGACTTCACCTTCCAAGAGAACTTCACCAAGGTGATTTCGCGGCACACCTTCAAGATAGGCTACGAACTGATGCGGACCCGCTATAACGCGCTCGCGGAGACGTTCCCCGCGGGACGCTACCGGATGGGCGGTACGCAATTTCCGTTCCAGCCGAACACGGGCAATGACTTCGCGTCGTTCCTGCTTGGCACCGTCGTGCGCGCCGACTTCGACTACAACGCGGCCACCTGGCTGCCGCGCTGGTGGCACCATGCCGGGTATGTGCAAGACAGTTGGCGTCCGGCGCGCAACCTGACGTTCGAACTCGGCCTGCGCTGGAGTTACGAATCGCCGTTCTCGACCAAGTATGGCCAGCAGTCGCAGTTCGATCCAACGGCAACGGATCCGCTGACCGGCCGGCGAGGTGCCATCGTTCATGGCAAGAGCCTTCTGGCCAAACGCGACCTCAACAACTTCGCGCCCCGGCTCGGCATGGCCTGGAACTTCAATCCGAAGGCGGTGTTCCGCGCCAGCTACGGACTCACCCACGTCGACCTGATGACGAACGGGACCAACCAGAACTTTGAGGAGTACCTCGCGACGGCCATCGTCCAGCCGTTGCCGGGCGATCCGCGCCATGCGTTCCTCTTGTCGCAGGGGCCGCCCAACATCTCGTTTCCGGTGGCCGCCGACGGCAGCGTCCCATTCCAGGGAACGAACTACAGCGGCCGTAATGCCTCGTGGTTCGACCCGAATATGCGGCTGCCGTATGTGCAGATGTGGTCGGCCGGCATCCAGTACCAGCTTTCCAATACCTGGCTGGTGGAAACACTGTACCAGGGATCGTCCGGCATCGGACTGCTCAACAACTGGGACATCAACGTGGTTCCGCTCGACATCTCGCGCGATCCTGCGGTGCTGAACCAGGTTTTCCAGGCCGTGCAGAACTACAAGCCGTTTACCCAGTTCGGCGGCATCCAACACTACGCCAACTACGGCCACAACACGCATCACATGGGCACCTTGCGCTTTGAGAAACGCTACGCCCAGGGCATGACGCTGAACACGTTCTACCAACTCGGCAAGACCCTCAATAACGTCGACGAAGACGGCGGCGCTTCGGGCATCACGTGGTACAACCGGAGTCTCGAGAAGGGCCGCGCCCGCTACGACATCCGCCATCGCTTCGTGAACATGTTCACGCTGGAGTTCCCGTTCGGCAAGGGCCGGCGCTGGATGAATTCGGGCGGGTGGAGGAACTGGGTGGCGGGCGGTTGGGACGGCGCTTGGACACAGACCTACCAGAGCGGACCGCCCGTTCCGCTGTCGTTCGCGGGCAGCCCGCATCGCTATCTCCCCGGCACGCTGCGACCGAACGCGGTTGCGCCGCACCAGGATGGTGTGGTCAGCAACTGGAACATCGGGCCGAACCGTTTCCCGGTGAGCGCCCAGGAGCGCTACTTCAACTTCGACGCGTTTGCCTATCCGGACGCCTTCACGCCGGGCACATTGGGCCGGAATGTTCATGAGTCGCCTGGCCTGCGCTGGACCCAGGTCTCGCTGTCGAAGTGGTTCCCGATCACCGAGCGCATCCGGTTCCAGCTTCGCTGGGACATCAACAATCCGACCAAGGAGCCGCAGTTCGCCGATCCGAACGCGGCGTTCAATATCACCAACCGCGCCAACTTCGGGACATTCTCGGGCAATGGCCGCGGGAGTTTTTCCGACATCGGCACGTCGCGGATGCACCATATTATCGTGGGCCGGGTGGAATGGTAGCGGGCTAGGCCC
>CAYPUQ010000106.1:0-15472 GCA_964413655.1 uncultured Solibacteraceae bacterium | reverse complement strand
ATGCACAGCCTGCCGATCGAGCGCGAACGGCTGGAACTGGAACGCGACAGAATCTTTAATGCGATCATGAATAAAGGTTGGGATTCGGTCGGGCGAAGTTTCCGGCAGCACTTCGAGACCAACGCCTTGGACGCCGCCAACCTGCTGATGCCGCTGGTATTCTTCATTTCCCCGAAGGACCCGCGGATGCTGAGCACCATCGACCGGACGATCGAGGAATTGGTTTCCGACAGCCTTGTGCATCGCTACCAGATCGGCAAAGGAGCGCACGACGGGCTGAGTGGGGAAGAAGGAACCTTCAGCATGTGCACGTTCTGGCTGGTGGAAGCCTTGACACGTGCGGACCGCCTCGTCGAAGCGCGGTTTATCTTCGAGAAGATGCTGACCTATGCCAACCACTTGGGGCTGTACGCCGAAGAGATCGGCCGGACGGGCGAGGCGCTTGGGAACTTCCCGCAAGCGTTCACCCATCTCGGCCTGATTAGCGCGGCCCACAATTTAGACCGAAAACTGAGAGGACGAGCTTACGAACGATGAACCACTTCCCCGCGAACCCGCGATTCCCCGGAGGCGAGCAATGAGCTGGAAGCCGAAACTGGGGGCGCAGGTCCGGAAGGGCGCGACGTGGTTTCGCGTCTGGGCTTCCGAAGCGGCGCGGCTGGAAGTTGTCATCGAGTCCGGCGCTCACCCCGGCAAGACCTTTCAGTTGGAAAAGGACAGCCAGGGCTGCCGCACCGTGGTGGTTCCGGAAGTCGGCGATGGCGACCTCTACCGCTTTCTCGTCGATGGCCAGGGCCCGTTCCCCGATCCGGCGTCGCGCTTCCAGCCGCACGGTGTACATGGGCCATCGCAAGTAGTCGATCCGGCGCGCTACCAGTGGCGCGACCAGGGTTTCCGGCCGCCGCCGCGCGAACGGCTTGTGCTGTACGAACTGCACACCGGCACGTTTACGCCGGAAGGGACCTTCGAAGCGCTGAGCGAAAAGCTGGGCTACTTGCGGGATCTCGGCGTGACTGCGGTGGAGTTGATGCCGGTGCCGGACTTCGCCGGCAACCGAAACTGGGGCTACGATGGCGTAGCACTATTCGCGCCGGCGCGGTGCTACGGCGCTCCCGACGACTTGCGCCGGCTCGTCGACCGGGCGCACGAACTGGGCCTGGCGGTCCACCTCGACGTAGTCTATAACCACCTCGGACCCGACGGCGCCTATCATCGCGCCTTCTGCCCGCACTATTACTCGGACCGCCATCGCAGCCCGTGGGGCGACGGACTGAACTTCGACGGTCCGCAGAGCGAGGGCGCACGCGGGTTCTTCATCGAGAACGCGCTACGCTGGATTTTCGAGTATCACATCGATGGACTGCGCCTCGATGCCACGCACGCCATCGTCGACGACAGCGAGCGCTACTTCCTCGAAGAGCTATGTACGGAGATTCGCGCCGCCACAACGGAGGCGGGCCGCGAGGTGACCGTCGTCGCCGAAGATACGCGAAACCTCAAGCACATGCTCCAGCCGCCGGCGGAGGGCGGGTGGGGCTTGGATGGAGTGTGGTCGGACGACTTCCACCATCAAGTGCGGCGGCGCATGGCGGGCGACAGCGACGGATACTACAAAGACTACGACGGCACGACGCGGAGCATCGCGGCCACAGCCCGGCAGGGCTGGTTTTACACCGGGCAGCATGCCGAGTACTTCGGGCACAGTCGCGGAACGGACCCCTCCGGTCTCACCCCTGACCGCTTCGTGTTCTTCATCCAGAATCACGACCAAACCGGCAACCGAGCGTTCGGCGATCGGATGCACCACCGGATCAAGCCCGCCGCGTGGCGCGCGGCGTCGGCCATGCTGTTGACGCTGCCGGAAGTTCCGCTGCTGTTCATGGGGCAGGAGTGGGCGGCGTCGACGCCGTTTCTGTACTTCACGGATCACAACCCGGATCTCGGGCGGGCGGTGACCGAGGGGCGGCGGAAAGAGTTCAGCAAGTTCGCCGCTTTCGCCGATCCGGCGGCGCGGGAGAGAATCCCCGACCCGCAGGCGGTTTCAACTTTCGAAGCCAGCCGCCTGAAGTGGGAGGAACTGGCTGAACCGTTCCACGCAGCCGCGTTGCGTCTCTACCGGAAGCTACTCGAATTGCGCGGCGCCGAACCGGCGCTGCAAACGGGCGGCTCCGGCGATTTCGACGTACAAGATCTGGATGAGTCCACGCTGCTGATTACGCGGCGCGCGGAAGGCTCGCCGTCGATCCAGGTGCTGGTGCGCCTGCAGCACGCCGGCCCAGCGACTCTGCCGGGACCGGTTACCGGCGAGATCGTCCTGACGACTGAAGACGAAGACTACTGCGACGACCCGCATCCGATGGGTATCGACTGGAACAATCGTGTTGTCCGCTTCCAGCGCGAGGGCGCGATTGTGCTCCGCGTTCGGGAGTCCGCGCGATGAAGGAACTTCCGCTATACCGAACTCCAACCAGCACCTACCGGTTTCAATTCCACTCATCCTTCCGTTTCTCTGCCGCGGCCGAACTGGCGCCCTACCTGGCGGCGCTGGGGATTAGCGAGTGTTACGCCTCGCCCATCCTGGCCGCCGGCCCGGGTAGCCCGCACGGCTACGACGTCTGCGATCACGGCCGGCTGAATCCGGAACTGGGCACCGAAGAGGAATTCCGCGAGTTCTGCGGCGCGTTGTGTGCCCACGATCTCGGTCTGATCGTCGATTTCGTGCCCAACCACATGAGCAACGATGCGCAGCACAACCCGTGGTGGCGCGATGTGCTCGCGAACGGGCCTTCGTCGTCCTACTCGAAGTACTTCGACATCGACTGGGACCCGGTGAAGCGGGAGTTGAAGAACCGCCTGCTGCTGCCCGTTCTCGGCGACCAGTACGGTACGGTGCTCGAAAGCGGTCAACTCAGAATCGCCCTTCGCGACGGCCACTTTGCGCTCGACTATTGGGACAGGAACCTTCCGCTCAATCCGCGGCAGATTCGCCTGCTGCTGCGTCATGACATCGAAGCCCTGAAGGAACGGTTCGACGAGAGCGACGACGGTGAACTGCACGAGTATTTGAGCATCCTGTTCGAACTCGACCACACGCCGCCGTACACCGTCACCGACGCGGCGGCGATGCGCGACCGGGCGCGGGAGATTGAAGTCGCCCGTCAGCGCCTGGCCAAACTGCTGGAAAAGTCGGAGATCATCCGAAATCACGTTCAGCAGAATATCGACCGGTTCAACGGCAACCCGGACGATCCGCCGAGCTTCGATCTACTGCACGAATTGCTGCAGGCCCAGGCCTACCGCCTCTCCTACTGGCGGACGGCGATGCACGAGATCAATTACCGGCGGTTTTTCGATATCAACGAGCTGGCCGCGCTGCGCATGGAAGATCCGGAGGTGTTCGATGCGACTCATGCGCTGGTGGTTGGCTTCGTGCGCGAGGGGCTGATCCATGGCTTCCGCCTCGACCACGTCGATGGGCTGTATAACCCGGTTCAGTACTTCCGCGACCTTCAGCAGTCCTGTTCGGACGGCTCGCGGCGCATCTATCTCGTCGTGGAGAAGATTTTGTCCGGGCACGAAGCACTCCAGCCGGACTGGGAAGTGGACGGCACCACCGGCTACGACTTCCTGAACGTGCTGAACGGCATCTTCGTCGACCGGGCGCGGGAACGCGACTTCCGGCGTTTCTACGCCCGCTTCACCGGCCGGGAAACCGCCTTCAATGACGTGGTCTACGAGAGCAAGAAATTGATCATCGCCTCGTCGATGGCGTCCGAGCTGAACGTGCTCGCGCACGAGCTGAACCGGATGTCGGAAGAAGACAGGCTGTGCCGGGACTTCACGCTCATCAGCCTACAGGAAGCGCTGCGCGAGATCGTCGCATGCTTTCCGATCTACCGGACCTACTTGAAGGACGATGGGTCCGTCGCGAACGCCGACGCGCTGGACCGTGCGGTCCGTGAAGCGCTACGGCGGAACCCGGCGATGGAATCGTCGATCTTCGAGTTCATCCGGAGCCGGCTCCTTCCCGCGGCATCGGAGTGCCGGAGCGAAGACGACTACCGCCGGCGCGTCCGGTTCGCGCGCAAATTCCAGCAGTACACCGGACCGGTGGAGGCGAAGGGACTCGAGGACACGGCGTTCTATCGCTATTGTCCGCTGGCGTCGATCAACGAGGTCGGCGGCGAGCCGCGGCGGTTCGGGTGCACGGTGGACGAGTTTCACAAGAGCAACCAGGAGCGGCTGAAGGATTGGCCGCGGGCGATGATAAACACCGCGACGCACGACATGAAACGGGGCGCCGATGCGCGAGCGCGGATCAACGTGCTGTCGGAGCTGTTCGAGCCGTGGCGGACGCGCGTGACGTTCTGGTCGGGCATCCATGCCGGGCTGCGCACCGAGGTGAACGGCCGGCCCGCTCCGGACCGCGCCGACGAATACCTGTTTTATCAAGCGCTGATCGGCGCCTGGCCCGCCGAGGGGATGGAGGAGCCGGACGAGGCGTTCGTGGAGCGGATGCGGCGCTTCATGGAGAAGGCCACCAAGGAAGCGAAGGTCCACACGAGTTGGATCAATCCGTCGAACGCCTACGACGTCGCGGTGTCGGAGTTCGTCACGCGCGCGCTGAGCAAGCCCGGTTCGCGCCGTTTCCTGCGCACGTTCCGGCCCTTCCAGCGGCGCGTGGCCTGGCTCGGGGCGCTCAATTCGCTGGCGCAGGTCACGCTGAAGATTGCCTCGCCGGGCGTGCCGGACTTCTACCAGGGCTGCGAGTTGTGGGACCTGAGCCTGGTGGACCCGGACAACCGGCAGCCAGTGGACTTCGCCCTCCGCCGGCGGCTGCTCGACGAATTGATGCCGCTGATCAACGGCTGTGCGAGCGGCCCGAAGCAGGCCGCGGCGACCGAGGAGTTGTTGGCGAGATGGCCCGATGGGCGGGTGAATCTATTTGTCACCGCCGCCGGACTGCGGCTGCGCCGGCGGAATCCGCGCCTGTTCCTGGAAGGCGATTACGTGCCGCTGTACGCCAACGGCGATCGCGCGCGGCACATCGCCGCTTTCGCGCGGCGGATCGACGATCAGGCGCTGGTTGCCGTCGTGCCTCGCCAGTGCGCGAAGCTGACGGGCGGAGAGTCCTGGCCGCTGGGCGAGAAGGTGTGGACGAACACCGAACTGGCGCTGCCGGACGACCTGTCGCGGGCATCGTTCCGCAACGTTTTCACCGGGGAGCAGGTGAGCAGTCCGCTGCACGCGGCGCGGCTGCTGGCGCGGTTTCCAGTGGCGATTCTGGCGACGCCCTCAATTCTGACTACGCCGTAGTTCGGCGGGAACGCGCTGGCTGTCGAGCGGTTTCACTTCGAAGGTCCACTTCACCGGCACGGTGACCGGTTGATAGCACACCTTGTCGTCACAAGCCTGGTAGCGGAAGCCGCCCTCGACTGTGAACGTCTGCGCCGCGCCGTTGGCGGCCAGGACCTTCTGCTGGGCGGCGACGATATCGCGCGTGAGCCGGAAGCGGCCCTCGTAAACGGGCACTTTCTCGTCGATGGCTTCGAGGAAGAGGATCTTCGATTCCGGGTAGTTGGCATCGTAAACACGGTAGATTTCCGCTTCCTTCATATCCCACCGGATCGGGATGTAGCCCTCGACACTCGGGGCGTAGACGTGCATCTTTGGCTTCAGTTCGATGTCGAGCGCGAGGGTAATTCGGCTGCCGCCGTAGACGCTTCCATTGCTGGCGGAGGCGCGGAGGTTCAGGTGACGGGTCTCCGTCTCCTGCGTCGAGACGCCGGCCACCGTCGAAAAGTTGTTCACCAGGATTGCGGCCGCGGTCGTTCGTTCCCGGTAGTCCTCCTCAAAGTACTTGGTCTTCACGATTCCCTCGGCGTCGAGGAGATACGTTCCCGGATGCGGGACGCCGTAGACAAAGCTGTTCTCGGGCACTGAAGCGTTGAGGATGTCGAAAGCGCGAATCACGCGCGAGCCTTCATCGGAGAGGAGCGGGTAGCGGATTCCCCGCCGGGCGGCGAAGTGGGCCAACACCTTCGGACTGTCGTAAGTGATAGCCGCGACGCCGATACCCTGTACGGCCAGCCGGTCCACTTGTTCGTTCAGCTCCACGAGCTGAGATTTGCAGAACGGTCACCAGTCGGCCGAGCGGACGAAGGCGAGCAGCAGTCCGTTCGGCTTCTTCAGAGAATCGAACGTTTGGATCCGGCCGTTCTGGTCGGGCAGGGAAAAGGCCGGGATCTTTTCGCCCGCCTCCGGTCCGGTTCGGATGGCTGGGCCGTCCTGGGCCAGCGCGGGTGCGATCAGCAGCGCGGCGCAGGCGAAGAAACGAAGAGCCCATGTGGTCCGCATCTGTTTCTTTCATGGTAGAACATGGGTGGTTTATTCCCGGCGCGGAGAGAATGAATGGAGGAGCGGGTCGGCGGAGGTGAGTGATACCAAATGTGCACATCTCGGCGCTGGTCTTCGTTGCGGTCCCGCAAAAAGCGTTTCAGCGAGCACAAGGGGAGCGGTAGATTTGCGTCACGGCCCCGATCATGATTGAGGTAGCCGGGACGCTCAAAACGAGGTTCGGCTGGTCCGAGGACGATCGACTTCGCTTTGTCGCCGCTGTGGCGGTGATCTACTGCCCGGCCCAACTCAGGTGGAGGCCAACACGCGGAACGGGGTATCTGCTTGTTGTCCGCGGAACAGTTGCGCCCAGCGGCCGGGGATGGCAGCGTGACAGGAGGGGCAGCGTCCGCTTGGGTCGAGGCGGTAGTCCAGAATCCGGTAGCCGCGGCGGCGGATCAAGGTTGTACGGCATAGGCCGCAGCGGGTGTCCTCCAGGTTCCCGACGCTGCCCGGCAGGTTTCCGGCGTACACGTACCGCAGTCCGGCTTCGCGGCCGATGGCGGCGGCGCGGAGCAGGGTGGCGGCGGGCGTGTTTTCGGGCTCAGTCATCTTGTAGTCCTTGTGAAACGCTGTCACGTGCCAGGGGATGTCGGGCGAAACGCTCGCAAGGAAATCGGCGAGGCGCCGCAGTTCTCCGCTGGAATCGTTGAACCCCGGAACCACCAGCGTCACGACTTCCAGCCAGAAGCCCATCTCGTGAATGCGGCGGATGCTGTCGAGGATCGGCCCGAGCCGGCCGCCCAGTTGGCGATAGCGGCGATCGTCGAAGCTCTTCAGGTCCACCTTGAAGAGATCCACCCAAGGACGCAGATACTCGATCACCCGCGGCGTTGCGTTGCCGTTTGAGACGAATCCGGTGAGCAGTCCGGCGGCCTTCGCCTCGCGGAACACCGCAACAGCCCATTCGGCGGTGATGAGTGGCTCGTTATAGGTGCTCACCACGACTTCGGCGCCCAGGTCCACGGCCATCCTGGCCAGGCCTTCCGGAGTGCAGCGTTGCGGCGGCGCCACGGCTCCCGGATCGCGCAGCGCCTGCGAGGTGACCCAGTTCTGGCAGTAGGCGCAATGAAGGTCGCAGCCGAGCATGCCGAAGCTGAAGGCCAGCGCTCCGGGGCGAACATGGAAGAAGGGCTTCTTCTCGATCGGATCGCACTGCACGCCTGCCACATAGCCCCAGGGCACGTACAGTGTGCCGCCACGGTTGAAACGCACCTGGCACACGCCGGGCCGGCCTTCTGGAATCGGGCAGCAGTGCCCGCAAGCGTAACAGCGGACACGATTGCGCTCGATCGGTTCCCAGAGGTCTCCGGCCTGAGTGTTCCCGGACAGAAGCTCTGCGAGGGAAGCCATAAATGGCGTGCCTACCGAATCGCCAATTTCATTGTAGTGAGAGGGCGCGATGCCCTCCACGCCGTCACCGCACGGCCCGGTACATCCCCGCCAGACGGAACGGCGACACGCCCGCCAGGTAGAGCCCCTGAATCCAGAACCAATGCCACATCGTGCGGATCAGCCCCGCTCGTTTCCAGCGGCGGTCGGAGACATAGATCGGCTCGTCGAGCAGCGCCACCGCACGAGTGCGCCACAATCGGCGCGCGAATTCGTAGTCTTCGAGAATCGGCCAATCGCGGTAGCCGCCCGTCGATTCGAAGAAACTCCGCCGCGCGAAGATTCCGGAATCGCCGTAGAAGACTCCGAATCGCCGGCGCCAGCGGTTGATGCGCGTGAAGGCCGAAGCCGCCACGTCGCCGCCTTGATATTGGATATCGAAGTTGCCGCCCAGAACCCGGCGGTCGCGCATGGCTTCCGCCATCCGCGGAAGCGCGCCGCCGCCGAGGCGCACGTCGGCGTGGAGAAACAGCAGCAGATCGCCCCGCGCCCGGCGGGCCGCTTCGTTGAACTGCACGGCGCGGGAAGCCACGGTCCGAATGACCGAGGCATACGGCAGGGCGCGGTCCGCCGTCCCGTCTGTCGAAGACCCGTCGGCCACGATCAATTCGCCGTCGTGCAGCGAACGCAAGTGCTCAAGCAGCGGCAGAATCAGATCCGCCTCGTTATAGGTCGCAACGATGAGAGAGACCGCCGGATCGGCCACAGTCAGGAACGCGTACCTAACCCGTCGCCGCGCCCGGCCAGCGGACGAACCACGGGGCCGCCGCACACGGCCACACCGCCCTGGAGCAGCGCGCTCATGAAGTTGAAGAAGATGGCGTACACGACCTGCTCGGAAATCGCCTGTTTACCGGGCAGCCGGAAGTTCGCCGGCAGTTCCTTCGTGATCTGGACCCGCAGCGCGTTGGGCCGCACATGACCGCCGCGCTCTGGGATATTGGCGATCGAAATCGGCGTTTGCAGCACTAGGCTTGTTCGCCCATCGACATAAAACTGGCAGCGGGAGAACCAGCCGAGATTACCCGGATCAGCGGCGTCGAACAGCAGCAAAGGCGACTGCCGTCCATTCGCCGTCACCTCGACCGTCATCGCCCGGCGGCCATCCTCGATGCGAAAATCGAGTCCTAACTGCCGGAGTATCTGTTCGATAACCTCCGGCTCCAACTCGAGATACAGCATCTTATGGACGCCGGCTTGAACTACCTGCATGTGCTTCTATTTTAGCCGTTTACTACGAACCGCCGCCGAAACAGTAAAGCCTGGAGGCTGTGCGCAGGTAGATGCGGCCGCCCGAGACGGCCGGCGTGGCATAGACCGGCTCCTCCATATCGTTGACGCGAACCAGTTCCCATTCGGCGCCGGCTCGAACAACCGCGAGCTTGCCCTTCTCGCTGCCAACGTACAGAAGCCCACCCGCCGCCACCGGTGACGAGTAGTAGGCGTCGATGGCGCCGTTCAGCCGGGCGGTCTTGTGAGTTTCGCCGGTCGCCGCATTCATCGAAGTCAGGATGCCGCCGTCCTTGATGGTGTAGAGAATCCCGTCGAGAACCAGCGGTGAAGATACTTGCGGCACCCACCGCTCATTCCGCCAGAGCACATGGCTCTCGGTAAGGTCGCCGCGCGCCGTGCCCGGCCGGACGGCGAGGGTGAGGTTCTGCGCCTCGCGGCGGGCGCGGTAGAAACCCCACTCGCGGGCGTCGAGGAAACCGTCGTCGTTCAGGTCGATGGCGCGCCAACTTCCCGTATGCCGCCAGCGCGGCGGGACTTCTTCGGGCGAGAGTTTGCCGTCGCCATCGGTGTCGCCTTCCTTCAACACTTCCTCGAACGCGGGCACCGGCTTGCGCTGGCCGGGATCGGCGCCGGGCGCCCAACCGCTAGCGAGAATCGTGCCGCCATCCACCACGGCGGTGGTCTTCATCTGCCAAGTCAAGCCGCGCACCGACCACAGTTCCTTCCCCGTCGCCACCGAGTACGCCAGCAACTGGTAGGACCCCGGCACGATCAATTGCAGTTCTCCGCCGTCCGGCTCGAACAGCGTCGGCGTCGAGAACCCGTGGACCACCTGGGGCCGCTCGATCTTCCAGAGCGTCTCGCCCGTGCGCTTGTCGACGGCTATCGCGTACGAATCGGTGTCCTGGTCGCAAACCAGCAACAGACGGTTGCCCGCCAACACCGGCGACGCGCCCATCCCGTGCAGATTCGCGAACGGACCCATTGGACGGAGCCACAATTCCTTCCCGTCCGGACCGTAAGCGGCCAACCCGAAATCGCCGAAGAAGACGTAGACGTTGACGCCGTCCGTTACCGGTGTCGAAGAAGCCGGACTGTTGAGGTTGTGGCGCTGCTCCTCACGCGGTTGCGGGATCTCGCGGCGCCAGAGGAGGCGGCCCGTCTCGCGGTGGAGGGCGAGGGTGACGAGTTTGCCCGGCTCCCAAGCGGTGAGGAAGATGCGGTCGGCCGTCAATACCGGCGAAGAAGTGCCGGCCGGAACCGGTATCTTCCAGACCACGTTCTTGTCCGGCCCGATTTCGACTGGCGCCGCTTCGGACGAGACGCCCGAGCCGTTCGGACCGCGAAACGAAGTCCAGTTCTCGCCCGAAGCCGTGGTCAAGAGAAACACGAATAGCGCCGCCGCCCGCATGGTTCCTGAATATATCGCAAGATGAAAGATGCCGGTGACGTTCCTCCTCCTCGGCTGCGGCTACACGGCGCGGCGTGTTGCCGAACAACTCCTCGACAGCGGCGAGAACGTGATCGCCACGACAAGGAATCCGGCACGGTTGGCGGATCTCACGCGGCGTGGAGGGAGTGTGCTGCGCTTGGAGGCAACCGACAGCGCGGATCTGCGAACCTTGCGCCAAGCGATACCGTCCGGCGCATGGGTCCTCGATTCGATCCCGGCGTTGCGGACCCCGGCCGGCTGGCGGGATCCATCGCCGGCGTTGATGGAGGCCCTCGACGGCCGCGCCGAACGCATTGTCTATCTGTCCACCACTGGCGTCTACGGCGATGCGCGGCTCGTTGACGAAACCACGGCGCCGGCGCCGCGTAATCGCCGCGAGGCGGCCCGGTTGGAAGCAGAGCACGCGGTCCAATCCGGCTCATGGCAAGCGATGATTCTGCGCCCCGCTGCTATCTACGGGCCAGGACGCGGCGTTCACGCATCGATGCGCGCCGGGAAATATTTTCTGGCCGGCGACGGGTCGAACTATATCAGCCGGATTCACGTGGACGACCTCGCCGCGCACGCGATGGCGGCGCTGCGAGCCGATCTAACGGGCGCCTGGCCGGTAGCGGATGAGGAACCCTGCCCGGCCCGCGAGATCGCCGCGTTCTGTGCGGAACTCCTCGGCATCCCGATGCCGCCGTGCATCGAGAACCCGCCCGAGGAAGACACTCGGCGCGCCAACCGCCGCGTCGACGGCTCGGCCATCCGGCGCGCTCTCGGTGTCTCGCTCCGCTATCCGTCGTACCGCACCGGCATCCCGGCGTGCCTGGAAGCCGAAGCGGCGGGCGTCAGGTGAACTTGTACTGGCCAGGCACCGGCAATGGCGGAATGTCCATCTGCTCCCGGTAACCGAATGCCTTCGGCATGAGATCCAGCTTGGACTCCATGATCATGTCCCAGGTAATCTCCAGGCCCGAGTAAGCCGACTCGCGCGCCATAATGCAGGCCATCGTGCTTTCGGCCACCGGCATCGCGTGGTTGATATACGGGCCATCGCCGCGGATGCTCTTGACCAGCGCGACGTGCTCGGCGACGTAATCGCGCAGGCCCTTCGTGCCCAGGTCGCGGCAGTTGCTGCGGCCGCGGGTGCCGATCACCAGTTCGCTCACGTTCCGGTACAGGTTGCCCGGAAACTGGCGGCAGTAGCTCGACATGCGGACGCCGTTACGGAAGACGAAGTCGGCGCTGATGTGGTCGTAGATGTTGCCGTGGATCTCGTCTTTCGGACGCCAGACGGTACCGCCGGTGGCGACGACGGAGATCGGATGGTCGCCCATCACCCAGTTGATGACATCGATGTTGTGTAGGTGCTGCTCGACAACCTGGTCGCCGCAGATCCAGACGTAGGAGTACCAGTTGCGGTGCTGCCATTCCATGTCGCCGTATTTCGGGTCGCGCGCTTTCTGCTGGATCACGGGCGTGCCAACCCAGTACGCATAGGCGGCGGTGACATCGCCGATCACGCCATTCTTGATCTTGTCGACCGTTTCCGTGTACTCGGTGTTGAACCGGCGCTGGGCCCCGGAAACCACCGTCAGCTTCATCTCCTCGGACTTCTTGGCCGCATCCATGAAGCGGCGCACCCCGACCGGGTCGGTGCCGAACGGTTTTTCGCAGAAGATGTGCTTCTTCGCGTTCACCGCCGCCTCGAAATGCATCGGCCGGTAGCCGGGCGGCGTGCACAGCATCACGATGTCCACGTCGCTGTTGACGATCTTCTGGTAGGCGTCGAAACCGACGAAGCGGTGCTCGGGACCGACGTTAACGCGGTCGCGAATGTTGGCGTGCTGCGGCGACTCCCGCAGCCAACGCAAATTGCCCTCGAGTTTGTCCTCGAAGATGTCGCCCATCGCAACGACTTCGGCATTCTCGTCGGCGGTGAGGAGTTCGACGACGGCGGCGCGTCCCCGGCCGCCGACACCGACTAGGCCGGCCTTCAGTTTCTCCTTTCCCGCCCCACGCACCAGTTCGGGACGGAGGATCGTGAAGGCCGTGGTTCCGGCGGCCGCCGAACCAGTGAGGAAAGAGCGGCGGGATACGGGTTGAGCAGGCTTGTTTGTGGCGTCCATGATAGCTACCTCGAATCGTCCATCATTCTATACCCGCCCGGTGGTCCGTTACACTGAGACGTGAATCCGCCCGGCCCGCTTCACCCCGAAGAATTCCGCCGCTACGCTCATGCCGCCGTCGACTGGATGGCCGGCTATCTCACCTCCGTTGGCGACTTGCCCGTCCTTCCCGCCGTGCGGCCCGGCGAGTTGACGGACGCGCTGCCGGACTCCGCGCCGGAGGCCGGCGAGGCGGTGGAAGAGATCCTCGCCGATTTCCAACGGCTGATCGTCCCGGCCACCACGCATTGGAACCACCCCCGGTTCTTCGCCTACTTCGCCATCAGCGGATCGCCGCCAGGCATTCTCGGCGAGATGCTCGCCGCGGCTCTCAATGTGAACGGAATGCTGTGGAAGAGCGGTCCGGCGGTGACCGAATTGGAGCAAACCACTCTGCGCTGGCTGGCCGGCTGGCTCGGATTGCCGGCCGAATGGTTCGGGCTCATCTACGACACCGCGTCCATGAGCACCTTTCACGCCATCGTTGCGGCGCGGCACTGCGCGGCGCCGGAAGCGCGGCAAACTGGCCACCCGCCCGGCTTGGTGCTCTATTGCTCCGAACAGGCCCATTCGTCCGTGGAGAAAGCCGCGATCGCGGCCGGCGTGGGTCAGAACAACGTGCGCAAGATCGGCGTGGACGCGGAGTTTCGCATGCGGGTGGATCTTTTGGCGGCGGCGATCGACGAAGACCTGCGCGCCGGTAAGCGGCCGTTCTGCGCCGTCGCGACTGTGGGAACCACCGCCATCGCCAGCGTCGACCCCGTGCCGGAAATCGCCGTGTTGTGCCGCCAGCATGGTCTGTGGCTGCACGTTGACGCCGCCTACGGCGGAGCCGCGGCAATCCTGCCCGAGATGCGCTACGTGCTGGACGGCTGCGAGCGGGCCGACTCGTTCGTCGTCAACCCGCACAAGTGGCTGTTGACTCCGGTCGATATCAGCGTGTTCTACACCAGCCGCGCCGAGGTGTTGCGCGACGCCTTCAGCCTGGTGCCGGAATACCTGCGAACCAGCGAAAACCCGCGGGCGTTGAACCTGATGGACTACGGGGTGCAGCTTGGACGGCGTTTCCGCTCGCTCAAACTGTGGTTCGTCATGCGGGCGCTGGGACGGGAAGGCGTTCAGCGGGTGATACGCGGCCACATCGCGATGGCCAAACGGTTCGCACACCGGCTGGAGGCCGACGAGCGGTTCGAGGTGTGCGCGCCGGTGCTTTTTTCATTGGTCTGTTTCCGGCTGCGCGGCGGCGACGACCGGAACCGGCGGTTGCTGGAAGAAATCAACGCGTCGGGCCTGGCCTTTCTGTCGCACGCCGTGCTGCATGGCCGGTTCGTCTTGCGGCTCGCGATCGGCAACTACCAGACGACCGAGGCGGACATCGAGCGAGTGTGGGAATTCCTGGATGCCTTCGCCGCGCTGTGCTAAAGTAAACCCGCGGCGGCTCTCATGGGCCGCCTTCAGTCCCGCGGTTGAACAGAAACGTTTTGGACGACAGCACCTTTTTCCTCACCATCGCCGAACTGAACGCCAAACTGAAAGCGAAGGAGTTTTCTGCGCTTGAACTGACGCGCGAGTTTCTCGACCGTTTGGAACGGATGGGCCCGCGTTACAACGCGCTGGCGTTACCGTTGCGCCAAGAGGCCATCCGGAAGGCGCGGGAGGTTGACGGCGACCTGAAGCGCGAGCGCTTCCGCGGTCCACTGCAAGGAATCCCGTTTGGCGCGAAGGACCTGCTGGCCTATCCGCGCAACCCGACCGCGTGGGGCGCCAAACCTTACGCCGGTCAGATGTTCGAAGAGACGGCCACCGTCCTGCGAAAATTGGATGGCGCCGGCTCGATCCTGATTGGAAAGTTGGCCATGGTGGAACTCGCCGGCGGCGGCGGTTACCGCTATGCGGCCGCGTCCGTGACCGGGCCGGGGCTCAACCCGTGGGACCGTTCGCGCTGGTCGGGCGGCTCCTCAAGCGGATCCGGCAGCGCCGTGGCGGCGGGATTGGTCCCATTCGCGCTCGGCTCGGAGACCTCCGGTTCGATCCTCACTCCGAGCGCCTTCTGCGGCGTGACAGGGCTTCGGCCTACCTACGGCCTGGTGAGCCGCGCGGGCGCGATGGCGCTGTCGTGGACCATGGATAAGGTCGGCCCGATGTGCCGTTCGGCGGAAGATTGCGCCTTTGTCTTGCACGCGATATCGGGCGGCGACAACGCCGACCCGGCCTCGGCGGGCAAGAGCTTCTACTACACCCCGCAGTTCGCGCGAAAGATGGAGGATCTTCGCGTCGGCTTTGCGCCGGTGGATTTCGATGAATGGGCGGCCGAGGCGTGCCGGCCGGCGTTTCGCGAGGCCCTGGAGGCGATCCGGAGCCTCGGAGTACGGATGCGCGAGACGGCGCTGCCCGATTTTCCCTACGGCCCCGTGACAGGCACGATCATCGGCGCCGAGGGCGCGTCGGCCTTCGAGGAGTTGATCGAAAGCGGCCGCGTCGACGAACTGGCGGACCAGAAACAGATTGCCGGCCTTAAGGCCGACTACGACATCCCCGCTCGCGACTACCTTCGCGCCATGCGTATCCGGAGCCTGATCCAGAAGGCGTTCCGCGAACTGTTCGCCGATGTGGATGTGCTGGTTACGCCGGCCCGGATGAATGTGGCGTCGAAAGTAGCCGATCCGCTGGACGCCGGCGGCGGGCCGCGCGAGGCGAAGGGGGGAAGAGGTCTGCGCGACCTGATCCCGGCCGGCAACCTGGCCGGGCTGCCGGCCTTGTCGCTTCCGTGCGGTTTTGTCGACGGATTGCCGGTGGCGATCTCTCTGGTGGGACGGCCCTTCACGGAGAACCAGTTGATCGCCGT
>CAYPUQ010000105.1:0-15483 GCA_964413655.1 uncultured Solibacteraceae bacterium | reverse complement strand
CTGGCGGAAGCTGGAGAAGCAACGCTACCATCAGCGCTGCCGCCGCCGTGACCGGGGCGGCCAGCCACTCCAACCGGCGGCGCCGGATGCGCGATTCGACGCCCTGCCGCACCGCGGCGTACACGCCTGGTGAGGCTTCTTCGGCCGCCAGGCAGCGCAGGCCGTCGCGGCAGACCGGGCAGGCGCTCACGTGGTCGGCCAGGCCGGCGGCATCCCCGCCAAGCAGAGCTTCAAGCTCTCGGCATCGAGTCATGACCGCCTCCGCATCAACCCGTCCATCAATCCGCGCAGCTTGACGCGCGCGAGAGAGAGCTGCGAGCGAACCGTAACTTCAGACGAACCGAGGATCTTCGCGACTTCCGCCGCTGGCCGGCCCTCGATCTCACGCAGCACCACGGCGGCGCGCTCCCGCTCCGGCAGCCGGGCCAGCGCGCGGAGAAGCAGTGCCCGCATCGAGTCCCCCTCAGCGACGTCCGGCGCCGCTTCCGCGGCCCGGTCGAACCCGTCCGACAGCGCCGACTCCCGGCGCCGCCGCCGCCAGTGGCGGTAGAGCCGGAAAAAGGCGTCTTACGCGGCGTCCTGGGCGTCGTCCATACTCCCCGGTTATCCGGTAAGCCGTCATCAGGACGGCACGCTGATGCGGGCGCATGGCGTCTTCGAAGGAGTCGGTGTCCTTCTCCGCCGACTCTTGCCAGTCCGCCATGTCGAGGGCCAGTTCCTTCAACTCCACTTGCGCTCTCAACAATTACTACTCCGGCGGATGGCGAAACGTTGAGAGAGTTTTCGGCGCGCTGGGCTCAGCAGAGCTTGGTCTCGTGGTCGCCCACCAGATCTCGATGTGCCTCACCTCGCGCAGGCTTCGGCCGTATCCGGCTGCTTTCGATTAAGGCAGCGGATTCCCGTCCGTGTCGATCAGCTTCATATCGCCGAGGTTCAATTCGCGCACGCCTTCCTCAATCTTTGCCCGGTCGCCCACGACGATCCAGACCATGTTGTCGGGGCGCAGCAGCCGTTCGGCAGCCGCCGACATGTCCGCGCGCGTGAGCGCCCGCACCTTGGGCGTGTACGTATCCCAGTAATCGTCCCGCAGGCCGAACCGCACGATTTCGGCGATGGAGTTGCCCAACTGGCCCGTGGTTTCCCGCGAACCGGGCAGCCGCAGGGTCAAACCGTCCTGCGCCGTCTTCAACTCTTCCTCCGTCACCGGACGTTCGCGCAGAATCTCGCGGATTTCCTTGTTAATCTCGATCAGCGACTCCTTCGTCTTGTCCGTCTGCACCGGGGCGTATACGAAATAAGGCCGCTGGCCGACCGCCGGATTCAGCAGCGCGCCGGCGCCGTAGGACCAGTGCTTGTCCTCGCGCAGATTCATATTGAGCCGAGACAGGAACGATCCGCCCAACACCCGGTTCAGCGTACTCAGGGCGATGTCGCCGGGGTCGTTCCTCGGCGGCGCGACGTGGCCGGCGATGATCACAGACTGCAGCGCGCCCGGCCGGTCCATCAGGTACACCTGCGACTTGTCCTGGTGCCGCACCTCAGCGAGGTTCTTCTTCGGCGTTTCGCCCGGTTTCCAGGCGGCGAACAGTTTTTCGAACCTGGGCGCGATCTCGGCCAGCGTCGTGTCGCCGACGATTACCAGCGCCGCGTTGTCCGGCTTGAACCACGTCGCGTGAAACTTCGCCAAGTCCTCCCGCTGGACCCTTTCCACCGACGCCTCAGTGCCCGAGCCGGTCAGCGGGTTTCCATAGGCATGTCCCTTTCCATACAGAAAGGCGGGCAGCACCCGCTGCGCCATGGCCGCCGGCTGCGTCTTCTCGCGCTGAATGGCTGCGATCTGCAACCGTTTCTCGCGTTCGAACTCGCTCGCCGGGAACGATGGATTCAGCACGACGTCCGCGTAGATCTCCAGCGACTCGTCGAGCTTCGCCTTGAGAGCAGACAGCGATACCGTACAATCGTCGAGGGACGCGCTGGACGACAGCGTCGCGCCGAGCCGTTCCAATTGGTCGGCGATTTCTTGCGAACTCCGCAGTGCCGTGCCCTCGTCGATCATCGACATCGCCAACCGCGCCGTTCCGGCCGCGGCGAACTGATCGGCGGCGGAACCGGCATCCACTATCAGCGTGAAGTTCACCAGCGGCAGGCTGCGCCGTTCCGCCAGCACAATCTTCAGACCGTTCGACAGCGTCTGCCGTTGGAGCGTGGGCATCTTGAAAGAAGGCGGCATGTCCGGTTCGGGGACTTTCGAGCGGTCTACGTCCTTGGGAAGCGCCTTGTAGTCCGGGAACGGGTGGACTTCTAGCGCGTACCATCCATCCGATAGCCACTTCCGGGCCGCGTCGCGTACGATCCCGGGCGTCGCCCGCTGTACATTGTGCAGACGACGCTTGTGCGCGCCCGGATCTTCGGCATACACCTCGCCGCTCGCCAGCAGGTCGGACTTGCCGCCGAAACCGCCGATCCGCTCGATCCCCCGCAGGAAGTTCGCCATGTACCGCGTCTTTACCCGGTCCAGTTCCTCGGCCGTGGGTCCGTCGCGGAGCAGCCGCGCCAATTCCTCGTCGAGCGCCCGCTCCACCGCCTTCAGGTCGCCACCCGGCTTTGCCGTCGAGACCATGAAGAACTGTCCTCCGATCTCCTGGAGGTAGGCGAAGGAGTTGGCATCAGTCGCGATGCGATCGCGGTCCACCAGCCGCTGATAGAGCCGCGAAGTCTTGCCCGCGCCCAGCACCTGCGCCGCGAGAAAAAGCATATCGCCCTCTTCGCTATAGATGGGGGGCACGTTCCACACTTTGTAGATCCTCGCCTGCGGAACGCGGTCCTGCATTGTTTGCCGCTTGTTCTCATCGCGCTTGCCGATCCACATTTCGTGCCGCGGAACCGGCTGTCCCGGCGGGATGGCGCCGAAGTACCGCTCCATCTTTTCGCGGGCCGTCTTCGCGTCGATGTCGCCCGCCAGCACGACGACAGCATTCGACGGGCCGTAGTACGTCCTGAACCACTCCCGCACGTCGTCGAGCGAGGCGGCGTCCAGATCCTCCATGTAGCCGATCACCGGCCACGAGTAAGGATGCCCGGCCGGATAGGTGTTCTCGGTGATCAGCAGAAACGCCTTGCCGTACGGCTGGTTCTCGCCCTGCCGCTTCTCGTTCTGCACCACGCCGCGCTGCTCGTCGAGTTTGGCCTGGTCCACCGCGCCGAGCATGTAACCCATGCGGTCGGACTCCATCCACAGCACCGTGTCGAGCGCCGAGGTGGGCACGTTCTGGAAGTAGTTCGTCCGGTCCTCGTTTGTTGTGCCGTTCAGGTCGGTCGCGCCGAGACGCTCCAGCACCTTGAAATAGTCGTCGTTGTAATGTTCACTCCCGTTGAACATCAAGTGCTCGAACAGGTGCGCGAAGCCGGTCTTGCCGCGTTTCTCGTTCTTCGAGCCGACGTGGTACCAGACGTTGACGGCGACAATCGGCGCCTTGCGGTCCTCGTGGACGACGACCGTGAGGCCGTTGTCGAGCTGAAACTTTTCGTAGGGAATTTCGATGGCGATCTCCTGTGGCAGGGCCGGTACGGCCAGCGTGCCTGCGATGAGCAATGCGGTAGCGAGCCTCATTACTGACAAAGTAACATCAGAGGCCCACCAGTCCGGCAAACAGACGCGCCGATGTTTCGCCCGCACCGCGGCGCACCACGCGGATGCGCCCATCCTGGGCGGCTCCGGCGTAAGCGCGGCTCACGCGGCTCAGCGGCAGTAACTGCCCCACCGGGTCGAGCACGTCCGCCACCACAGCCGGTCCGCGCGCCACCGCCAGCCGCAGCAGATCCGGCAAATCGTACTTGCGCAGCACGCCGACGATCGCGTCTTCGTACTGCTGGCGGTGGACCCGGCGCCGCACGATACTCGCGTAGGAAACCACCATCCGGTCCACCCCCGCGCCCTTCACGCGCCGATCAAGCACGGCGGCGTGGAGCGCCGAAATCGCGCCACCCTCCCGGCCCACTACCGCCAACCGGTTCGTGTCGACCTCAGCGCGAGCCGCCAGCACACCCACCGCTCGCATCACATCCTCGGCGCGCATCGCCACCAGCGATTTGCCGGTCAGCATAGCCAGCATTGTGCTTTCGAAGTCGCCGAACAGCCGGGGCCAGTCAGAGCCGTTTCGCTCACCGATCGCCCGTGTTTCTCCCAACCCGCGGGCGTCGATAGACAGCGTGGCGATCCCGGCGCGGACCAGCGACTCGGCCTCCGCATGCGCGACCGACTTCCCGCGTCCGTTCACGTACACGATGCCCGGCCTGCTGCCGCCGCCCTCCGGGAGATAGAGCAGGGCTGGTACCGGAATACCGGGTTCGCTCTCGATCAATAGCTTCTCCAGCCGGTATCCACCGCCGGCTTGCGCCGCTCCGTAGGAGCGCACTCGCGCGGGCTCGCCGGACGGGTCCACCCCGAGAAACTCACGCACACTCTCGGCCGTGATCGGGCCGCGACGAATCTCAGCCAGCCGCTTCTGATTGAGACTGGTAACCGTTTCGCCCTCGTGCGAGGTTGCCACCTGCCCGGTTTTCGTTGCCCACAATTCCTCTTCGTGGGCAATCTTAACGTCCGGTTCGGGCCGCGTGTCCGGCTCTCCCTTGAGCCAGCGGCTGAACCAGTCGTAGGCCGCCATTCGGCGCGGCTCACTATAGCCGTGGCCGTCGTCGGCTTCCGTCATCCCGATCTTATCGGCGGCGCCGAGCCGCTCGTAAACCGAACGCGCCTCCGCGTAGGTCTCCCGCGCACCTTCAATTGAGAAGAAGTCCCGGATCGCCGACAGGATTCGGTAGGGCTTCAATCCGAAGGCGAGGATGAAGTCCGGATGGTCCAATCCGTCGGCGAGAAACGGCGGCATGCACTGTTCGGCATCCTGCGGCCCGATGGTTTCGGTCAACCGCCGCCAGTTGGTCAAGTAGCAGGAAGGCGCGGCCACCTGAAGTCGGTCGTCGAGCGCCGCCATGTAAGCCGTATGCGTGCCACCGCCCGAGTTGCCGGTGACGCCGATCCGCTTGGCATCCACTTCCGGCCGCGAGGCCAGATAGTCGAGCGCCCGGATGCCGTCCCAGATCGTATACCGCGCCAAGCTCTCACCGAGCAGCAGCGTCTGCAAGCCCATCATCGTGTGTTCGCTGGTTGAACGGACCACCTTCGACTCGTTCCAGTCGTCGTCCCAAATCTGCACCCGCTCGCCCTGACCAAGCGGATCCCAGGCCAGTGCGACATAACCTTTCTGCGCGAACGAGCCAAGCAATTGCTGCCACACCGGGTAGGACTTGCCGCCCGCTTCGTGACCGAGCGGGAACAGGATCGCGGGGAACGGACCGTGGCCGGGCGGCAGGTAAAGATTAGCTGTGACGCGAAAGCCCGGCATGCTTTCGAACACGATCTTCTCGATGCGGTAGGTTCCGCGGTCGACGAGGCCAGTGACTTCGGCGTTCAGCGGCGAACGTTCCGGCCATTCGCCGAGATAGCTTTGCAGCTTCACGCGAACGTAGCGCTGCCGCTCCTGCAGGTCCGCCGTGCTGCGAATGGCCTGAATCCGCCGCTTCCGATCATCGAGGAGCCGCACCACCTTCTCGTGAAGATGCCGCCGTAGCGACTCCTTGAGATGCCGCCCGTCGACTTCGCGAGCCAGGAAGTCGAGGTCGCGGTCGCTTTGTGCGACCAACGCGGAAGTGGTGGCAGCGGCCGCGCCCGCCATGATCCAGGTTCGTCTTGTAATCGGCATCATTTTCTCTCTCTCGATTCTAGCCGGAGTGCTTTTTTGTTGCTCCGCCGTGCGACAATCGATATATTGTCGCTTGTTGCGCAACGGTGGTCCTCAACCTGGAGGCCGCCTTACGCGTCTCTATACTGAATGCATTACAGAACTGACGATGTCCGCATCCAGGAGTTGAAGGAGTTAGCGGCTCCGGTTGAGCTCCTGGCGGAGTATCCCGTCGACGACGACATATCGAAAACCGTTCACGACACGCGCCAGGCCATTCATCATATCCTGCACGGCCGGGACGACCGCCTGTTGATGGTGGTTGGTCCGTGCTCGATCCACGATCCGGAAGCCGCGCTCGACTACGCGTCGCGGCTGGCCGAGCTGTCGCGGGAGTACGCCGAGGACCTGGTGTTGGTAATGCGCGTCTATTTCGAGAAGCCGCGCACGACGGTCGGCTGGAAGGGCCTCATCAACGATCCGTATCTGGACGGGACGTTCCGCATCAACGACGGACTTCGCATGGCGCGGAAGCTGCTGCTGGACATCAACGCGCTGGGTCTGCCGGCCGGCACGGAGTTTCTGGACATGATCACGCCGCAGTATGTGGCGGATCTCATAAGCTGGGGCGCGATCGGCGCCCGCACCACCGAGAGCCAAGTGCATCGCGAGCTGGCCTCGGGCTTATCGTGCCCGGTGGGATTCAAGAATGGCACGGACGGCAACATCCGCATCGCACTCGACGCGTTGCGCGCGGCGCGTCACGCCCATCATTTCCTGTCGGTCACCAAGAGCGGCCGGTCGGCGATCGTGTCGACGAAGGGCAACCACGACTGCCACGTCATTCTGCGCGGCGGCAATGGTTCGCCGAACTACGACTCGCGGGCGGTGGAGAAGACAGCGGGCGAGTTGCGGCACGAGGGTCTGCTCGACAAGGTAATGGTGGATTGCAGCCACGCCAACAGCGGTAAGGACTATCGCCGGCAACCGGAGGTGGCGGCCTGCGTCGCCGAGCAAGTGGCCGGCGGATCGCCGCACGTTCTGGGCATCATGGTCGAGAGCAACATCAATCCCGGCCGCCAGGAGCACGTTCCCGGTACGGCGAAGGCGTACGGCGTCAGCATTACCGATGAGTGCATCGGCTGGGACCAGACCGTGAAGGTGATTGAAGCAATGGCTAGTGCGCACCGGCGCCGGCCGGCGGTCACGAGCGTTTAAGACGACCCGTCGGCCGGGCCTAACACTGAGATTCCGAGCCAAAGAGTCCCGGTTTGGGTAGGTTCGAATTCGGTTCGTTCTTGGTTCGTTCTTGGTTCGAATTCGGTTCGTTTTCGGTTCGTTCCTTGGTTCGTTTTTCGCTTCTAATCTTTTTTTTCAACAGCTTACTTGGTTCGTTCGTCGTATTTTTCTTTTTGTCACCGGCGACGATAGTGCGACTGGCTCCAGCGCGAAGAAAGGGCGTACATGAACAGGAGGACCATTCCTCCGGCTTGCCTGGCTTGAGGTTGCTTTGCATAGGTGCACTCACGACCAAAGAATAACGCAAGGTCAAAATTATTTCCGTGTGTGCAGAAATATTGAATAGGCTGCAATTCGTTGGGGGTAAGAGGGTTAGGTCATGCAGAAAATATCTCGAGTAGCTGTGACCGGTGACGCGGGAAATGACGAGCCGACGGGTGAGAGTGTGTAAGTGACTGTCGGGCCAGTCCTTTCCGAGCGGTGATCGGATCGTGAGGACGCCACCTCGGAGAGGGCAGACGATGAGAAGGCCAGATGGCCGGCGAGCCGGGCGTCAGGAACATTCATGCCTTGCTCGCCACGGCTGGCCGGTGCCGTCACGTTAAGGTATTGTCGCCGCCGGCGGCGCTCACGATTGGCGACTCTCAAACCGGCGGCCAACGACACCAGCAACACCAGAGCGCGTGCACCCCGAGAAGAACAAAGGCGCCCGTGCTCCTGCCCACGGGATTGTTTCCTGGACCGGGCATGGTGGACATCGGTCTTCTGAGTTTGAGTGCCATCCTTGCAACCTACTTGCTGAGGTCTGAGGTCTTACCCCGTCGAAGCGGCGTCAGGGAGGCCTGTAGTATTGCAACAGTTCATCGGGCTTCTAAGAGCCCGAATATCACAGCTGCAACCCCCCTAGCAGAAAAGCTCACGGACGACGCTTCTTCTGCTCTGCCTCTTTCTTCCTCCTCTCCTGAAGATATTCATCGACCGCGGATGTACCGCCGAGCCAAAAGAGGCTCGTATACGTCTCATTCGGAGCCGGAATCAAACTGCTGAACGTCCGCAGTCCTTCCCTCGGGATGGCTGTCCAGCAGTCCGGCCACGTCGGCAGACGACAGGACTGCTTCGTCCAGACTTCCAGAACCGAGGCGCACGCGGATCTCGGCCCCTCGCGCAAGCGGACGGATCGATTCGATGGTCACGAGGCCGTCGAAATGTCCTGGCAACTCGATCCGGCGGCCAACCAAGGACTCCAGCGGCGCTCCGGGGGAATCACCGGGGGTGAAGCCTCCATTACCGATGAGTGCATCGGCTGGGACCGGACCGTGAAGGTGATTGAAGCGATGGTTAGTGCGCACCGGCGCCGGCCGGCGGTCACGAGCGTTTAGGCCGGACCTCTCATCGGTTTGTGTAGACTACGAGTTCCAGACCGCCGACCACTCCGCGGCCTGGCATGGCCACGCCGAGAATCTCCTGGTAAGACGAGTTCGTCAGGTTGGTCAACTGGACGAACGGACGAAACCGGCCGCGTGATCGAGCCGCATAGAGATCCACCAGTGCATAGGGATCGCGCGTGTAACGTTGGACGCCGGCGATTCGCGCCCGGGCGATCAGGCCATTGGGCAACGCCGCCTGCCAGCCGGCGATGCCGAAGTGCGACGGATAGTTGAATGTGTAGCGCGACTGCACGCCTGTCAACTGGTCCTGTGCGCCATGGAGTCCGGTGTAGCGGAACTCGAACACGTGACGTCTTGCCGCCCGCGCTGAAACGCCCGCTTCGACGCCGGTGAAACGCAGGCTCTGGAAGTTCGTCGCTCTCCACAGGTCGGTAGGCGAGGTTCGGACGAAATCGATACCGTCGCGTTCGCGCCGGTGGAACACAGTGAGTTCGGCGCGAACGCTATCGGTGGCGGCGAAGTCGATACCGCCTTCGTAGGTCCACGCGCTTTCGGGCCGGAGGTCGGGCGAACCGATGTTGGCGGGGTCCTGGTAGTAGAGATCGGTGAATGTCGGTAACCGGAACGCGCGGCTCGCCGAGGCTCGCAGTTTCCACTTCGGCGACAGCCAGGCACCGGCGCTGGCGGTGGGGCTGAACTCGCCGTTGAGCGAGCCGTAGACTTCGTGACGGGCGCCAAAGTTGAACGAGAAGCGCCGCAGCGCGCGAAGGTCGTAGGCGATGTAGCCCGCGCCGCGCGCGCGGTCGTGCGTGCCGAGATTGCTGCTGACGATCGAGTCGTGAAACACCTCCGAGCCGTAGTGCAGTTTGCCGTTCGTGCCCAGCGGGTCCCAGCGGCGCAGGCTGCCCTGATAGCTTTCGGTGGCGTGGCGGTTTGTGAAGACCTGTGGCCGGTAGCGGTAGAGAACGAACAGATCCGTGTGGCGCCGGAACATGAAATTCGCCGACGTTCGTTCGCCGAGCGACTGACGGGCGCCGGCGTACCAGGACTTGGTGCGCTCCCAGGAATCGAAGTTGCCGTAGAACTGCTCAGCGCCGAACGGGCGGTCCGCCGCCGCCAGTAGAATCTCCGAGGTTCCGAGCGCCGTGCGGAAGTTTGTCGTCGAAGATGCCGCCGAGTTGCGGTAGTCGCGGTTGGGAATGAATCCGGTGGAGAAGTCGCGCCAGGCGGCGAACTGCTGGCTGATGTTCTCGCGCACCCAAGCCGCCGAAGCGCGCTGCTGATTCACGCCGAAGTTTCCGAGAGCGCCACGCAGCCGGAACTCCGACGCCTCCGGCGGCCGGGAGATGAAGTGGATCACGCCGCCGACGGCATCCGAACCGTAGAGCGTGGACCCGGAGCCCTTCAGTACCTCGACCCGTTCGATCGAATCGAGCGGGACGGGCAGGTTCATGTTGTGGTGGCCGCTCTGGACGTCGTTCAGGCGCAGGCCATTCAACAGCACCAGTGTCTGGCCGAAGGTTGATCCGCGAATCGACACGTCGGTCTGGATATTGTTCGTTCCGCGCTGGCGGAGGTCAACCGAGGGATCGAGATTGAGGAAGTCGACGATCGTGTTCGAGACCAACGTATTGTCGCCGCGGACAGTCCGGGATGTCACCGTGCGGTCGGCCTCTTCCAAGGGCAGCGGCTCGTAGGTTCCCGTCACGACGATTACTTCTTTGTGTACTTCGGGCGGATCGTCTTGCGCGGCGAGGGCCAATGCGGCGAACAGCAGAATGACGGTTCTCATAAATCGACTCGTTCGAAGCGTCCGTCGCGGCGGAGGTAGTAGCGGCGGCCGCGCCAAGTGATGTGGTTACCGAAGAACCCGGCTATCCAGAAAGCAAAGCTTAGTAAATCCTGGACGGGGACCAGATACCAGTATCGGCGGCAGAGCGGGTCGCGCAGAATCCGGCCCGCGGTCGCCCATCCGGCGAACGTGCGCGCCATGATCGCCGCCGCGCCGAGCGGCCATAGCATCGGCGAACCCGCTACCATCAGCAGCACCAGGGGCAGCGGGTTAGTGAAGATCTGGCCCACGTAACCGGACGGGCGCGAGCGGCGGGTCGAACGGGCCCACCGGAGCCGGTGGCGGAAGTTTTCTCTGAGCGCGTGCGAGCCGATATGGTGCTCGACGACGTATGAGGAAAGCTCGACGCCAAAGCCCGCCGCGGCCGCCTCGCGGCCAAGAACGAAATCCTCGGCGAGATAGTCCTTGAAGCGTTCAATGCCGCCGAGCGCTCCGATCACTTTCCGCCGCGCCACTATAGTCGGACCGACAGCGAACTTCACGCCCTCCACCAGGCGTGCGACGAGGATGCCTGCAAGGAACTCGGTATTGAGGCCGATGGCCTCCAGCTTCGACCAAAAGCTGGCGCCAGGGACGGCGCGGTAGGGACAGGTGATCAGGCCGAGCTTCGGGTTACGGAACTCGGCGACGACGTTGCGCAGGAAGTCCGGCGTAACGCGGATGTCGCTATCGCTCATTACCAGCAGGTCGTGATCCGCGGCGGCGATCATCTTTGCCAGGCTAAACACCTTGGCGTTCGCATAGGGTGGCTCG
Source organism: uncultured Solibacteraceae bacterium (assembly GCA_964413655.1). GTDB lineage: Bacteria > Acidobacteriota > Terriglobia > Bryobacterales > Bryobacteraceae > CAYPUQ01. Next base: position 4,513 of record CAYPUQ010000105.1, on the reverse strand, counting down.
CCGGTAACGATCAGCCGCGATGGAGTCTCGGGGTACGCGCTTTGCAGCGTCTGGACGACCGCGGCGGCCGGGTCTGATTCTTCCCGCACGGCGAAGAGAATTTCGAACACCGGGCAGTCCTGCTGGAAGAAGCCGCGGAGGTTATCCTCCAGATTGTCTTCCGCGCCGGCAAGCGGCTTGAGAATGGATACGGGTTGCAACTGATCGTGAACGTCCAAGAGCGGCCGTTCCGCGCGATACCTGTTTGCAGCAACGAGGACCAGGACACAGTAGGCTATCGATCCGAAAACCGCGAAGGCAAGCAGCCAGGCGAGAAACGCCAGCATGACCGAAAGCGTTTACTCGAACGGAGTCTTGGCGTCGATGAGTTGGCGGATCTGCCCGAGAAACTCCTCGACCGGCTTCACGCCCTGGTCGCCGTGACGGCGGTTGCGCACGGAAACCGTACCGCTCTCCGCTTCGCGGTCGCCTACGACTAGCATGAACGGCACCTTCTGGATTTGGTGTTCGCGGATCTTAGCGTTCACCTTTTCGTTGCGTTCGTCCACGTGCGAGCGGAGACCGGCCAACTGCAACTGGGCGTTGACCTGCCGGGCGTACTCGGCGTGACGGTCAGAAATCGGCAGTACCACGGTCTGCAGCGGCGCGAGCCAGACCGGGAACGCGCCGGCGTAATGCTCGATGAGAATTCCGAAGAAGCGTTCCACCGATCCATAAAGCGCGCGGTGGCACATCAGCGGCTGGTGCGCCTTGCCGTCCTCGCCGATGTATTCCAGTTCGAACCGGCGCGGCAGGGTGAAGTCGAATTGGACGGTGGAAAGCTGCCACTTGCGGCCGATAGCGTCCACCAGTTTGACGTCAATTTTGGGACCGTAGAAGGCAGCCTCATCGGTCATGACCTTAACGTCCAGGCCGACCCGTTCGATCGCTTTGCGAAGCGCGTTCTCACCCAACTGCCATTGTTCGGGTGAGCCGTCGTATTTGCCGCTGGCGCCGCCGTCCCAGGTCGAGAGTTCGGCTTCGTATTGATCGAAGCCGAAGGTCTTCAGCGCGTCGAAGGCGAACTGGAGGCAGTTCGTAATCTCGTCTTCAATCTGATCGGGCGTACAGAAGATGTGGGCGTCGTCCTGTGTGAACCCGCGAACGCGCAGCAGGCCGTGCATCACGCCGGAACGCTCGTAGCGATAAACGGTGCCGAGTTCGGCCAGCCGGACGGGCAGGTCGCGGTAGCTGCGCAGGCGGTCCTTGTAAATCAGGATGTGGAACGGACAGTTCATCGGCTTGAGCTGATACTCGGCGTCGTCCAGTTCCATGCGAGAGAACATGTTCTCGGCGTAGAAATTGGCGTGGCCGGAGGTTTGCCAAAGCTGCCAGCGGCCAACGTGCGGCGTAGAGACCAACGAATAACCGCGCGCCAGGCACTGGTCGCGCATCCAGTCTTCGAGGATCTTGCGGATCAGGCCGCCCTTCGGGTGCCAGAAGATCAGGCCTGGTCCGGCGAGTTCCTGGATGCTGATGAGGTCCAGCTCCTGGCCGAGTTTGCGGTGGTCGCGCTTGCGCGCTTCTTCGAGCCGCTGGAGATGTTCGTCGAGTTCTTTCTTGGTGAAAAACGCCGTGCCGTAAATGCGCTGCAACTGCTTGTTCTTCTCGTCGCCCTTCCAGTAGGCGCCGGCGATCGAGAGCAGCTTGAACGCCTTGATCCGCTTCGTTGAAGGCACGTGTGGGCCGCGGCAGAAGTCGATGAAATGCGGGCCGAGTGTGTATTCGGAAAACTCCTCGCCGGCGCGTTCGGTGATGAGTTCACACTTCATCCAGGCGTCCGAGTACTTTCGCAAGCCGTCGTCCTTTTTGGTAATCACGCGCTCGTACGGCAGGTCGCGGCCTTGGATTTCCCACATGCGGCGCTCGATCTTTTCCAGATCCTCGGGTGTGAAGGCGGTGGGACGGTCGAAGTCGTAATAGAAGCCGGTCTCGATGGGCGGTCCGATGCCGAGCTTGGCTTCGGGGAACAGTTCCAGGACCGCCGCTGCCAACAGGTGCGCGGTCGAGTGGCGGTAGACTTCAAGCGATGCGGGATCCTTTGGGGTGAGGATCTCCAAGTTGGCGTCGGCTTCGAGGGGCCGGGCGAGGTCCCAAAGCTCTCCGTTGACGCGCGCGACGACCGCGTCATCGGCGAGGCGGCGGCCGATCGACCGGGCGATATCCATCGGACTGGTGCCCGCCGGCACCTGTTGCCGGCTGCCGTCGGGCAAGGTAACGGTAAGTTGACTCATGGATGAAACGTGGGGGTCTTTTCAGCGTATCATGGCGGGGTTTGGGCTCTGCCGGTAGACTGGAAATTCATGACGGACGCAGAGCTTGAGGCGTTGTTGGCCGACCAGGAGTCGGATCGGGTTGAGCGGAAGGAGTCGGCGAAGGACCTCGAGCCAATCCGGAAGGCGATCTGTGCTTTGGCTAACGATCTGCCGGGACACGGGTTGCCTGGAGTGGTCTTCGTCGGAGTACGCGACGACGGGATTCCGGCCGGGATTGCCGTGAACGACGATCTGTTGACTAGGCTGTCTGGGATTCCATCGGAGGGCCTGATTGTGCCGATAGCGTCCATCGATGTGCGGAGGCACCGGGTGGGAAACGCGAATGTTGCCGCGATCCTCGTCCATCCGGCCCCGGCGCCACCCGTTCGGTACCGAGGCTGCGTCCACATCCGGCGCGGTCCGACAGCCCAGCAGGCCAGCGCGCACGATGAGCAGAGGTTAACGGAACGCCGTCGCGCCCGCGACCTGCCTTTCGATATCAGATCGCTTGAATCCTCGGATCTCAACGATCTGAATCTCAGCCTCTTTAGTCAGGAATACTTGCCCGCCGCCATCGCTCCCGAAATACTGGAGGAGAACGACCGCCCCCTCAACCTGCAACTGGCGGCTTTACGGTTCGCCACGCCGCCGCCCAGAGTGATTCCGACCGTGCTCGGCATGCTGGTGACGGGCAAGGATCCGGCTGGATTCGTTCCGGGTTCGTATGTTCAGTTTCTGCGCATCGGCGGAGGCGAGATTCGCGATGAGAAGCGAGTGACTGGTTCTTTGGCCCAGCTCGTCCGCAGCACAGAGGAAATCCTGTTCATTCACACAGAGGTGTGGGTGGACTTCATCTCGGGACCGGTCGAGCAGAGGCGCGCGGCCTATCCCATGGTGGCCCTGCAACAGATCTTTCGCAATGCCGTGATGCATCGTGATTACGAAGGCTCCAATAGTCCTATCCGACTCTCCTGGTACGACGATCAGATTGAGATTCTTAGTCCGGGCGGTCCTTTCGGAATCGTGAACGCCAGGAACTTCGGCCAACCAGGGCTGACCGACTACAGAAATCCTCACCTCGCGGAAGCGAAACCTTGGATTTGTGCAGCGTTTCGGTCAGGGGATTCAGGCGGCGCGGCAGGCGCTGGAGAAGAATGGCAATCCGCCGCTGGAATTTGAGGTGCAGGAAACGCACGTGCTGGCGCGCCTAAGGAGAAGGACATGAGCGCGCCGGTCCTCGCGTTCTTCAACAATAAGGGTGGCGTCGGAAAAACATCGCTTGTCTATCACCTGGCATGGATGTTCGCCGATCAGGACTTGAGAGTGCTTGCTGCCGATCTCGATCCGCAGGCGAATTTGTCGGCTGCATTCCTGGATGAGGACCGGTTGGAGGAACTGTGGCCAAACGGGGAGCATCCCGAGACGATTCTCGGCGCCGTCCGGCCCCTCATCAGCGGAGCCGGGGACATCGCAAGCCCGCACGTGGAGGAGGTTGCGGAGCGTCTGGGCCTGGTTGTTGGGGACCTGGCTTTGTCGACTTTCGAAGATCAACTGTCTTCGGAATGGCCGGCCTGTCTGGACCGGAAGGAGCGCGCCTTTCGCGTCATTTCGGCTCTTTGGAGGATACTTCAACGGGCCGCCGAACAGCCCCGGGCCGAACTCGTCCTGCTGGACCTGGCGCCCAGTCTCGGCGCGATCAACCGCGCTTGTCTGGTGGCGGCCGACTTCGTCGTGATTCCGCTGACGCCCGACTTGTACTCTTTGCAGGGCCTGAAGAATCTCGGCCCGACCTTTCGCACTTGGCGCACGGACTGGCAGGAGCGCTTGGGGAAGAAGCCCAGTCTGGACTTTGCGTTACCGGCCGGTGAGATGAAACCCTTGGGCTACGTGGTACACCAGCATCGCGCGCGAAGTGATCGTCCGGTTCGCGCCTACGAGCGCTGGATTGACCGGATTCCGGCGACCTACCGGGAGTATGTGCTTGCCACGAATCCCGAGCCTGAGTTGGATGGTTCCGATCCCTACTGTCTCGCGATGCTCAAGCACTACAGCAGCCTGATGCCGATGGCGCAGGAGGCTCGGAAACCGATCTTTCACTTGAAACCAGCCGATGGAGCGATTGGCGCGCACCAGGCAGCAGTCAGAGACGTCTACTTTGCGTTCAAGCGGATGTTCACCCCGGCAATTTGATGTAAGTGGCACTCGCTGAAGAGGTTAGG
>CAYPUQ010000104.1:0-15583 GCA_964413655.1 uncultured Solibacteraceae bacterium | reverse complement strand
TGCAAGTTGCCGCGCGGCCGGGGCGGTGACCGACGGCTTCGGCGGCGCCGGTACCGGGGGCGTGGGCCGGTTCAGCAGTCCCTCGAGATTTACCTCCGGCCGGACCTCGCCCGGGCCACGATCCCGTTGCGTGAGAACCGGCGGCGCGATCAATGGCGTCGATTTCTTCAGATCCGCGCCGGCGCGGAGCGTTTCCGCGGGACGGATTGCCGGTTCGAACGCGAAGGGAAGGCCGATCAGGAACAGGACGTGAACGACGGCCGAGCCAATCGCGGCACGGCGTAGCGGGGGCCGCTCCATCGTGAAGCGGTCTTCGAGGAGGAGGCGCAATTCGGGTGGCGACACGACCGCTTCGCGGTCGCGGCTGACCACGGCCTGATATTCATTCGCGACGCTCACCGAACTGCTTCAATAAATGGGACTCGACGATCCGCGCGTGCGTTTCAATTCTATCAAGAACATCGAGTGCTACTTGTAAGGCGCGCCGGCCGTCCTCGCCGGTTACCGCTGGGGCACGGCGTTCGCGAATCGCGCCGAGAAAATCGTCGAACTGCGCCGCCAACGGTTCCCGCTTTTCCACCGTCAGCGGCTGGAATCCGATCTGGTTGTTGTCCCCGACGGTAAAAACAACGCCGTCCTGGCGCGTGTAGTCGAGCGAAATGTACTGGTGCGGCTGGAACAGACGCAGTTTCCTCACCCGCTCGGTGGAGACGCGGCTGGCGGTCAGGTTCGTCACGCAACCGCCCGGAAACGCCAGCCGGACATGCGCGATGTCCACCTTGCTCGACAGGATGTGGATCCCCGCCGCCCGCACCTCTTCCGGCATCAGCCCGCTTAGGGCCAGGACCAAGTCGATGTCGTGGATCATCAGGTCCAGCACGACGTCCACGTCGAGACTCCGTGGCGCGAAGAGGTTCATCCGATGTATCTCGAAGAACAGCGGCACCGTCAGCATCCGCCGCAGCGCGATCACCGCCGGATTGAACCGCTCGAGGTGGCCCACCTGCACAATCCGCCCGTTCGCCTGCCCGGCTGAGACAACTCGATCGGCCGCCGCGAGGTCGTGAGCGATCGGTTTCTCCACCAATACGTCCAGTCCGGCTTCGATCAACCCGCACGCGATCTCGGCGTGCAACACCGTGGGCGCGGCGATAATGGCGGCATCGGCCCGGCCGGGCACTTCGCGCCAATCCGTAAGCGCCTCGCAGCCGAACTCGCGCCCGGCGTTTTCGGCTCTCCCCGCGTCGATATCGACGGCGGCCGCCAGTTCGGCCGCGTCCGACTCGCGGATCACCCGCAGGTGGTTGCGCCCGAAGGTCCCGGCGCCGATCACTGCCATCCGTGGCCGGCTCATTCTTCGCCCTCCGGTTCCAGGCCCACGATCGCGATGCCGGCCTCGTTGGCCGCGGCCAGCATCGCCTCGCGATCCAGGAGCAGCGTGCGGCCGGCGTCCACGGCCATCGCGGTAGTACCTGTTTCCTTCATCACGGTGATCGTTTGGGGGCCGGTAGCGGGTACGTCGAACAGCAGATGACCGCGCCGCCGCGAACCCTTCACCAGCGTAATCCGCCTTCCGTTCACCAGCGCCGCCGCGCGCCGCAGCATCGCGTCGGTGCCTTCCATGGCTTCCACCGCCACGCAGGCCCGCTCGGCGATGGCGACGCTTTGGCCGACGTCGAACCCCGACAGCGCGGCGGCGATGCGGCGGCCGTAGCGGATTTCGCCCTCTTCTTCCTTATCTGGTTTGCGCCTGGTCAACACGCCTTCCCCAGCCAGCAGCGGCTTGAGCAGCGCCGTCGAGTCGAGCAGCCGGATGCCCTCTGCGGCCAGTACCTGCTGAACCCCACCGATCAACGCGTCCGTATTCTTCCGCGGCAGCGAAGTGAGCAGTTTCAGCAGCCGCCAGTCGGGCCGGAGCGAGGAGAAGATGCTGGCGTGCTTCACCTGGCCCGCCATCACCACGTCTGTCAAATTTTCTTCCTTCAGGATCTCGATCAGCCGCCCGAGTTGCGCGATGGTGATCCAGTAGCTCCGGACCGCAAGCGTCTCCACATCCTTCGACGCTTCCCCCTCGACGCCGATCACCACCACTTCGTGTCCGAGCCGGCGCGCTTCTTCGAGGGCGAGAATCGGGAACCGCCCGTTGCCCGCGATCAACCCGTAGCGCTGTGGTTCGGCGGTCATTTGACTACGCCGCGTTCGGAAGATTCGATAAACGCGAGAACTTCCTCCACCTCGGCAATGCCCGCGACTTCGGCGCGTATTTTCTCCACCGCCTGGCTGGTATTGAGCTTCCCGTGCGAGAGCAGGCGGAAGGTTCGCTGCAACGCCTCGATGGTATCCGCCGCGAACCCCCGCCGCTCCAAACCGGTCTTGTTGGCGCCGAAGACCTTCACTTCGCGCGGGCTCACCGTCATCGCGTACGGCAGAATATCCTGCGTCACCACGCTGTAGCCGCCGATCATGGCGTGCCGGCCGACCCGGCAGAACTGGTGCAGGCCGGTGAACGCCCCAATCACCGCCCAGTCACCGACGAGCACATGGCCGCCACAGGTCACTCCGTTGGCGAGCACGGTGTGATTGCCGATGTGAACGTCGTGGGCCACGTGGACATAGGCCATCAGGAGGTTGTCAGCGCCGATGGACGTGAGTGCTCCGCCGCCCTCGGTGCCGCGGTGAATGGTGACGAACTCGCGAATCCGGTTGCGGTTGCCGATGCGTGTTTCGGCGCGCTCGCCCTTGTACTTCAAGTCCTGCGACGCGACGCCCACCGTCGAGTAGGGGTAGAACAGATTGTCCTCGCCAATCCAGGTTGGCCCTTCGCAGTAGACGTGCGCCATCAGGCGCGTTCGCGGTCCGATCTCGACTTCGGCGCCGATGACGCAGAACGGTCCGATTTCGGCGCTCGGGTCGATGCGCGCGGCTGCATCGACCATCGCGCTCGGGTGAACCGGCATCGCTCGTTTGAGGCCGCTATGCGCGCGGCTGGCCGTCTTCCGGCTTATCGGCGAGTTTGCACATCAGCGTCGCCTCGGCCACCACAACGCCGTCCACCATCGCCTTGCCCTTCATTTTGGCGACGGTCTCCTTCCGGCGCAGCACTTCCATTTCGATCCGCAACTGGTCACCGGGAAATACCGGGCGCCGGAACTTCGCCTCTTCGATCGACGCCAGCAGCACCAATTTGCTGTCGCGATCCGGAATCGTCTTGAGCACCAGCACGCCGGCCACTTGCGCCATCGCTTCGACGATCAATACGCCCGGCATCACCGGGAAGCCCGGGAAATGGCCCTGAAAGAAGCTTTCGTTCGCCGTGACGTTCTTGATGCCGACGATGCGCTCGGCTTCGAATTCTACGATTTTGTCTACCAGCAGCAGTGGGTACCGATGTGGCAGAATTTCGCGGATCGCCACCTGATCGAGAGCGGACATGTAATCTAGAGATTATAGCCCGATGGACCCAATCCTCGCCCATATTCGCAAGAATCAGCAAGACTTAATCGCCCTCATCGGCCGCCTGGTGGAGTGCGAGTCGCCCAGCGACGACCCGGCGGCGGTGAACCGCTTCGTCGATCTCATCGCCGCCGAAGCCGCCCCCCTCGCCAAGATCCGGCCAGTCAACGGCGGGCCGGGCTACGGCCGTCACCTGCTGGTCGAGTTCCGGCTTCCCGGCCGGAAGAAGCAGGGGCAGATCCTCGCGCTCGGCCACTCCGACACCGTGTGGCCGATCGGGACGCTGCGCCACATGCCGTTCCGCAACGATAAGGGCCGGCTTTGGGGCCCCGGCGTGCTCGACATGAAAGGCGGCGTGGCGTTTTTCCTTCACGCGATGCGCACGCTGCGGGAACTCGATCACCCTGTCGGCCGGCGCGTCGTGCTGCAACTCAACAGCGACGAGGAGATCGGCAGTCCGTCGTCGCGCCCGCTCACGGAGCGTATGGCGAAGCAGAGCCTCGCCGTCCTGGTACTCGAACCGGGCACGGGCCTGGAAGGTAAGCCCAAAACCGCTCGCAAAGGTATAGGCGGCTACACGCTACGAGTCCACGGCCAGGCTTCGCACGCCGGCGTCGATTTCGCGGCCGGCGCTAATGCCATCGTCGAACTCGCTCGCCAGGTACAGCGTATCGCGGGATTCACCAACGTCAACCTCGGCATCACCGTCAACACTGGAACGATTCGCGGCGGCTCGCGGACCAATGTCGTTCCGGCCATTGCGGAAGCCGGCATCGATTTTCGCGTTCCGCGCCTGCGCTACTATCAGGCGCTGGATAAGAAGATGCGCTCGCTACGCCCGGTCGACGGCCGGTGCCGCCTTGAGTTGGAAGGCGGGCTCAACCGCCCGCCGATGGAGCGCACCGCCGGCGTTCGTTCGCTGTTCCGGCTCGCCCGCTCGCTGGCCGAGGAACTCGGCATTCAGCTCGAAGAATCGGCCACGGGCGGTGGGTCGGACGGCAACTTCACGGCCGGCCTTGGCATTCCGACTCTCGACGGCATCGGCACGGTGGGCGAAGGCGCGCACGCGCCGCATGAGAGTATCCTGATAGACCGGATCGCCGACCGCACGGCTCTGCTCGCAAAGCTGGTAACGTCCATTTAGGCCGTCCGGGAACAAGCACCGCGCGGATATCGTATGGAGTAGTAGAGATAGGGATTCATGCCGTACTGCACACAATGCGGCGGACAGGTCCGGGACACGGACCTCTATTGCGCCTCTTGCGGCTCGCAGCAGGAGGGCGCAGCCCCGTCCGCCGGGCCCGGCGCCGGACCAAGGCAAGCGGCATCTTCCGATTTCTTCAAGAACGTGACGCCGCGCACGGCGTCGATGCTCTGCTATATCCCGGTGATCGGCTGGATTCCCGCCATCATTATTCTGGCCTCGCAGAAGTTCCGCCGGGACCGCTCGGTGCGCTTCCACGCATTCCAAGGGCTGTACCTGTTTGTCGCCTGGCTGATCGTGGACTGGGGCCTGATTCCGTTCTTCAGCTTCCCCACCGGTTTCGGCGCCGTCAAGCTGCAGAACATTTTCAAGGCCGGGCTTATGGCTATCTGGATCTTCATGCTGATCAAGACCAGTCAGCGCGAGGACTTCCGCCTGCCGATATTCGGTGACCTCGCCGAGCGTTCGGTGGCAGAGCAGCGCTGACTGCGCCACAGTCCCACCGCGTGACTCAGTCTATGGACGCCTGCCCCACCGTGCGCTGTGCGGATACCCCGCGCGGTGACATACTCTACCAATGAGCCGATTTGATGCTATGCGCCGGCGGGAATTCTTGACGGCGGCCGGCGCGCTTGCGCTGGGAGGGACCACGAGCGTCGCTCAGGCACAACGCCCGTTGAAGCTCTTCTTGAACTGCGACATGGACGGTTCGCCAGGCATCTTCACGCGCGAGCAAGCCTGGTATTGGGAAAGCGGTGCGCGGCCGGAGGTCGGCCGCGAGGCCTGCGAACTCTTCACGGCGGACATCAACGCCGCCAGCGAAGCCGCGTTGGCCGCAGGAGCCACCGAGTTGATCGTCTGCGACACCCATCACGGTGGCGGCAACTTTGTTCAAGAGAAGTTGCTGCGCGATCCGCGGATCACGTACCTGTACCGCAGCGTCGGTATCGAGGATGGCAAGCGCCGGTGGATGCCCGGAATGAATGAGACTGTCGCCGGATTACTGCTACCCGGCCACCACGCCAAGGCATCCACGGAGGGAGCCTTTCTGCCGCACACGTGGAATTTCGAATGGCTGGACTTCACCATTAACGGGCAGAGCGTGGGCGAGATCGGGATCGAGGCTTGCTTCGCCGGACACTGGAACGTGCCCTTGATTCACGTGCAGGGCGATGAGGCGGCGTGCGCGGAGGCGCGGCGGCAGTTTCCGTGGGTAGTGACGACGGCGGTCAAGAGCGGGACGACCGATCTGTGTACGGGTCTGACCCCGGATGAGGCCAAGCGGGAAACGGCGCGGGGAATCCGGCAGGCGATCGAGGGTCTGCGAGCGGGCAAGATGCGTCCGTACAAGCCGGCGCTGCCCATGACCGTGACGCTACGGATGCGAACGATGGATGCGGCGGCGAAGGCGGCGCAACGTCCCGGCGTGCTACGGCTGGACGATCACACGGTGGAGGCTCGCGTCGGCAGGCAATGTGACGTCGTGAAGTGGCTGTTGGGAACGGGTCTCGATATGGAGCCCGAGCCGCCGCGGAAATGAGGTTGGGCCGCCGCCCATGGCGATTCCGCCGCCGACTCTCATCCCGGCGTAACATCGAGCCGGTATGCTGTCTTCATGACCGATTCCCGTCGTGAGTTTCTCATCCGCTCGGGCGCATTCCTTGCGCTGACCCTTCCGTCCCGCCATGCTTCGGCGTTCCAGGCTTCTCCGAAGTTCACCGCCGGCCCGTTCGGCCTCGGAGTGGCCTCCGGCGATCCGTGGAGCGACAGCGTGGTTCTGTGGACCCGGCTCATGCCTGACCCGGCCCGTGAATCCGTCTGGCAGCGTGACAACGTGCCCGTCCGCTGGATGGTCGCCGAGGACGAGGGTCTGACGCGGGTCGTCCGCCGCGGTGAAGCAACCGCCACTCCCGAACTGGGCCACTCGGTTCATGTCGAAGCGGACGGCCTCCGGCCAGGCCGGTGGTATTGGTACCAGTTCATTGCGGGCGGCGTCGAAAGCCCCGTCGGTCGCACCCGGACCCTGCCTTCCGGCGCCGCCGATTCCCTCAGGTTTGCGTTCGTCTCCTGCCAGCACTATGAGACCGGCTACTACACCGCCTACCGGCACATGTGCGGAGAGAACCTCGACCTCATCGTCCATCTCGGCGATTACATCTACGAAGGAGGGATCGGCGACAATCGCGTGCGCCGGCACGACGGTCCCGAGATCGTGACGCTCGAAGATTACCGGAACCGCTACGCCCTTTACCGCTCCGATAAGGATCTTCAGGAAGCGCACCGGCTCATCCCGTTCGTGGCCACGTGGGACGACCATGAAGTGGACAACGATTACGCGAACGACGAGGCTGAAGCCACCAACCCCGCGCCGCGCGACGAGTTCCTCAAGCGGCGCGCGGCCGCCTACCAGGCCTATTACGAGTTCCTGCCGCTGCGTCGATCCTCGATGCCGAAGGGACCGGATATGCAGATTTACCGCCGCGTCTCATTCGGTCGGCTCGCCCAGTTTCATGTCCTGGACACGCGGCAATACCGCGACCAGCAGGCGTGCGGCATCGTGCGGCTCCGGCCGGCATGTCCGGAGTTGACCGACCCGAAGCGGACGATCCTCGGCGAACGGCAGGAGCAGTGGCTCTTTGACGGTCTCGCTTCGTCGCCCGCGCGCTGGAACGTCATCGCCAACCAGGTGATGCTCGGCCGGGTGAATCGCGAGGCAGGCGAACCGCTCTACTCCACGGACAAGTGGGACGGCTATCCGCCGCAGCGCCAGCGGCTACTCGATTTCCTTGCGTCGCGAAAACCCGCCAACCCGGTCATCGTCACCGGCGACATCCACTCCAACTGGGTAATGGACATCAAGCAGGACCCAATGGACGCCGCCTCGCGAACTGTCGCCGCGGAGTTCGTCGGCACCTCTATCTCCTCGGGTGGCGACGGTTCTCCCGATCTCACTCCGGAGCTGCAAGCGATGCTGAACGGCAATCCCCAAATCCACCTGCACAACCGGCAGCGGGGATACGTCACCTGCCACGCCAACGCCAAGCGCATGGAAACTCGCTACCGCATTGTGGAAAAGGTGAGCGTGCCCGGCCATCCGGCCACAACGCTCGCCACATTCGTCGTCGAAGACGGCAAGCCGGGCGCGCACAAGACCTGACCGTGGACGGTCCGAAGAAAGGAATGCCCTTTTGCCCGGAAATGGACGCTCAACAGTGGCTCGCCTTGGCGCGCGCCCACGCCGGACGCGACGAAATCGGCGACGCGATTGACGCTTACGAGAAGTCGATCGAACTCGAACCGGAAAACGCGGCGGCCTGCAGGGAGCTTGCGCGGCTCTGCTTGCTCATCGACGAAATCCGCGCGTTCACGAATTGGTGTCACGAGGCCCTTCGCATCGATCCCGGCGACGGCGAGCCGCACTGGATGATGGCCTGCGAACTGGCCGGTAAAGGCCGCCACCAAGAGGCCGTCGAGGCTGTCCGCGCCGCATTGCGCGCGCCCCGGCTCGACCCCAGCCTCCGGCGCGAGGCCGCGGACCGCCTGGCCGAATGGGAAGCCGCAAAGTAGGCCTTGCGACAATAGAGTTCGCTTTGCAGCAACCCATCCAGATTCTCGGCGGCGGTCTCGCCGGCAGTGAGGCCGCCTGGCAACTGGCCCGGCGCGGGCTGGCGGTCCGCCTCTACGAGATGCGCCCGCTGCAGTCGACGCCCGCGCACAAGACGGACCGCCTCGCCGAACTGGTCTGCTCCAATTCACTCAAAAGCGATTCGGAGAACACCGCGCCATGGCTCCTCAAGCGGGAACTCCGCCGTCTGGATTCACTCCTGCTCCGAATCGCCGGCGAGGTCCGCGTCCCGGCCGGCCACGCGCTCACCGTCGATCGCGACCTCTTCTCGGCCCGCGTCAGCGAAGCCATCGCGGCCGAGCTGGCCATCGAAGTCCGGCGCGAGGAAGTAACCGCCATCCCCGCCGAGGGCATCGTCATTGTCGCGACCGGCCCGCTCACGAGCGACGCACTCGCCGCGGATATTGCGCGGCTCACCGGGTCGAACCGCCTGTTCTTCTACGACAGCATCAGCCCGATCGTCGAGGCCGAAACGGTCGATCGCGAAATCGCCTTTCCCGCCTCCCGTTATGGCAAGTCGCTCGACGGCACGGACGACTATCTCAACTGTCCCCTCAATCGTGAAGAGTACGAACGATTTCTCGACGCTCTGCTCGAGGCCCAGCGGCACACACCGCACATCGCCGGCGACATTCCCTACTTCGAAGCCTGCCTGCCCATCGAGGAACTGGCCCGCCGCGGCCGCGATACGCTCCGCTTCGGCCCGATGAAGCCGGTGGGCCTTGCCGACCCCCGGACGGGCCGCCGTCCCTGGGCCGTTCTTCAACTTCGCCGCGAAGACGCGCGCGCCGCCAGCTACAACCTGGTCGGCTTCCAGAACTATCTGAAGTACGGCGAACAGAAGCGTGTCCTCCGCTTGATCCCCGGCCTCGAAAACGCCGAGTTCCTCCGCTATGGCCAGATTCATCGCAACACGTACATCAACGCGCCGGCGCTGCTCACCGCGAACCTTCAACTCCGCCGCGACCCGCGCATCTTTTTCGCCGGCCAGATCTCGGGCGTGGAGGGTTATGTGGAATCCATCGCCACCGGTCTGATGGCCGGCCTCCATGCCGCTGCCCTCGCGCAGGGCGGGGCGCCAATGCCATTCCCCCGCGAAACCGCTCTCGGCTCGCTCTGTGCCTACATCTCGGGGGCCGACCCTCGTGACTACCAACCAGCCAACATCACCTTCGACCTGCTCCCTCAGCTCGACGAAGAGACGCGCCTACGGCTGCGGCACGACAAGAAGGCTCGGCACGCCGAGGTCTGCCGCCGCGCGACGGCCGCCCTGGATGCCTGCCTGAGGGCCTACGCTCCGAGTCCCCGATGATCAGGGTGCGTACCAGTACCTGCGATCGGGCTTTTCAGATGATTAACAATAGTTAAGCATTTCTTCATTGCCTACCTGAGTGCCGGAACGGTATTCTGCCTGTGGACCCGAACTGGGCGCCATGGGGCGCTGGCGTCGGTTTAGTGTCCGGAAAGGAAGATCCATGCCTCTTCAGAAGAGAGCTCTTGCGGAATGTATTGGCACTTTCTGGCTTGTTTTCGGCGGTTGCGGAAGTGCGGTCCTGGCCGCGGCGTTCCCCGGCGTGGGGATCGGATTTCTCGGTGTAGCCCTGGCGTTTGGCCTCACCGTTCTCACAATGGCTTACGCAATCGGACATATCTCCGGGTGCCACCTGAACCCGGCCGTATCCGTGGGACTGATGGCGGCTCGCCGTTTCCCGGCCTCTGAACTGCCGGCCTATATCGTGGCGCAGGTGCTAGGCGGCATCGCCGGCGCGGGCGTTCTGTACCTGATCGCCAGTGGCAAGGCTGGGTTCAGTCTTGCCGGCGGACTGGCCGCCAACGGCTTCGGCGCATACTCGCCGGGTGGTTATTCGCTAACCGCCGGTTTGACGGCCGAGATTGTACTGACCTTCATGTTTCTCATCATCATTCTTGGTTCCACCGACAAGCGGGCGCCGCAAGGCTTTGCACCGATCGCGATTGGTCTGGGCCTCACCCTGATCCACCTGATCGGCATTCCAGTCACGAACTTGTCCGTGAACCCGGCGCGCAGCACGGGTCCCGCCGTGTTCGTCGGCGGATGGGCACTGCAACAACTCTGGCTGTTCTGGATCGCGCCGATAGTTGGCGCGCTGTTGGCCGCCGTGGCCTACGGCGCCATAGCCGGCAAAACGGCCGAACCCGAGCCTCAGCGGCCGGCCGCCGCTGCGCAGCACGCCTGAGCGCGGGGCGTCAGCCGCCGCCGGTCTCGATCAGGTAGTACACGCTTCCGCGATCCTCCGGCCGCTCATTGCCGGCGAGGATATTGAACTCGGCGTCCGCCACCCGGAGTCTCAGTTCGCGAATCGTTTTGTCGAACGACTGGCGGCTGAATCGATTGCCCCAATTCCACCCGGGCGCAGGCCGTTCGAAGTAAGAGTCGCTCTCGGTCGCCAACGAAACGACGTTCTGGACGATCAGGTAGTGCTCGGCCATCCGGACGGACTGCTTGAGCGTTTCTACCGGGTCATCGACGTGATACAGGCCGCCGGTGTTCGCGACAATCGAGAAGCGCCGCTCCGGCGGAATATCCTGAACTCTGCCGCATAGCAGCTCGACATCCAGGCCAAGCAGTTCGCGAACGGTCCTCGCTTGGTCGAAGTACCCGTCCCGGTCGCTATCCACGGCCAGCGCTGAATCCGCTCCGAACTTCCGGGCGAACATCGCATAGTAGGCGTCGGCGGCGAACAACTCGACGAAGCTGATCGGCGTCACGCCGCGATTACGCAGCTTGGCGATTGCATACAGGATGTAGGCGGTGACGATCGGTTCCTTGGCCTGCTGATTCGGCGCGAAGATGCCGGGCAATTGCGTATTGTGAAGACCTAGGCGCTCGAAGTTGTGGTAGAAGGGCCCCGGAATCGGGGGTTCGGCCTTGAGGCGGCGGACCGCCTGGAGCAAAGGCCTCGTGATGTCGCCGAAGAACCGCTTCACCGCAAAACTCCTCTCCAAGCAGTGTAGTCGAATGCAGGGCCCCCGCTGGCCGCCGGATCGCAGTAAACTTTGAAGTAACCGGCCGAGCGACCGGATCATCCGTTAAAAGGAGGGCGAGGAAGAACGATGCGTATCTGTATCCCTATCGGCATGGCGTTGGCGCTGGCGGCATCGGCTCCAGCAGTCGTTGACAAGAACAACCTCACGGAAACCGAGGCCCAGGAGATTGTCGCGAAGTTTGCCGCCAAGGAGGGTGAGTTCGCCCGCGCGCGGGAAAGCTATACCTATCGCCAAACCGTGCGGATTCAAGAAGTTGGCCAAACCGGGGGATCGGGTGGGCGGTTCGAGGTGGTCTCGGACATCATTTTCAACCCGGACGGCCGGCGAACGGAACGCGTCGTCCGCGCGCCCGTCCCGACGCTTCAGCGTATTCAATTGACGCCGGAAGACGAACAGGATCTTCGCAACGTCCAGCCATTCGTGCTGACGAGCAAGGAAATCGACAAGTACCACATCCGCTTCCTGGGGCATGAAAAGCTCGACGAGATTCCCTGCTTCACCTTTGCCGTCAAACCCAAACAGATGGAGGCCGGCCAGCGCTACTTTCAGGGCATCGTGTGGGTGGACGATCGCGACTTGCAGATCGTGAAGACCTACGGCCGCGGCGTCGGCGTCCAGAAAAAGGGCTACGAAAACCTCTTCCCCAAGTTCGAAACTTACCGGGAACAGATCGACGGCCGCTTCTGGTTTCCCACCTACACCATCGCCAACGACACGCTGATGTTTTCGAGCGGTCCCGTTGGCATCCGAATGAGTGTTAAGTACGAGGATTATAAACAGTTTGGCAGCGACGTGAAGATTATCTTCGGCGATCCGGTGGACCAGCAGCCGCAGGCCGAAGAACCCAAGAAGCCTTAATTTCCACCGTTCAGACCCCAAAAACCGCCATACGGTTGACCACTTTCGGCTCCTGAGTAAAACCTGTGCTTTAATTGTGGTCTACGCCCTATGGCCGATTCTTCACTAAGGCTCCGCCGCCGCATTCTTGCGGTAAAACGGCGGCTTCGCGAGTTGAAGATGATCGCCCGCGGTCTGGCCAGTACGGACCACGTGGTTCTTGCGCACTTGATCCCCATCCGGCGCTGCAACCTATCGTGTACCTACTGCAACGAGTTCGATAACTTCTCCAAGCCGGTCGCCATTGAAACCCTGCGGCAGCGGGTGGATAAACTGGCCGCGCTCGGCGCCTCCGTCATCACCATCAGCGGCGGCGAGCCGCTGCTGCACCCGGAACTCGACGACCTGATCCGCCACATGCGGCGGCGCGGCATGATCGCCGGCATGATCACCAATGGCTATCTTCTGACCGCCGATCGGATCCGCCGCCTGAACGCCGCTGGCCTCGACCACCTGCAAATCAGCATCGACAACATCATGCCGGACGAAGTCTCGAAGAAGAGCCTGAAGGTGCTCGACCGCAAGCTCCAGCTTCTAGCCGCGCATGCCGAGTTCCACGTGAACATCAACTCCGTCGTCGGCGCCGGCGTTCAGAATCCGGACGACGCGCTCACCGTCAGCAAGCGCGCCGTTGCACTCGGCTTCACCTCCACCGTCGGCATCCTGCACGACGGCCAGGGCCAACTACAGCCGCTTGGCGACCGCGAGCGCTCGATTTTCCGGCAGATTAAGCAGTTCGAGAAGCAAAGCTACGCGCGTTTCAACAAGTTCCAGGAAGCGATCGCCGCCGGCCGGCCGAACGAGTGGCGATGCCGTGCCGGCGCCCGCTACCTGTATATCTGCGAGGACGGCCTCGTCCATTACTGCTCCCAGCAGCGCGGCTATCCGGCCAAGCCGCTGGCCGAATACTCCATCGAAGACGTCCGCCGCGAGTACCGGACCGAGAAGGAGTGCGCGCCTCACTGCACCGTCTCCTGCGTCCATCAAGTCTCACTGATCGACTTCTGGCGCGATCCCCAGACGATTAAGCTCAACCCGGACCGCGAAGTGGAAAACGTCCTGGTCCAGGTCGAAACCGCCCGCCAGTAGCCGCGATCCGCGGGGCGTGACGGGCCCGTCGGAGCGCCGAACCCATTCACCCATGTATCATTAGTACGACGTGTGTGGTTCATAATGGCGACGCTGTGAATTGGGATCAATCCGCCGAAGACGCAGGACGCCCTTGAAGTGATTGTCTCAGGACACGCGCCGGATCCGCGCTTCCCGGGTGACGAAACATGAGGAAGCGGTTTGCACTCGGTGTTCTTGTTGCCGTCCTGCTTGCGTTCCTGGGCTGGACGGACATACACGGCGTGACGGCGGAAACATCCACTCCCATCGTCTACGTTGTCCCGATCGAGGGCATGATCGACCTCGGCCTCGCGCCGTTCCTGTCGCGGACAATCCGCGAGGCGAAGGAGTCCGGCGCAGCAGCCGTGCTGCTTGACATCAACACGTTCGGCGGCCGGGTGGATGCGGCGGTGGCGATGCGCGACGAACTGCTCAACGCGCCGGTCCGGACGATTGCGTTCGTCAACCAGCGCGCCATTTCCGCCGGCGCGCTCATCGCGCTCGCCTGCGAGACGCTGGTGATGACGAAGGGCGGTACGATCGGCGCCGCCACGCCGGTGCTCAGCGGTGGTGGCGAAACGAAAGCCGCGGACGAAAAATCGGTCTCCTACGTGCGGAAGGAGTTCCGGGCGACGGCGGAGGCCCGGAATCGGCCGCCGGAGTTTGCCGAAGCGATGGTCGACGCCGACGTGGAGATCGCCGGGGTGATCGCCAAAGGCAAGCTGCTCACCCTCACGACCTCGGAAGCGCTCAAACACGATGTGGCCGAGTTGACGGCCGACACCGCCGGCGCCGCGCTGGAGGCCGCCGGACTGCCAAGAGCGGAGTTGCGCCACGCCCGCCAATCATGGGCCGAGACGCTTGTCCGGTTTCTGACGCACCCCATCGTCAGTTCCCTGTTGATGACCGTGGGCCTCCTCGGGCTGTTCGTGGAGATTCGGACTCCGGGCTTCGCCCTGCCGGGCATGATCGGGCTGATCTCGCTCGGGCTGTTCTTCTGGGGTCACTGGATTGTCAGGCTTGCGGGCTGGGAGGAATTGCTGCTGGTGTCTATTGGAGTGCTGCTGATCACGCTCGAGGTATTTGTGTTTCCGGGGACGACCCTGGCAGGTATCGCCGGTGTCATCGCGCTCGTGGCGGGACTCGGCATGGCGTTGGTCGGCGCCGGCGCCACGGTGCCCGTCGTCATCGGTGCGCTCGGTCGTGTCGCCCTGTCTATCCTGCTGGCGATGGCCGGCGCGTTTGCACTCCTCCGTGTGTTGCCCCGCCTGCCGTTCGGGCGGCGCCTCGTGCTCGCCACTGGTATGCAGGCCGATCTCGGCTACGTCTCGGCGCCGGATAGTGACCGCCGCTGGTTGGGGCGGACCGGCACGGCCATTTCGCCGTTGCGGCCGGCAGGTATTGCGGACATCGACGGCACTCGCGTCGATGTGGTCTCCGACGGAGGCTTCATCGACGCCGGCGCCGCCATTGAAGTTACCCGCGTGGACGGCAACCGGATCGTGGTCCGGCAGCCGCCGCGCCTGGAGCCATACACATGAATGATCTCGATTTCACTGCGATCGGCGCACTCGGCCTGCTCATTCCGGCCGTAGTACTGCTGATTGTGATCCTTTACATCGTCCCCATTCCACTCTGGATCGCCGCATGGTCGTCCGGCGCCTACGTGCGGCTGCTGACCCTCGTTGGCATGCGGCTCCGGCGCGTGCCTCCAGCGACGGTCGTCACTGCCCGGATCAGCGCCGCCAAGGCGGGGCTGCAAATCTCCATCGACGATCTCGAGGCGCACTATCTGGCCGGTGGAAACGTCGTGCGCGTTGTCAACGCGCTAATCTCGGCGGACAAGGCCAACATCGAGATGCCCTTCAAGCGTGCGGCGGCGATCGACCTGGCGGGACGCGATGTGCTGGAAGCCGTCAAGATGTCGGTAATCCCGAAGGTCATCGAAACCGCGCGAATTGCCGCCGTGGCGAAGGACGGGATCCAGTTGATTGCCGTCTCGCGCGTGACCGTCCGGACGAATATCGACCGCCTCGTAGGCGGCGCCGGCGAGGAGACGATTATCGCTCGTGTCGGCGAAGGCATGGTGAGCACGATCGGCTCCGCCGCGACACATAAGCACGTGCTCGAAAACCCGGATCATATTTCGAAGAACATCCTCAGCCGCGGTTTGGATGCGGGCACCGCCTACGAGATTCTGTCGATCGATATCGCGGACGTCGATGTCGGCGAGAACATCGGCGCCAAGCTGCAGATCGATCAGGCGA
>CAYPUQ010000103.1:0-15633 GCA_964413655.1 uncultured Solibacteraceae bacterium | reverse complement strand
ACGCCCTCCGACTGGATCTTCGCCTGAAACTCCCGCAGCAGTTTCTCGTTGTTGCGAATCCGGCGCGGCGGCGTCTTCCGCTGAATCGCGTGGGCCGCGAGCGCGCCCGCCGACTCGCCGATGTTCCACTCCACCGGATGCAGGCGGTAGCATCCGTTCGTAATATGCGTGACACCGAGATTCTTGCACGCCGGAATGAGGTTCTCGACGCGCTTCGGAACCAGCGCGCCCAGCGGAATCTGGAATGGCAGCGAACTCACGTCGATGTAGTTGTCGCCGCCGGAACTGGGGTGGAGATCGATCCGGTAGCTGCCGACGCCGACGGAGTCCGCGAAGGGCTCGGCGGTCACTTCCTCGCGCTTCATGCCGGTCTTCTTCATGCGCGCTTCGGTGCCTACGTGTTCTTCGACGACGGTAAACTCCGCCTGGATGCGCCGCGACTCGCGGATGTAGGGATACTTCGCCAAGCCATCTTCGGAACTCATCAGATCGCCGCGGAGCCGCAGGCCTTTCCAGCCGGCCCCGCCGTCGGTGCGCGGCGCCTCGGTCTGCATCCAGTACAACAGCGAGAGGCTCAACTGCTTGCCGCGCCGCAGGTGCCGCGCTGCTTCTTCCTCGCTCACTTCGTGGAGGTTGCCGAGCCAGTAATCGTTCTGCGGCCAGTTCACCAGCGTGATGTCGCTGACGTAGGCGCCCGGCTCGTGGTTCAGTTTGCTGGCGATGCGGCGGTAGACGAACAGGTTCAGCACGCCCGGCGGCGCGGCGATATCCGACGGTGTGGGAAAGAACGTAACGCGCCGCAGTTCGAGGGTCTGCGGGTTGCTCATGTGCCAACTCAGGAGCTTGCCCGGCCATGGCGGCCGCATCTCCGGCACGTAGTCGCGCCAGAAACCGTACTCTTCCGGCTTGTCGATGGTGTGGTCCTCGCCTTCGAGGTAGTCGACGGCGAAGCACACCGTGAAGGCCTGGTGGTTCTGGGGTTGCGGTTCGTCCGGTGCATGCAACTCGCCGGTTTGCTTCTTCGACTCGAAGCCGGCGGCGTATTCGGTTTTCGTGAGAGGCAGCAGGTCGCCCATCTCGGTGGCATCGATGAAGTACGGCGCGGTGATCGTTCGTTCGACGCCGGTCTCGAGACTCTTCACCGTGACCGCGCGGACCCGATCACCTTGCGTATCCGCCTTCACTGGCTTTTGGCGCAGCAGCACCACCAGTTTCCCGGCGCCGATCCACGGGTCGAGCAGCGCCTGCAGCACGGCCAGCGAGACGCGCGGTTCATGGCAAAGGCGCGAGACCGATCCATCGCCCGGATTGAGGTGTTCGCGCGCCAGCGCGGCGGGCGTGAGGCGGAAGTGCCGGCGATAGTAGTCGCGGACCGCGCGGCGGTAGCTCATGTAGAGCTGCGTGGCGCCGAACATCTCGATCCAGGGATGCTCGTCGGGCGGCACTCCTTGTGATGTAAGCTGTCCGCCGACCCAGTCGGTTTCCTCGGTCATGATGACGCGCATCCCGTTGCGTAGAGCGGCGAGAGCGGCGGCGCAGCCGCCGGTCCCGCCTCCAATGACCGCGACGTCGCAACGCAGGTCGCGCGCCGCCTCCAGGCTGAGCGGTAGCAGCAAGGAGATACCGGCGTGCGATAGCAAGGACCGGCGTGAAATGAGGCCGGCCAGGGGGCCGGCCGCGGGCGAGGGCGCCCCTCCCACGATGCCGTCACCGAATTTCGCTTGGCTCAGTAAGCTCATCTGTTGCTAGCGTATCAGCGTCTCCGGTCATTGGGATATCATGGGGCGGAGGACCTGAAAAAGCTGAACAGGGGAGCACCAGGCAGCCCATGGCCATCATCACGGTGACCGGCGAGCCGGGATGCCGCGTGGAAGAATCCGCCCGGCTGGCGGCTCAGCGCCTTGAGATGGAGTTTTTGGGGGAGCCGACGTTGCGGCGGCTGATCGCCGAGGAGTTCGGCGAAGAGATCAGTATTCCCGAACGTGCGTATCTACCCGCGTTGCAGTCCGTGTTGGCGCGCCTGGCGACGTCGCACCATCTCGTCGTCTATGCCGACGGCGCCGAGATGCTGATGAGCCGGTTTCCCGCGGCGCTCCGCATTGCGTTGACCGCGCCGGAGGGCTATCGCCTTGGCGCCATGATGTTGGAGAAGCGCCTGGAGCGCGACCCGGCCCGCGCCATGCTACGCGAACTGGAGCGCGAACAGAAGACGCGCCGGAAGAAGCGAACCGGCCGGCTCGGCTCGCCGCCGCACCTATTTGACTTGGTTTGCAACGTGGAGTCGCTTTCAGCCGATGAAGTCGCCGGGTTGATCGCCCACGCCGCCATCCAGCGCGGCCTAACCGAAGAGGGCTTACTCCCGGAAACCGCCGAAGTCCATCTTCAGTTCGAGGCACGGCTTCAGCTTGCCCGCCACCGCATCAGCCCGGCCGGCAGGGTGAATCTCACGCGCAAACCATTCGCGCACCATTCGGAGGAGATCTTTGCCAACCTGCTCGACTTCTACCGGATTGCCTGGGAGTACGAACAGCGCAGCTTCCCGATCCAATGGGGCAAGGACGGCAGGCCCACGGAGTCGTTCACGCCGGACTTCTATCTGCCCGAGCTTGACCTCTACATTGAAATCACGACCATGAAGCAAGCGCACGTCACACGTAAGAACCGCAAGGTGAAGCTTCTGAAGACAATCTACCCAAACATCAATATCCAGGTCTTCTACCAGAAGGATTTCCAGAACCTGATCTTCAAGTACGGACTGGCTGAGCGGCCGATGCAGGTATGAATATAGCGCCGGAGATCGAGCGGATTCTCTACAGTGAAGAACAGGTTCGCGGGCGCATCCGTGAAGTCGCGGCGGCGATCTCGGAGCGCTATCGCAGCCGCGAACTGAAGCTGATTGGCGTATTGAAGGGCTCGGTATTTTTCCTGACGGCGCTCGCGCGCGAAATCGATATCCCGCTCAAGATCGACTTTCTGGCCATCTCGAACTTCGGGTCGCAGAACAAGTCGGGCGGTGTCGTCCGCATCGCCAAGGACCTCGATCAGCCCATTGAGGGCGAGGATGTTCTGCTCGTCGAGGATATCGTCGATACCGGGCTCACGGCGCGGTATCTCCTTCAGACGCTAGCCGGCCGCGGGCCAAACTCCCTCGGCATCTGTACGCTCTTGGACCGCACCAACCGGCGCCTGATTCCGCTTCCGGTGGAGTTCCGCTGCTTCGAGATCGGCGACCACTTCGTCATTGGCTGTGGTCTCGACTACCGGCAGTATTACCGTAACCTGCCGTACCTGGCGGTGATGAAGCCGGAGCGGGGCGCATAGACCCACGGGCTACACGTCGAGGTTGCGGACGTCGAGCGCGTTCTCTTCGATGAACCGGCGGCGGCTTTCGACGTCCTCCCCCATCAGCGTGGAGAAGATCTCATCGGATTCGACCAAGTCGCGAAGTTCCACCTTGAGCAGGGTTCGTCTTTCCTGATCCATGGTCGTTTCCCAGAGCTGCCCGGAGTTCATTTCACCCAAGCCCTTATAGCGCTGGATGTTGGCATCCTTCATACCTTCCGATTTCAGGTGTTCAAGCAGGTCGCGCCAGGACGCTTGTTCCTGTGTAGAGGTGTCGCGCGCTACGACGAACGGCGGATGGTTGAACTTCGCGATCTGTTTGGAGATCGCGCGGAGGCGGCGATACTCCGGGTGAGAAAGCAGTTCGATACCAATGAAGCGCTCGGCGTTCGTGGTGTCTCGATAGCTGAGCATCCACGCGGAGTTGGCCTCATCGATTGAATGCTCCTCGTCGCGAACGATGCGAGGTACGAGGTTCCACTGGGCCAGCGGCTCCACGAGCGGCTCCAGGTTGGCCTTGTCCATGAAATCCTGCTTGGCATCCAGGCGAAAAGTTGGATTCGCCAGGAAATCGACTACCCTGGCCTCGCGGAGATGGCGCTCGACGCGCCGGGAGAGGGCGTTGAGTTCGTCGAGAGACATGAGGAAGTTTCTCAGTTCGGTGCCTTCGAGCCGCTGCACGACGCCTTGGCCGTTCGAGGCGGTCTGGACGGCGATGTTATCGGTGGCGCGCCGCAGGATTTCGCGGGTGAACTCCTTGTCGTCCTTGATGTACTTCTCGGACTTGCCCTTCTTGATGCGGTAGAGCGGCGGCTGCGCGACGTAGACATGCCCGCGATTGATCAACTCCTGCATGTGGCGGAAGAAGAAGGTGAGCAAGAGGGTGCGGATGTGCGATCCGTCGACGTCGGCGTCGGTCATGATGATGATCTTGCCGTAACGGAGCTTGGTGATGTCAAAATCGTCCTTGCCAATACCGGTGCCAATAGCGGTAATCATGGCACGGATTTCTTCGTGGCCCAGCATCTTGTCATAGCGAGCCTTCTCGACATTTAGAATCTTGCCTTTGAGCGGCAGAATGGCCTGGTAGCGGCGATCGCGGCCGCTTTTCGCAGTGCCGCCGGCCGACTCACCCTCGACAAGGAACAATTCGCAGCGGTTTGGATCGCGCTCCTGACAGTCGGCCAATTTGCCCGGCAAGCCGCCGGAATCGAGGGCTCCCTTGCGGCGCGTGAGATCGCGGGCCTTGCGGGCGGCTTCGCGAGCGCGGGCGGCGTCGATCGCCTTGCCGACGATCTTCTTCATGACGGCGGGGTTCTTATCGAAATACTCTCCGAGTCTTTCGTTGATCAGTTGAACCACGTGCCCTTGAATGTCGCTATTCAGCTTACCCTTGGTCTGGCCTTCAAACTGGGGTTGCGGTAGTTTGACACTGATAACAGCGGTTAGGCCTTCGCGGACGTCGTCGCCGGTCAGGTTTTCCTTAAGGTCCTTGAACAGCCCCGCCTGCTGGCCGTAAGCGTTGATGGTACGGGTGAGTGCGGAGCGAAACCCACTCAGGTGGCTGCCCCCGTCGACGGTGTTGATGTTATTGGCAAAGGAGAAGAGCGTCTCGGAATATCCATCGTTGTACTGAAGGGCAATCTCCATGGAAAGCTTCCCGCCATTGGGGAGATCGCGGTCGCCCTCGAAGTAAATGGGCTTTTCGTGGAGGACCTGCTTGCCGCGGCTAAGATGCTGAATGAATTCGGCGATGCCGCCTTTATAGTGGAATTCATGCTGCTTGGGCGGCTCCGAGCGCTCGTCGGTAAGGGTAATCGTCAGCCCCTTGTTGAGAAAGGCGAGTTCGCGGAGGCGCTGCGCGAGGATGTCGAAGTTGAAGTCGATGACCTCCATAATGGAGGGATCGGGTTTGAAAGTGATGCGGGTTCCGGTTTTGCGCCCAGCCTTGCCCATCTGTTGGAGGGGGGCCTTCGGAATACCGCGCTCGTACTCCTGTTCCCATACGAATCCCGCGCGCCAGATTTCGAGCTTTAGCGTCTCGGCAAGTGCGTTGACGCAGCTTACACCGACACCATGCAGGCCTCCGGAGACTTTGTAGGAGTTGGAGTCGAACTTGCCACCGGCGTGCAGCTTGGTCATTACGATCTCGGCGGCCGAGACTCCGAAGTCGGGTTTGATATCGACCGGAATACCACGTCCGTTGTCCACGACAGTGATGGAGTTGTCGATATGAATGGTAACGTTGATGGCGTCGCAGTATCCGGCTAGAGCCTCATCGACGGAGTTGTCCACAACTTCGTATACCAGGTGATGAAGTCCCATTTCCCTGGTAGAGCCAATATACATTGCCGGACGCAGCCGGACTGCCTCAAGTCCTTCGAGAACCTTAATACTGGAGGAGTCGTAAGTGTCTGGAGTAGTTGCCATATACCTCTGTGAATACTGCGGATATTGCGGTTACTTGGGTCAGATGCGCATGGGCATAATGATGTAACGGTAGCTATAGGCAAGGTTGTCGCCACCGGGTTGGAGTTCCCCGGCGCTGCTGGCATCCTTGAAAAGAAAGTTCACTTGGTCTTCGGGTTCTGCGCGGAGGAAGTCGAGAATGTATTGCGCGTTGAAGCCGATTTCGACGGAAGGACCGTCATAGGGAGTTGGCAGGCTTTCCTCGCTCTCGCCGGTCTCGGACAACGAAGAGTGAATGATGAGTTCACCGGTGGAAATCTTGAGTTTGACGGCCCTGGAGCGCTCGTCGGAGAACTGGGAGACGCGTTCGATGGTGGCCCGGAGGTCGTCGCGGGGCACGGCGACAACGTGGTTGTGCTCCTTGGGCAAGACACGATCATAATCGGGGAAGTTGCCGGTGAGCTTGCGACCGAGCAGAAGACGTTTGCCGATGCGGAAGAACAGGTGATTCTCCGTAGCGGCGAATTCAATGTTGGCGTCAGCCGGCGTCTCCGGAACGAGTTTAAGAATCTCCTGCATCGCCTTACGCGGTACAAGGGCTCTCATGGGGGCGGCGGCTCCGGTTTCGATTGAGCGTTCGGAAAGGGCAAGGCGATGTCCGTCGGTTGCAACAAGGGTGAGCTTGTCAGGAGCGATCTGAAGGAGCGCGCCATTGAAGGTGAACCGCGATTCTTCGGCGGAGATGGAGAAGATCGTGTGAGCGATCATCTCCCCGAAAGGGACAGCCGGTAGTTGTGCCGTGATGTCACCGATGACAGGCAGTTCAGGGAAGCTCTCGTGGCTCATGCCGGCGATGCGGGTGCGGGAGCGGCCGCAGGTCAGATTGGCCCAATGGTTCTCGGTGAACTTAAGGTGAATGTCGGCATCCGGTAACAAGCGGACATAATCAAGAAGTCGCTTGGCAGGTATGGTGCCAGCACCGG
This sequence comes from uncultured Solibacteraceae bacterium, assembly GCA_964413655.1. Lineage (GTDB taxonomy): Bacteria > Acidobacteriota > Terriglobia > Bryobacterales > Bryobacteraceae > CAYPUQ01. Next base: position 8,899 of record CAYPUQ010000103.1, on the reverse strand, counting down.
TTTTCTTAACATGGGCGGGGCAGGCCGATCGAATGCCCAGTTCGAGATCGGTGGCGGTCAGTATAATCTCGCCATCGGTGGCTTCCACTAAAACGTTGGACAGAATCGGAATCGTGGTGCGCTTCTCAACCACGCCCTGGGAGAGTCCCAGCTCCCGGACGATGTCCGCTTTGGCTACGGTGAATTCCATGGTCTGCTTGGTTCTCCCTCTCTATCGAAACAGGATGGTTTTCTTAATAGGAATCATAGGGATTGTGGAAAGGTGGATATCTTTCTAAATTATACAAAAAGAAAAGGCTTCTTGTCTCGGCTAGTCGTGGGAAAGAGGCGTGTGAATGTGGATGGATGCGGCAAGTTGGCACGCGATGCTCGGGTTGCGCGGGGGATCTGAGCATGATCCGGTGGAAAACTTTATAAGCCTATTGAAATGAGTCGATTAGGCTGTGAATGGTTCTGTTGATCTCCGGATCACGGTGGCGGAACTTCTCGATGGTCTGGATGGAGTGGAGGACCGTGGTGTGGTGCTTGCCGCCGAAGGCACGGCCGATTTCGGGTAGAGAGGCGAGTGTGAGTTCCTTGGCGAGATACATGGCGATCTGTCTGGGGCGCACGATGTGCTTCATATTAGACTTCTGCTTGAGATGGGCGGGTTGCATGCCGAAGCGCTCCGCGACTGCCTTTACAATGGCCTCGATGGTTACCCTTTTCTCAGAGCCGGTGGAGAGGTGGCGGAGGACCTGTTTGGCCATGTCCAGCGTGATCGGCGAGCCGGTGACGGAAGCGAAGGCAGAGAGTTTAATGAGGGCGCCTTCGAGCTCGCGGACGTTGGCTTTGGTTTTGGTAGCGATGTAGATACGAACATCCTCGGGCAGCTTGATATCCTGGTCTTCGGCCTTGGAGTCGAGAATCGCCATCTTTGTTTCGAGGTCCGGTGGTTGAACGTCGACGAGGAGACCCCACTCGAAGCGGGAGCGCACGCGGTCGGTGAGACCGGCGGTTGCTTTAGGTGGGGAATCGCTGGATACCACGATTTGCTTCTGGTGTTCGAAGAGTTCATTGAAGGTGTGGAAGAACTCCTCCTGGGTGCGCTCGCGGTTGGCGAGGACTTGGATGTCGTCGAGGAGGAGGATGTCAGCGGACCGGTAGTGCTGATGAAAGAGGGGAATGCGGTCGGACTTAATGCAGTGAATCATTTGGTTCATGAAGCGTTCGCTGGTGGTGTAGACGACGCGTAGGGTGGGGTAGTTCTCAAGGAGAGAGTTGCCAATGGCATGGATAAGGTGGGTTTTTCCCATCCCGGAGCCGCCATACACGAAGAGCGGATTGTAGCGGCGCGCTGGTTTGGCTGCGACAGCCTTGGCAGCGGCGTGCGCGAACTGGTTGCATGAGCCGACAATGAATGAATTGAAAGTGTATCGGGAGTTGAGCTGGTTTTCCAAAGAGGCAAGGACGGGTTCCCAAGACTGTAGTGGACCAGTTGGCGTGCTGGAAGGTGTCGGTGACGGGCGAGGGCCGGCGAGGTACCTTATTTCGGTAATCGGGAGACGAAGGTCCCGGATAGCATCGCGAACGTGGCCGGCATATTCGATCTGGAGCCATTCGCGCGTGGCATCGTTTGGTACATTGACAGTGAGAGTGGTCTCGCGCTGGTCGAGAAAAGCGGAGCGCCCGAGCCAATTTGCAAAGGCTTCGGGATCCAGTTTCGTTTGCAGATGATGCTTGATCTGATCCCAGATGTTCATTGTTTGCCACCCCTTGAGGACACAACGATACCCGTGATACTTCCACAGGGAAAAGCCACAGATCACCTTCTGTCGGTTCGCTCCCGATTGGATTGGCGACCGGTGAACTTCCTCCAAATCCGAAGCGGAAGAACTTCGGAAGGTCAGTCTATCACAGTTTCCACAGGAGAGAGCAAGGCAATAGACGAAAATTACACATCGTTATAAACTATTGATAAAAAAGTATTTGTTTGTACTATAATTGTAGAATTCGATAGTTGTAGTATTGATAGGCTGAGGTATCTGGCGAGGCGGTTGACCGAATAGTAATGGTCCCTCTGGAGGTTGCGTACCCCCCGTTAAAGTCAAGGTTGCAGAGGATCTCTCTATCGCGTAACGCGCGAACGCTTTTCCTCAACTACCGTGGTATAGGTCTGGAGCAAACGGCGGGTGGCGGCCGACAGGTCCCAATCTTTCTCAACGTAGCGACGGGCGCGACAGGCCATTAACTCGGCGCGATCCGGATCGGCGAGGAGGTCGAGGACCGCTTCGGCGAAAGCGGGGCCATCATCGGAGAGGCGGCAGACCGAGCCGTCTTCTTCGGCGAGCCCTTCCGCGCCGACGTGTGTAGATACGACTGGTATTCCAGTCGCAAATGCTTCAAGAAGTTTCACGCGGACGCCGGAGCCGCTCCTGATAGGGCAGACGAAGACAGCGTAGCGATGAAGTGGTTCGAGGATATTTGCGACGTAACCGCGAAACTCGAGGGCGTCACGAAAATCCGGGAGCGAGTGCTGTGGCGGAGGATCGCTGCCGACAACAATGAGCCGCACGGAAGGTCTCTCGGAGAGGATTTGTGGCAGTACGGTACGAGCGAACCATTGAAGCGCCTCGGTGTTGGGCGCGTGACGAAAGCTGCCGAGGAAAAGAATCGTATCGGGCTCGCGGGGCGATGTCTGAAACGGGTAGTTGGAAACGGTAATGCCGGCGCGGAGGTCCGGGTCGAGGCGATTCGCGATGGAGGGCAAGAAGGAGGCAAGGTAGCGCATATTGGCGCTGCTACAGACTTGAACGCGGTCAAAGGACGGTAGCACGCGGAGTTCATAGCGGAGGGCGCGGAGGTATTCGAAGGTGGCGGCGGCGCGGCGGCCGAGGCCCGCGATGCCCGGAAGTTGGCGGGCGACGGTTTGGAAGTAGAGATCGTGTTCGAACAGGAAACAACCGATCTGCCGGTATTGGCCAGCGTACTGGGCCATGTGCAAATAGTCGAGTTGGACGGCGTCGATTTTGTGCAGGTAGATTGTGCGGTGGATCAACCAATCGAGGTCAGGGTTGGAGAATTCCCGGATAGCGAAAGGTAGGATGGATCCGACGCCCTTGGGCCGGCCTGGCATGCGCGCCAGGAAGGTAGTGGAGCGGCAGCGGTTCGCCAGGGCGGCATGATCGCCTTGCTGTTCCGGCCGATCGAGGAGGACGATGATGTGAAGATCGGTGAGTTGGGCGAGTTGGCAGGTGGTCTGCGACATGAACACCGCGCCGCCGTGCACCGGCGGTAGGATCGGGTAAGGGGCGACAAAGAGAACTCGCGGCCGGTCCACCTTCGGCGGCAAGAGCGAGAAGCGATCGCGGAAGTAGCCGCCCAGTGGCCGCCGGAAGGCTTCCGTGTCGCCGATCCGGGCAAGCGTCAGGGCGCGCCAGCGTGAGCGAATGACGCCGGGAAGTTGGCGATTAGCGAGCCAGAGACCGCGCAGGGACGCGCGTTCGAGCGATTCGCCGAAGACGGCGCTGATCAGCGCGCCAGCGGCGTTATAGAGGAAATGGCCGATTAGGCGGCGCCACTCGTGGATGTTCTTCCAGCAGATAAGGAGGAAGTTCTTTTCCAGGATCGATTGGATATAGGCGTGGCTGAAGTGCTTCCCGATCGTGCCCCGGTGCTCGTGCCAGACATGGCTGGCGGGTTGATAGAGCACTTTCCAGCCGCGCTTCCAGGCGAGGTAGCCAAGGTCGGTGTCCTCGAGGTAGAACGGCGCGAGGAGGGAATCAAAGCCTCCGAGATCGAGAAACTTGCGCCGGTCGAAAGCAGAAGAACCGCCGCCGCCGTAGAAGCAGGGGAAGAGGGTCTGGATGGCGGGGTCGTCGCGGTGCCGAACCCGGAAGGAGCCGTTCGACCACCAGAACTGGGTCAGCCCTGTTTCCTCTCGGCGTTTCGCGGGGTCGGTAAAGAAGATCTGGCAGGAGACCGCGAAGACGCCGTTGTCCTGGAAGCCGTCGAGAAGCGGGCGAAGAAGGGACGGCTCCACGCGCATGTCGCTGTTGAGAAGCAGAACAATATCGTTCTCGGCCGCTCGAAACCCGGCATTCGAGCCACCCCCAAAGCCCAGGTTCTCTGGAAGGCGAAGGACCTTGATCCACGGGAGCGCGAAGTGCCGTTCGACGTAGTCCACGCTACCGTCGGTGGAGGCGTTATCGACCACGATGATCTCGCTGTCGGGGTGCCCGAGGACTTGAACCGCGTCGATCACCGAGGGCAGATACTTCTCCAGGAGATCCCGGCCGTTCCAATTCGGGATGACGACCGAGATGGCATCGGTCCGCGCCTTGACATCATCAGCCAGCCGCCGCGCACGCCGGCCAGCGATCCACCACCACACGTCAGTCAGCGCGCAACAGAGAATCGGGAGCAGAATCAGGAGCGGGAGAAGGAGCAGCAGCGGCAGAGCCCGCAGCAGCCTGAAGAGAATCCGCATGGCCTACTAGGAGTCGCGAACCTCCGGCCCCAGCCCAATCTTTCTTCCCAGCCTGTACCACCGGGAGGCCTGCACGCGGTTGAGTCGCAGTTCGAGATGCTGCTTACTCTTATCAAGCGCGAGCGCCCAAGCGGTCCGCTCCTCAAGGTCGCGCTCAGTCCTGTGGAGCATCTCGATGCACTCGGCTAGCTCCTGCGATTTCATGCCCAGGCGAGCCTCGACTTGGCGGGCCCACTCCACCTTGGAGGCTATGTCTCCCTCCAACTCAGCGATTTTGTCCTCGTAGGCCGTGGCGATGCCCCTGATCTTCTCAGCCATGCCTGTGGTTGCCTCGGCGAGTCTTGCGTCGAGTTCCTGGGCCCAGCGGTTCTTCTCTTCAATCTCGGCGGTCAACTCGCGCGCCCGATCGACAAGTTCCTTGTATTGCTGCCGCAGGTCGTCTAGCCAACGGGTCTTGGTCGCCAACTCTCCTTCCAGTTTCGCTATATGCTCCTCGCGTTCGCGGAGCACATTGGCGGTCTTCGGCAGGTAAACAAACGTCGGGGAACCGATCTGCATCCGAAGGGCGCAGACGGCGACGAAGAAGTGAGATGATCCCGGTTGGTTTATGTTTTTGGACTCAAGTCGTATTTCGGCAGATGTAGTAGATGTAACTGGCTGAAAAACAATGGAGTCGGAATGGTTCTGAACGAAGAGCGACACCTGGGGAAAGTGAGCGCGGAGAGCCTGTTCGAATTCGTCGTAGGTGAACTCGTGCTCGTGGAACGGGTTCGGACCGTATAGGCGGCGTGTTTCGTTGTAGTAGGCGATGTTTGGCGTTGATATGACGAGCTGGCCAGAGGGCGACAGCAGACGGCGGGCTTCGGCGAGGAGGGCGGTGGCGTCGCGGAGGTGCTCGATGAGTTCGAATGCGATGATCAGATCGATGGAGGCATCGCGAAATGGCAGGTTGCGGCAGTCGGCTTGGAGAAAGTGGAGGTTGGGCGCCGGGTAGTTGCAGCGAGCGTGACTGACAGCATCCGGCGCGACATCGACGGCGTAGACGGTGGTGGCGCTGCGCGCCAACTCGGCAGCACCGTAACCCGTACCACACGCCAAGTCCAGGACGCGTTTCCCTCGGGCGAGGCGTCCGCCGAAGAGATAGCGGGCAAAGTGTTCATTCCACAGGTCGGGCTCTACCGCGCCCGGTACCACCCGCTCACCAGTGAATTCAGACAATGGATGCTTCCGCCTTTTCCGATTCCGGGCGCGCCAGGCGGGAATTGACGTGGACTTTGCAGGGCAGGTGAAGATATCCGTAGACCGGTCCGCCTTCGAGATGGCCCATCTGCAGCGTGATCGCGTTGTCGATCCAGTCGCACATCTGGTAATGCAGAAGTCCGCCGTCGGCGATGGCGGGGGAAAAGGAAAAATGCGATGGGTACAGAGCGGGCATCGTTACCTCGAAGTCGACTGTGACCAAGTCCGCGGCACGCATCGGCGAAAGCTCGATCCCTTCCCGGAGAGTGTTTGTACCGGCGAAGTCGATCCCAAGGTGATTGCGCAGCATGAAACCTACGTTGGGCAGTGGAATCTCCTCCTTGGCGCGGGCGCTTATGCGGACGGTCATGTTCTCGCCAGGCTCCAGGATCTGAGCGGGCCTGCCGACGGCATCGTAGACGGCTATGCCGACGATCTCAGCGCGGCCATCGCCATAACGGTGATCGATGTTCGGTATAGTGCTGACCACCTCCGGTGGCGCACCGGACGCGCGGTCGGCCACGGGGCGTGCCGGGCTCTTCAGGTCTAACCAGGCCGCATCCTTCTCCGACATGGCCGCCAGATACTGAGAGACGACACTGTCGGTGTCACCCAAGGCCCGAACCCGGCCCCTATCCAGCCACATCGTGCGGTTGCCGATCGCTTTCACGTCCCCCATCGAATGCGAGACGAACACGATTGTCACGCCTCGGGTGCGCAACTCATGCACCTTCCTCATGCAGCGCTGCCGGAAGTAGATATCGCCGACCGCAAGCGCTTCGTCAACCAGTAGGATTTCGGGGTCGACGTGGATGGCAACGGCAAAGGCCAACCGAACCGCCATGCCGCTGGAGTACGTCTTGACGGGTTGGTCAACGAAGCCGCCAATCTCCGCGAAGTCCTGGATCGCCCTATACTTACGGTCCATCTCTCGCGTCGAGAACCCGAGAATGGCACCGTTCAGGTAGACGTTGTCGCGGCCGCTGAACTCGGGATTGAAGCCCGACCCCAGTTCGAGGAGCGCCGCCACCCGGCCGTGTACGGCCGCCGAGCCCGAAGTGGGTGCGAGAATGCCGGCAATGATTTGCAGGAGCGTGCTCTTGCCGGATCCGTTCTCGCCAATCACACAGAAGGTCTCGCCGCGCTCAATGTCGAACGAGACATCTTTCAGCGCCCAGAAGTCCTCGTGGAAGCAGCGGCGGTTGAGTGTAAGGATCTCTTTGAGACGGTCTCCAGGACTCTTGTAGATCGGATAGCTCTTCGAGACTTGGTGGAATTCAGCGACCAGCGCCACTAGATTCGACTCTATCATGATGCGCGCAGCGGCGGGCCGATACAGGAAAATGGGACCCGATAAGCCGATATTGACTTTTCGGCGCGCCGCCGAATAACTTGGTAGATGGTCCCGCCGGCGTAGCTCAGGTGGTTAGAGCGACGGTCTCATAATCCGTAGGTCGCAGGTTCGAGTCCTGCCGCCGGCACCAGGTTATTCCTCTTCGCCCATAATCAGACCGTAGATCCGCATCAGATCCTCCTGCGAGAAGTAGTCGATCTCAATGCGGCCCCGATCGGCAGACTTTTCTACGATCCTCACGCGCGTGCCGAGCCGGTGTTCCATTTCCTCGATTGCCGCACGGACGTTGGGATCAAGTTGCGGCTTGGCCCCGGTATCCGGACGAACGATGCCGTCCGGGTGAGCTTCGTGGCCCTCGAGAATGTGTTGAACCGTTTTCTCGATTGCCCGAACGGACGTTCCGTTCTGAGCGGCGCTCTCCGCCAAATGGACCACGCTGTCCTCGTCGGGCAGCGCCAGTAGGGCGCGGGCGTGGCCGGCTGTCAGGCGGTGCTCAGCGAGTAGGATTTTGACTCGGTCCGGTAATCGGAGAAGGCGGATGAAGTTGGAAACCGTCGCGCGGTCCTTCCCCGTTCGTCGCCCGACCTCTTCATGAGTGAGCCCATGCTCGCGCACCAAGCGCTCGAATGCTGTCGCGATTTCAATCGGGTTCAGATCCTCTCGCTGAATGTTCTCAATAAGTTGCAGTTCCAGGATGCGGTCGTCCGCGAACTCCTGGACCACGACGGGTGCTTCGGTCAGCCCCGCCATTCGGGCTGCCCGGAGCCGTCGTTCGCCAGCGACCAATTCGTAACGGTCGTTCTTCTTCCTCACAATCAGCGGCTGAATCACTCCATTTGCACGAATGGAGGCAGCCAATTCATCGAGTTTTTCCGGCTCGAAGATCGTACGAGGCTGGGTCGGGTTGGGGTCGATCAGGTCGATCTTGACGCATAGGTAGCCTCCGGTCCCGTCCGGTGAGTCTACGATCGCCGCTGTCGCGCCAATCGGCTGTTGAGACGGAGACTGCTTCGACGGTAGAAGAGAGCTGAGGCCCCTACCGAGCGCCTTGCGCGGCTGTTCGGTCTTGTTCATTCTCCAAAATCTCCTTGGCGAGGCGGATGTAGCTTTCGGCGCCCTTGGATCGAACGTCGTACAAGAGCGCGGGCTTACCGTGACTCGGCGCTTCGGCCAGCCGGATGCTTCTCGGAATCACCGTATTGAATACCTCTTTGCCGAAAAACTCCCGCAGATCGGCCGATACCTGCCGAGCGAGTGTTGTCCGGTCGTCGTACATCGTGAGGAGGATGCCCTCAATCTTGAGCGGGTGGCCAAAGGAATCGTTGATTCTGTCAATGGTATCCATCAGCTGCGAGATGCCCTCCAATGCAAAGAACTCGCACTGGATCGGTATCAGCACAGTATCCGCCGCCATCAGGGCATTCAGCGTTAGAAAGTCGAGGGCGGGTGGGCAGTCAATCAGGATAAATCGGTACTGGTTGCGCAGACCCGCCAACTTGCGCCGCAGGCGAACTTCGCGATCCTCTGAGTTGCTCAGTTCAATATTCACGCCGACCAAGTTGCGATCGGCCGGTGCGATGTCCAAGCCGTCCATTTCGGTGGTTCGGACGATGGCCTCGAGCTCGTAATCGCCCATCAAGACATCGTACAAACTGAGCGGGACATCCTCCTTTTCGACGCCTACGCCGGTCGTCGAATTGCCTTGCGGGTCGGTGTCAATCAGCAGAACCCGCACATCATTAGCGGCGAGAGAGGCCGCGAGATTAATTGCGGTGGTGGTTTTCCCGACGCCACCCTTTTGGTTGGCGATCGCGATGACTTTGGCCATGAGGGCTCCC
>CAYPUQ010000102.1:0-15643 GCA_964413655.1 uncultured Solibacteraceae bacterium | reverse complement strand
TGGCAGTGCAAGTCCCGCTAGAAGCAGCATCCGGATTGGCTCGCTTTAGCTGCAGCTTGGCCCCAATATCGTGGAGCGCAACCGCTTCCCCTTCTGCCCCAGTGCCCCGGTTCGTTGACACGGCCGCTCCCCAGGTTCTTTTTGTGATTACCGATTGAGGCGTCCGAAATGCGGGGTGTGCTCACCACCAGCGCCGCGGTGCTGGCAGGGTGAGGTTGAGAAGCTGATCCTACCGGCCGCGGCGGTCTTCGCCGGACCATTCCTCTTCCAACATGCGCGTGTACTCGCCCGAGGCGTAGAGTTCGAAATCGAACAGTCCTTCGGGAATCGGCGGATGGCTGACCTGTTGGCGGGACGCGAAGATGTGGTCGGCAAAACGGTAGTAGGTGCGGACGAAGTAGTCGGCCAACATCTCGCGTGGCGGAACCTCGGCGAATATTGTGTTCAATGCCAGCGCACGCGCGAAGATCGCCGTGTAATCGGCCACGCCCCACGCTTTGAGTTTCTGGACGACGTTCGGCGGCGTCTGATGGACCAGCAGGCCCGCGAAACTCTGGTAGCGGTATCCAAAGTTCCTGATGTCCGGCTGAGTTGGTACGAAGTCCAGGCACTGATCGATCCAGCGCGTAAGATCCCGCCCGACGTAAAGCAGCATCCGGACCTCGCAATAGCGGCCGTCGAGCAAGCGCCGCTCTAGTTCCTCCATCGAGTATTCCGCGTTCGGGATGAGCCCCTGCATCATCAGGCTGGCCCGCGAACTCTCCATGAGTTGTCCCGGTCCGTTCCGGTCGGCAAAGGGGTGGAGGATCAAAGGCGGTAGAGCGCGCCGCCTGGGTAACGTGGCTGCCGCCGGGTTGCTCTCGTACTCAGACGGTTCTCCGGTGTGCATTCTCTCTATTAATCGGAGGGATCGCCGTATTTCATTAGGACTGGGCCGATTCTACCGCCGTTGCTCCAGCAAGACCTCGGCCTCGACCGGCTTTTCCTCACGCAAAACCTTCACTTGGACCCGCTCGCCGGGCTTCTTGCCCCGGAGGGCGTAGGTAAAGTCGTAGAGATTCTGGATCGGCTTGCCGTCGAACTCCACCAGGATGTCTCCGCCGCGAAGGCCGGCCTTGGCTGCCGGTGACCCCTCGCGGACGTCGGCGAAGCGGACCCCGGAGGGCGGCTCGGCGAAGTCCGGAATGCTGCCGAAGTACGGACCGTAGCCCGATCCGCCACCCGTTGACTGTCCGCCCGCGTGGCCGTGGGCGGGCGGGGCGACCTTGACGTATTGCGGCCGGTCGGGGCCGTCGGCGATATTTGCGGCGGTGTCAGCGATCAACTCCAGGAGCCGCACCGTCCCCGGCGCGTCGATCTTGTCCCACGTGTCGGACGGCTTGTGGTAATCGCCATGAAGGCCAGAGAAGAAGAAGAGCACCGGGACCTGCTTGGCGGTGAACGACGTGTGGTCGCTCGACCCATAGCCCGTGGTGTCGGAGTAGTCGGGGGCGAGCGCGGACTGTCCCGAGAGCCGGTCGAACATCCCGCGAAACGTCGTGCCGGTTCCCGTGCCGCCCACATACACCCGGTTGTCGCGGACCCGGCCGATCATGTCCATGTTGATCATAGCGGCGGCGCGGTCCAGCGGCAGCAACGGGTTGTTGACATAGAAACCCGACCCGAGCAGCCCGAGTTCCTCCGCCGTGAAAGCAATAAACAGGAAACCGCGCTTGCTCTTCGGCTGAGAGGCGAAGTGCCGCGCCAGTTCGATCACGCCGGCCGTACCGGACGCGTTGTCGTCGGCGCCGAGGTGAGGCGTACCGGCCTTGGACGGCGCCAGCGAGAACTGCTCGCCGAGCCCGAGGTGGTCGTAATGGGCGCCGATGACGACGTACTCATTGGTTTCGCCCGGCAGATAGCCCACAACGTTATGAACCGTGCGTTGGTCGCGCCGCAGGTCCACCTGAACCGTTACGATGACGTTCGGGATCGGACGGCTCCGCGGGATGAGGTCCTTGTCGATGGCCTCCTGGATTCTCGCGATGGACTGGTTCCCGGCGGCCAGCCAGCGGTCAACCACCTCGGACTTCACCTGCACGAACGGCAAGCCGGCGTTCGACGGTCCGGCTGCCGAGCCGAACGGTTCCATCTCGTCGCCGGCGGCGCCGTGGTTGCCGACGTCATTCACAAGGATCACGCCCTTGGCGCCCTGCATCTTGGCGTTCGACGCTTTACTGAAGAACTGCGCGTGCTCGGTGTAGATCTTGCCCGAAAAGACGCTCTTCTCGTCGAATTCCTGCGGCTCGTGCCGCATCACGACAACAAACTTGTCCTTCACGTCGAGGCCCGCGTAGTCGTCGTAGTTGTACTCGGGCGCGGTGATGCCGAATCCCGCGAAGACTACCTCGCCGGTCCACGTGCCGGAGCCGGAGAAATTGAACGGCTGGAAATCCGACTGGGGGTTCAGCGGCTTAGTCGCGCCGTTCAGGGTGTACTCGAACCGGTTGTTCTTGCCGAGCTTGGCGTTGGTGGTCACCGGTAGCGGCTGAAGGTAACTCTTTCCGTTGAGCGGCTGCAAACCGATCTTGCGGAACTCGGCGGCGATGTACCGGCCCGCCTTCTCCAACTCCGGGGTCCCCGTGCCGCGGCCCTTTAACTCCTCCGAGGCCAGGAATTTGACGTGGCTCAGATAGCGGTCCGGATCGAACCGTGGCGCACGGAGATCCGGCGGCGCGGCCAGCAGGCCGATGGCCGCCAGGGCGGCGGCGGATCGAAGCAGGACGTGACGGAATTTCATTGCGGGTCCAGCGGAGACGGAAGTTTCACTGTACAGCACTGCTCGCCGGCGTTGTTGGCCGCAGTCTGGTAGTCCAGTTCGAAGTCGATGATCTGCTTCAGATTCTCCCAGCGGATCGCCGAGGAGATCTTCCGTCCGTTGATGAACAAGGTGGGCGTGGAGTTCACGCCAAGCGCCCGCGCCTCAGCCATCGATTGCTCGATCTCGGGCAAGGTGGCTTTGGAATCGATGCACTGGTTCAGTTTGACGGCGTCCAAGCCCTTCGCCGCGGCGTACTCGTTCAGCTTCTGGCGGAAGTTCTGCTCGTTCAGTTCGGCCTGCTTGTCAAAGGCCCAGTCGTGATAGTCCCAGAAGGCTCGCGGCTTATCGCGGAAGATGCAGCGGCCGGCCTGTGCCGCCGGCAACGCCCACGGATGAATCTGGGCGAGCGGCATGTCCTTGAAGTAGAGTCGCACCTGCTCTGGGTAGGCTTGGATCAGCTTTTCACGAAGCGTCTTGGCCTCGTCGCGGCAGAACTGGCACTGGAAGTCGCTGAACACGGCGATCACCACCGGCGCGCCTGGCGTGCCCAGGCTGGGCTGCAGTTCGGTTTTCAGCAGCTTCATTTCCCGCTCGAACGGGTTCTTCGCGAGGTCGTAGACCGTCGCCTGAAACAACTTCTTCCCGTCGTTAGAGACGTAGAAGATCCGCTCCTCGTTGGCCGCGCCGGCCGAGGCACGCACGCGGACCTCATGAAAACCGGGCGCATCCGATGGCTTCGGGTCGGCGATCTCGACGGTGACGTTCTTCGGGTACAGGAGAAGGTGGCGAAGGTAGGCCTCAAGGGCCGCCTTGTCGAGCGCCGATTTGGCCGGCGTCTGCGCCAGAGCCGCCGCCGATAACAACAGGAAAGCAAGAATACCGCGCATAACTCTTAGACTCCACCAGCCGGACCTCAGAGTACGGGTCCGATCCTCCACGGCACAAATTCCTTGTGGCCTAACTGCTCGCTCCAGGTCCTGCGGCCAGAGGCGACGTCCAGCACCAGGTCGAACAGCTCTTGGCCGAGTTCCTCCACCGTGGCCTCGCCGTCGGCGATGCGGCCACAGTTCAAGTCCATATCTTCGGACATGCGCTTGAACATCGCGGTATTGGTAGCGACTTTGATGACGGGCACCGTCGGGAAGCCGCTGGCGCTGCCGCGGCCGGTGGTGAAGACGAGCAGGTTGCAGCCGCCGGCCGCCATGCCCGCCAGCGACGCGGGGTCGTAGCCCGGCGTATTCATAAATACGAAGCCGGGCGTCCGGATGCGCTCGGCGTATTCGTAGACATCCATCAGCGGCGATGTGCCGCCCTTGGCCACCGCGCCGAGCGACTTTTCCAGGATGTTCGTAAGGCCGCCTTCTTTGTTCCCCGGCGAAGGGTTGTCGTCGAAGCTGCGATCGAAGCGGCGCACGTAGGTCTTGTAGTCCTCGACGACGCCGAGCAGTTTCTCGGCCACGGCGCGGTTCCGGGCGCGCTTCACCAGGAGGTGTTCGGCGCCGAAGATCTCGGTAGTTTCCGACAGCACGGCCGTTCCGCCCAGTTGCGCCAGGAGGTCCGAACAGTAGCCGAGCGCCGGGTTGGCGGTAATGCCCGAGAACGAGTCCGAACCGCCGCACTCGAGTCCGACGGCCAGTTTCCAGGCGGGAATCGGGACGCGCCGATCGTCGCGCGCGCGGTCCATCATATCGATGACAGCGCGGCGGCCGGCCTCGACGGTGGCGCGGGTGCCGCCGGTGTCCTGGAGGGTCATGCCCACCAGTCGGGCGCTGCGCGGTTTGGCCTCGCCGAGGTAGTGGTCGATCTGATTGACTTCACAGCCCAGGCCGAGGATGATGGCGCCGGTGACGTTCGGGTGGTCCAGCACGCCGGCCAGAGTGCGTTGGAGCTGCTGGGAGTCCGGGCCGATCGACAGGCCGCAGCCTTCGCCGTGAGGGAAAGCGACTATGCCATCGATGTTGGACGGCAGCGACTCCTTCGCTAAGCTGTGCGCGATCAATTCGGCGGTGTGGGCCGCACAATTGCTGGCGGCGACCACGGCGATGTAGTTCCGCGTTCCGGCGCGGCCGTCCTCGCGGAGGTATCCCTGGAACAGCGGCGCATCGGCGCGGCGCTCGGGCAGCGGGAGTTCACCTTCTGGGAACTCGTAGTCGAAAGTGAGTTCTTCGAAGGCGAGGTTGTGGACGTGAACGTGCCGGCCCGCTTCGATCGCGCGGCTGGCGCGGCCGATCACTTGGCCGTAGCGCAGGATCGTTTCGCCAGGCGCGATGGCGCGGAGAGCGACCTTGTGGCCCATCGGCACGGGGTCGAGGAGGGTGATTTCCTGGCCTCCGAAACGAATCGTCTGGCCGGCCGCGAGCGGGACCCGCGCAATGGCGATATTGTCGCGGCCGTTCAGAAGGATGGCGGCATTCTCCGCGGTAGGCGGTTTGGCGATTTCAACAAGGCTCATAGCGGAAGGTCGGTCCGGGGGACGTTGCTCTTTTTAGGATACAGGAGGGTGCCGTAGCACCGGAGGACCGGCAGTGGGGCTCGGAGGTTGCGATGTCTCCCGGCAAACCCTCGGCGCTATCAGTAGCGTCGTCGTAGTGGTCGCGCACCTACCGCGAAAGGGACGGCGAGGAAGTGGTTCGAATCATCCCGGCAAGGAAGGCGACACCGAACGAAAAGAGGAGGTGGTATGAAAAGAGTGGCCAAGAATAGGAATCTAGATATTCTCTCTCTCCGGCGGATGAAGGACAGCAACATCCATCGACCTGACCGCCATCTTAGAAGTTAAAGACTGGAGCAAGGCGGTAGTTGGCAAGTCCTACCGGGCCGATCAAGTAGCCGGTGACCATCCGTCTCGACGCCGATATTCTGGCATGGCTGAAGTCGGGAGGTAGCGGGTATCAGACCCGCATCAACCATATCCTACGCGAGGCGGTGGAGAATCGCGGCGGACCATCGGGACTGAACGCCTTGTGCCGGCCGCCCGCGCCCGAAGCCGCGTGCACCCCGCTTGAAAGCCCGGCCGGGCTGTGGTATCCAGGGAGGAGGCCGTACAAACCGCTGTTATTTTGTTTCGGGGTGGCTGATGGCATCTACGATTTGGAAGGGTCACATCACTTTCGGGCTGATCTCGCTTCCGGTGCGCCTCGTGGCCGCCGCGCGGAGCGAGACGGTCAGCTTCAACCAACTTCACAAACCCGACAGCTCGCGCGTGAAGCAGGTACTCTACTGCCAGGCAGAGGATAAGCCAGTGACGCGCAGCGAACTGGTGAAGGGCTACGAGTACGAATCCGGCAAGTATGTCGTCATCGAGGAGGACGACATCAAGAAGATCCAGCCGAAGACGGCGAAGGTGATGGAGATTGTCGAGTTCGTTAAGACGGCCGAGGTGGACGCGGTTTACCTCGAAAGCTCCTACTACCTCCAGCCAGAGCAGGCCGGCGAGAAAGCTTACACCGTGCTGTTCGAGGCGCTGCGACAAACCGGGCATGTCGGCCTCGCGCGGATCACTATGCACAACCGCGAGCACATCGTCATCCTGCGGCCCGGCAAGAGCGGCCTGCTGCTCCACACCATGTACTACGAGGACGAAGTGCGTGCGATCGAAGAGTTCCGGACCGACGGCGGGCTGGCCAAGGAAGTGGAAGTGAAGATGGCCACCCAACTCATCGAAGCGTTGGCCGCGCCGTTTGAGCCCTCGAAGTACAAGGACACGTACCGCGAAACGCTCCGGGCCATGATCGACGCTAAGATTCAGGGCGAGGAAGTGGTAGCCGCGCCGGTGGCGCAGGAACTGGCGCCAGTGATCGACATCATGGAGGCGCTGAAGTCGTCATTGGCCGCGCTGAAGAAGCCGGCCTCACGCGAGGAGGCCGCCGAAGCCGCTCCCGCCGAGGTGGAGCCCGCGAAACCGAAGCGCGTCCGCCGCGCCGCCGGGTAAGCCGCGGTGGCCGCCCGCGCCATCTTTCTCGCCCATTCCTACGAATCGTTGTACAGCCGCGCGGAGAGTTTTTTCGATTTCGCGAGCGAGACGCTGCTGCTGGCGCCGTCCCGCGGCGCGGCCGACGATTTCCTGCGCGCGGCGGCGCGGCCGGGTTTCTTCGGGGTCCATGCATTTACGCTGCCTCAACTCGCCGCGCGGCTCGCTTCGCATGGCGAGCTTCGTTTCACTCCACTGAGCCGCTTGGCACAGGAGGCGCTCGCGGCGCGGATTGTCCATAGCTTCCGGAAGGACGAGCGGTTCCAATATTTCGAACCGGTCGCCAGCCGGCCGGGATTCATCCGCGCACTGGGCGCGACGCTGACCGAGTTGAGGATGGAGGGGGTCGACCTCCGCAAGCTTGCGCAGAGCGGAGAGCCGGGACGCGACCTGTCGCTGCTGATGCGCGGATACGCGGGCGCGATGGAGGAAGTCGGGCTGGCGGACCTGCCGCTGTTGATCCAGGCGGCGATTGAAGTCATCGAAGACGGCGGGCATCCACTGGCCGGACTGCCACTGCTGCTTCTCGACGTGCCAGTGCGGCACGCCGCGGAGAAGCAGTTTCTGCGGGCGCTGGTTGGGCGGTCCCAGCGCGTGATGGCGGTGAGTTTGGCATCCGACGCGGCGACGGTGGATGCGCTGCGGAAGTGCCTCGGGGCCTTGGCGGCGCAGGTTGAGGAGGAGCGCCGCGACGCGCTGGGAATGGTGCGGCAATACCTGTTCTCGCCGGCGCTGCACGATCCGGCCGGGACCGACGGCACGGTGTCCTGTTTTTCGGCGGCGGGAGAAGGGCTGGAGTGCGTGGAGATCGCGCGGAGGATCCACGGACTCGCGGAGTCCGGCGTGGCCTTCGACCGGATCGCGGTGCTGCTGCGGAGCCCGGAACGGTACCAGCCGCTGCTTGAGGAGGCATTCCGCCGCGCGGGCATCGGCGCGTATTTCTATCGGGGGACGGCGCGGCCGAATCCGGCCGGACGCGCGTTTCTGGCGCTGTTGTTGTGCGCCATCGAACGGTGCTCGGCGTCGCGGTTCGCGGAGTACCTTTCGTTGGCGCAGGTCCCGGCGCTATCGGAGGCGGGCGAACCGCTACGGTCCGAGAGCGGCTGGACCCCGCCGAGCGACGAGATTCTTGGCGGGGTTCACGGGACCGCCGCGGCGATGGCGCGCGAGGAGACCGGCGAGGCGACGGTACTGGTGACGCCGTACGGCTGGGAGCGGCTGCTGGTGGATGCCGCCGTGGTGGGCGGCCGCGAACGCTGGGCGCGGCGGCTGCGCGGGTTGGCGGAGGAGCTGCATCTCAAGCTCGACCGGGTGAGCGACGAGGACGAAGAGGCGCGGAGTGCCTTGGAGAGCCGGTTGGATCGCCTGCAGGTTCTCGAACGCTTCGCACTGCCGCTGATCGATCTGCTCGGTTCGCTGCCGGCACAGGCGGTGTGGAGCGACTGGATCGAAGGGTTGATTGAATTGGCCGAGACCGCATTGCGATATCCGGAGCCGGTCGTGTCGGTGCTGCGCGAGTTGCACCCAATGGCCGATGTGGGACCGGTGGGCTTGGACGAGGTCTACGGGGTGCTGGAAGACCGGCTGCGGTTTCTGCGCGACGATCCACCGCGTCATCGCTATGGGCAGGTCTTCGTCGCCTCGATCGAGGAGTCGCGCGGGCGGCGGTTCGACGTGGTGTTCCTGCCGGGGCTGGCCGAAGGACTGTTTCCGCGGCGGGCGGCAGAGGATCCGCTCCTGCTGGACGTTCATCGCGAGAGAACGGCGGCCCACCTGGCGCGCCAGGACGACCGCGTTCTGCGTGAGCGTCTGTTGCTGCACGTCGCGGCGGCGGTGGGTGACCGGCTGGTGGTGTCGTATCCCCGAATAGATGTGGGGCAGTCGCGGCCGCGCGTGCCGTCGTTTTACGCGATGGAAGTGTTGCGCGCGGCCGAGGGCAAACTGCCGGATCTACGGGCGTTCGAGAAGCAGGCGGCCGCGGCGTCGCACACGCGGCTCGGGTGGCCCGCGCCGCCGGGGACTGAACAGGCGATCGACGACGTGGAGTTCGACCTGGCGCTGCTGGACCGGATTTCGCGGATGCCGTTGACGAAGCGCAAGGGGGCGGCGCGCTACCTGGTGGAAGCGAGCCCGACGCTCGCGCGATCGCTGCGGACGCGCTGGCGCCGTTGGGATCATGGGTGGTCAGCGGTGGACGGCATCGTGCGGCCGGGCGCCGCCGTTCTCGATGTGCTGGCGGAGCACCGCCTGTCCGCGCGGGCTTACAGTCCGACGGCGTTGCAGCAGTTCGCGGTGTGCCCGTACCGGTTTTTGCTTCACGCGGTGGTGCAACTCCGGCCGCGCGAGGAGATCGCGCCGCTGGAACAGATGGATCCGTTGACTCGCGGGGCGTTGTTCCACGAGGTGCAGCACGAGCTACTCGAAGAATTGCGCGAGGCCGGAATGCTTCCGCTGCGGGCGGCGGCGATGGAAGACGCACTCGATTTCGCCGACGCGGTGCTGGACCGGGTGGCGGGCAAGTACGAAGAGAAACTCGCACCGGCGATTCCGCGCGTGTTTGCGGGCGAGATCGACGAACTCCGGTCGGACTTGCGCGGATGGCTGCGGCATGCGGCGCATCATGCTTCGGACTGGCGGCCGATCCACACCGAGTTGAGCTTCGGTCTGGCAGACGGGGCCCCCGAGGTGGAGGTTCCCGGCGGCTATCGTCTGCGAGGATCGGTCGACTTGGTGGAGCGCAGTGGCGAACGCCTTCGCGTGACGGACCATAAGACGGGCAAGCCGCCGGAGGGAAGCCTTTCGTTTATCGGCGGAGGCAAGATCTTGCAGCCGCTGCTGTATGCGCTGGCAGTCGAGCAACTGCTGCGCGAGCCGGTGTCGGCGGGGCGGCTTTACTACTGCACGCATCGCGGCGGTTACCGCGAGATCGAGATTCCGGCGAATGAAGCGGCGCGCGCCCAGGTCACGCGCGTGCTGTCGCTGGCCGACGCGGCGGTGCGCAATGGATTCCTCCCCGCCGCGCCGGAGCGTGGCTCGTGCGACACGTGCGACTATCGCGCGGTGTGTGGGCCATACGAGGAGGTGCGCGTACGCCGTAAGGACCAGGCGCCGCTGAAGGCGCTTGTGGAACTACGAGGCGTGCGATGACGGGGCGCGCCGGGCGAGCACAGGCAGGGGACACGGCGGCCCGCGAACGAATCCGCACGTCGCTGCACGAAAGCCTGCTTGTGGAGGCGTCGGCGGGCACTGGTAAGACGACGGAGTTGGTGCGGCGGATTCTGGCCGTGCTCGAAGCAGGGATCACCACGGTGGGCCGTATCGTTGCGGTGACCTTTACGAACAAGGCGGCCGGCGAGTTGAAACTGCGGCTGCGGCAGGGGCTCGACCGGCGGCGCACCGAGGCCACCGGCGAGGCCGCGCGCAATCTGGAAGACGCGCTGCAACACCTGGAGGAGGCGTCCATCGGCACGATTCACGCCTTCTGTGCGCAGATTCTGCGCGAACGGCCGGTGGAGGCGCGGGTAGACCCGGCGTTCGAGGAGGTGGCCGAGCAGGAGTCCGATCGACTGTTCAACCGCGCGTTTCAGGGCTGGCTGGAGCGGAAACTCGGCGAGCCGGCGCCGGGGTTGCGGCGGGCATTGAGCCGGCTGGCGTGGGGCGAGTGGCGCGAGGGCGGGTCGGCGATCGAACAGTTGAAGTACGCGGGCCGGAGCCTGGTGGAGTGGCGCGACCATCCGGCGGAGTGGGCGCGGTTGCCGTTCCACCGCGAGCGCGAGATCGACACGCTCGTGGACCTGCTTTTCGAGACGGCGTCGCGGGTGGCGACCACGAAGCAGACCCGGCCGCTGCTCGAACTGGTGGAATGGGTCAAGCGGGCCGAGGAGGTGGCCGCGCGCGACTACGACACGCTGGAGTCGAGGCTTGCGCGGCTCCATCGCGATCTGCGCCGCGACAAACGGAAGGGTTTGGAGCAATTGCAGGCCGCGATCGACAAGTTCTCGATCTACGCCGGGGCGGACCTGGCCGTCGAGTTGCGGTCCGAGATGCTCGACCTGGTGGAGCGGTACGAACAGCTCAAACACCAGGCCGGCACGCTCGATTTCCTGGATCTGCTGGTGCTGACGCGCAACTTGGTGCGCGAGAATACTGAGGTCCGCGGCTATCTGCAAAACCGGTTCACGCATTTGTTCATCGACGAGTTCCAGGATACCGATCCCGTGCAGGCGGAACTGCTTTTGCTGCTCTCCGCATCGGACCTCCGGGAAACGGACTGGCTGAAGGTGGAGCCTGTGCCGGGCAAGCTGTTCGTGGTGGGCGATCCGAAGCAAAGCATATACAAGTTCCGGCGCGCGGACGTGACGCTCTACCAGAAGCTCAAGGACAACCTGACGGAGCGGGGTGTTGGATTCGTTCAGTTGACGCGCAGTTTCCGGTCGGTGCGGCCGGTGCAGGAGTGCGTGAACGCGGCCTTTGCGCCCGAGATGACTGGCGATCGCGACGCCGGGCAAGCCAGTTACGCGCCGCTGGAAGAACACACGCCGGCGGCCGAAGGGCAGCCGGGTGTGGTGGTCTTGCCGGTCCCGAAACCGTACAGTTGGCGCGGCGTGACGAAGGTGGCTATCAACGAGAGCCTGCCGGACGCCGAGTGCGCGTTCGTCGAGTGGCTGGTGAAGGAGAGCGGCTGGACGGTTCGAGATCCCGAGGGAGGCAAGCGCGTGCCGCTGGCGCCGCGGCATATCTGCATCCTGTTCCGGCGGCGAACCAATTTCGGCACGGATCTCACGCGCGAGTACACGCGGAGCCTGGAGGCGCGCGGGATTCCGCATTTGCTGGCGGGCTCGAAGTCGTTTCACGCGCGCGAGGAGGTGGAGGCGCTGCGCGCCGCGCTTACGGCGGTGGAGTGGCCGGGCGATGAGTTGTCGGTGTACGCGACGTTGCGCGGGCCGCTGTTCGCGATCGACGACGCCACGCTGCTTCAGTACCGGCATCGTTACGGCCGGCTGAATCCGTTTCGTCCCGGCGTGGAGGGCGGCGAGGAATTCCGCCATTTGGTGGAAGCGCTCTCCTTGTTGGCCGAGGTGCATCGGGAACGCAATTGGATGCCGGTGGTGCATACGGTAAACCGGCTGCTAGATGCCACACGCGCTTACGCGGGGTTCGCGCTGCGGCCGGCGGGCAATCAAGCGCTGGCCAACGTGTTCCGCATGGCCGACATGGCGCGGTCGTATGAAGTAGAGGGCGGCATTTCGTTTCGCGGATTCGTCGAGATGTTGGAGGAGAAGGCGGAGCGCGGCGATTCGGCGGAGGCGCCGGTGTTGGAGGAAGGGTCCGAGGGCGTGCGGCTGATGACGGTCCACGCGGCGAAGGGGCTGGAGTTCCCGGTGGTGATTCTGGCGGACATGACCGCGAACATCGCGGCACAGCAGCCGGACCGTTTCGTCGACGGCGAGAACCGGCTTTGCGCGATGAAGCTTCTCGGGTGTCTTCCGTACGAACTCGCGGCGAACCAGGCGGTGGAACGGACGCGTGAGGAGGCCGAGGGAGTGCGCGTGGCGTACGTGGCCGCGACGCGGGCACGCGACCTGCTGGTGGTTCCGGCGGTGGGCGACGAGCGTGTGGAAGGTTGGCTGTCGCCGCTCAACAAGGCAATTTATCCGGCGCGGAAGCAGTGGCGCGAGTCGAGCACCGCGCCGGGGTGTCCGGACTTTGGGCAGAGCACGGTGTTGGACCGGCCGGCGGACAGGCTGCCGGAAGGCGAGATCTCCGTGAAGCCGGGCCTGCACCGGCCCGAGCACGGGGAGCACACGGTGGTTTGGTGGGACCCCGGGTTGCTGCGGCTGGGCGTGGAGTCGAACTTCGGCCTGCAGCAGAAAGAGATTCTGGCGGAGGGTTCGGCCGCCAGCCTGAACGAGTATCGCGAATGGGCCGCGCGGCGAGAGCGGACGCTGGCGGCGGGATCAGCGCCGGGCGTGCGAGTTCTGCTGGCGAGCGAGGCGGCCGATCCGCCCCCGGAGGCGGTCGAGGTGCAGTACGTCGCTTTGCCGAGGCCGGAGGGGAGGCCGCGTGGGCCGCGCTTCGGGTCGCTCGTTCATGCAGTTTTGCGCGACGCGAGTTTTGCCGGCGAGGACGTAGAACGGTTCGCCGAATTGCATGGCGGTCTGCTCGGTGCTCCGGATGAGGAGCGGGAGGCTGCGCGTGAAACGGTGTTGGCGCTGTTCGGGCACGACGTGATGGTCCGCCCGCGGGCGGCCACGGAGGTCCATCGCGAATTGCCGGTGCGCTGGCGCGAGCACGAGGTTTCGTTCGAGGGCGTGATCGATCTGGCCTACCGCGTGGATGGGGCGTGGACGGCGCTCGACTTCAAGACGGACGCCGGCGGTACGGCGGCCGCACGGTATCGGGTTCAGTTGCAATGGTACGCGTACGCGCTCGGCAAGCTCACGGGAGAACCGGTGCGGGCCATCCTAGTGGCCGTCTGAACGCAGCAGTTCCTCGGCGTAGAGCGCCCCGGCCGGGGTATCTTCGTGCTTGAAGAAGACGTAGACGTCCTTACCTGCGGAACGGAGTTCGGCCACTTTGGCGGCGATCTCGGCGCGCTCTTCGGCAGTGTATTCTTCCTTGCGGAGCCGGAAGTAGACGAAGCCGGCGGTGATGACGGGTGGGGCCGCCAGTTTCTCGGACTCGGCCAGGCAGAGGGCGGCGTTGCGGGCGCGGAGGGCGTCGTAGACGGGATCGGCGAACCAGGACTTGTTGCGGAACTCGAAAGCGAGCGGCACGTCCTCGGGTGTGGAGTCGAGAAAGCGCTGCAGTTTCCCGGTGTCGAGCGGCAGGTTCGGCGGGAGTTGGACCAGCACGGGACCGAGACGTTTGCGCACCCGCAGCGGATCGATGGCGCGGAAGAAGACGTGGGTGAACTCCGAGACGGCGAGGCGGTCGATGTGCGTGATGCGCTGGTGCGCCTTCAGCGCAAAAACGAAGCCATCGCGCGTCTCGGCGGTCCAATTCTCGAGAGTGCTCGCCGAGGGCAGACGGCGGAAGGTGTAATTGATCTCCACCCCATTCAGGCGCTGTGCGTAGTGCTCGAGGAATTTCTTCGCGGGCAGCTTCGCCGGGTAGAAGTCCGGCTTCCAGGTCGCGTAGGCGAAGCCGGAAGTGCCGCAGTAAAGGCCACCAAGTCCCATGGGTAGAATTGTAGCCGCACTCGGAGGATGGCTGGCGGCAGGTGGCGCGGCCGGAGTACATTGCTTAATGGGGTTAATTGTGATTCGAGCTTCCTTGCTGTTGTTGTGTGTCCTGGCGGGTTGCGCCACTCGTACGGAGGTTCCCGCCGGGTTGACCAGCCGCTCGTTCGGCAAGACCGCGGAAGGAGAAGAGGTGAAGCTGTACACGCTGCGAAACACCGGTGGCATGGAAGCGGCGATTACGAACTATGGTGGGATCGTCGTGTCGTTGACGGCGCCGGACCGGGCCGGCTTCTTCGAAGACGTGGTGCTCGGTTTCGATTCGCTGGACGGCTACTTGACGGACCATCCCTACTTTGGCGCGATTATCGGCCGTTACGGGAACCGGATTGGCAAGGCGGCGTTCACGCTGGAAGGCGTGGAGTACAACCTCGCGCCGAATAATGGCGAGAACAGCCTCCACGGCGGCGTGCATGGATTCGACAAGGTTGTCTGGACGGCGCGAGAACTTCCGCCCAACGCGATCGAACTCAGCTACCGGAGCCGGGACGGCGAGGAGGGCTACCCGGGCAACCTCGACGTGACGGTACGCTACACGCTGACGGACGCGAACGAATTGAGGATCGAGTACGCGGCGGCGACCGACAAGACTACGGTGCTGAACCTGACTAATCATTCGTACTTCAATCTTCGCGGCGCCGGGGACGGCGACATCCTCGGGCACGAGATCCTGATCGCGGCCGACCGGTTCACGCCGGTCGGCCCGACGCTGATTCCGACGGGCGAACTCCGCGGCGTGAAGGGTACGCCGTTCGATTTCACGCTGCCAGTGGCAATCGGGGAGCGGATCAATGCGGACGACGAGCAAATTCGTCACGGCGGCGGCTACGATCACAACTTCGTGCTGAACAGCGGCGGCGGCGAACTCGCGCTGGCGGCGCGGGTTTTGGAGCCGGAATCGGGCCGGGCGATGGAGGTGCGGACCACCGAGCCGGGGGTTCAGTTCTATACCGGAAATTTCCTCGACGGATCCATCCGCGGCAAGGGCGGTAACGCGTATGGGAAGCGCTCGGCGTTCTGCCTGGAGACGCAGCATTTCCCGGATTCGCCTAACAGACCGGAGTTCCCGTCGACGCTACTGAAGCCCGGCGAGCGGTACGAGTCCGTGACGGCTTATAAGTTTACGGCGCAGTAGGGAAGGCGACGGGGGTTCGCCGGTTCCGGACGCCGACCTGGTGGAGCGCGCCCTCGTGAGAGTGTCGCAGCAGCCCGGAGAAAACTCCAGCGCGCCCAGGCGATCAACGACTTTCGGCTGACACACGGGTTCACACCAATGGTCGTCAGTGTTCGAACAGACGTCTGCCACACTTTGCGGAGCCGGTTAATTAGATGTGTACAATGCCGTCGTCATCCAGCCGCAACGCCGGCCCAGATCGATGAAGCATTGGAGCTTCCTGGCGAGCAATTGCGTGGCCTCCGCAGCGCTATCATTGCCGATCCAGCTTTGAGGGAATTCCTGCAATCACCGCTCATGCTTGCAATCGCAGCCACGAGTTATCATGGACAGCCCGCTGACACAGTGCGGGAATTGTCTAATCAGGGCGAGCGCCGGAGCAGGCTTCTGCGGCGATATGCCGACTCGCAAGTTCCATGAGCCCCGCGCCGTGGAACACGCGCAGCGGGCGGTCCTCA
>CAYPUQ010000101.1:0-15877 GCA_964413655.1 uncultured Solibacteraceae bacterium | reverse complement strand
AATCTCCTCCTTTCTCTCCGCTCATGCCCGCTGCCGCACGGCGGAAAGTGTCCGATCACGCGGCCAGTCTGGAACGGAGAAAACCTCCTTGCCCAACTCTGGCGAGAGGCATCACGGAGCCAGACACCAGCAGACACGACCAAGTGATTCTCCGTCTGCGCCAAGTTTAAAGACATTAATTGAATATCATGAACTCATGCTGCGGTCAAGCCGCTTGGTACTGCTGGTACTATTTGGTACTGCTGCTTGCCGCGACCTGCCGATTTGGGCCACCGGCATGGGCAAGAATGCGTGAGTATCGGACGAAGATTCTGATTCCGCTAGGACTCCGTTGGGAGGCGGCCTGGAAGGCCGCCGCGGGAGGGCCGCCTGCCCCACGACTTCACTCGTACCGCAGCGCTTCGCTGGGATCCAGCCGCGCGGCGCGCAAGGCCGGGAGGAGGCCGCTAAGGGTGCCAACCAGAAGGAGCGCGCCACTCGATATCGCGACCGTAAACGGCGCGATGCGGAGGTGGAGGTCGCCTTTCCCGGAATCGTCCTCGAAGAGCGCGCTCAGCATCGGCAGCGGGCCGATGACGGCAGAGATGGCGTAGGAGAGGAGCAGGCCCCCAACACCGCCCGCCAGCGTGATCGCCAGCGCTTCGGCGAGGAACTGCCAGCGGATGTGCGACCGCTTCGCGCCGAGGGCGCGGCGGAGGCCGATTTCGCGGACCCGTTCGTTCACCGAAACCAGCATGATATTCATCAAGCCGACGCCGCCAATTGTCAGGGTCAGCGTGCCGATGAACAACAGCAGACTCTGGAGACCGATGGTGATGCCATCGATGATGGGGCGGAACTCCTCGCGGCCGAACGCGCTGACGGCGCGTTCGTCGGTGGCCGAGAAGCGGTACTTCTTGGCAAGCGTCCCGCGGAACTGCGCGATGGCGCGCCGCTCCAGGTACGGCGCGACAGGTGAGAACACAATCACGTTAGGATAGCGCGCGTTCCAGACCTGCTGCGCGGCGGTGTAGGGAATAAAGAGGCTGCGGTCGTCGGGCGAGAAGTAGTTGCTGAGCTGGAACTTGGTTTCCATTGTTCCGATGACGGTGAAGACGATGCCGTTAATGCGAACCTGTTCGCCGACGGCGTCGCGCGTGCCGAACAACTGGTTCTTTGAGTAGCTGCCCATGACCACGACCCTGCGGGCGTGCTGGAGATCGTCGTCCGAGATCCAGCGGCCGCGGTTCGGGCGCTCGTTGCGGATCTCCCCGTATTCCGGCCACACGCCGCGCAGCGCCATGGTGAACATCTTGTCGCGCCACGTGACCGGCAAGCGAGCCATCGTTTCTGGGCTGATGCTCTTGATCAGCGTAGCTTCCTGGCGCAGCAGGTCGAGGTCGGAAAGCTCGAAGCGAAGACGGCGTCCAGCGCGTTCGCCGCCGGCCTGCTCGCTCGTCTGGCCGGGCCGGCAGATGACGGCGCTTTTTCCGAAGGCGTCGAAACCGTCGACCAGCACCTTGCGGAAACCGCCGCCATAGGCCATAAGCAAGGTGACCGAGGCGATACCCCATACAATTCCGAGCATGGTCAGCACACTGCGAGTGGGGTTGCGCCGCAGCGCGGTCCACGCCTGGATGAGAACTTCGCGGAGCATGGGTCAGCCTCCGGCCTCGAAGCGGAGCGCTTCGATCGGATCGATCGCGGCCGCCCGGCCCGCCGGGTAGAGCGCGGCCAAAATCGCTGTCAGGCCGAGTAGCGCGAAAGCTACCAGCGCCGTTTCCCAGCTTATGAGCAGACCGGCGAAGAAGGGCGGCATATGGAAGGAATTGACCGCGGCGCAGAAACCGTAGGAGAGCGCCAGCCCGATACTGCCGCTGAAGAAGACGATGATCAGCGTTTCTAGGAAGAATTGCCAAAGAATGGAGCGGCCCGTAGCGCCGACAGCCTTGCGGACACCGATCTCGCGGGTACGCTCGCGAACGGCGACGAGCATCACGTTCATGACGCCGAGGCCGCCAAGGAACAAGGTGACGACGCCGACGGCACCGAGGAAGTACTTCATTCCGTCGGTCATGTTTCGAAAGGCGGCGGCTTCCTTAAAGGTGTCCCAAACGGGGATCGCTTCCTTATCTTCCGGGTCGAAGTTGTGGAGCCGGGCCAGCGCGCGGCGGACCTGAAAGAGACACTGGTCGTGCTCGCCGGCCGAGCGCGGGACGACCAGAATCTGGTGAATGACGCGCGGCGGCGACGGCGGCGGTTCGGGGAAGTCGCGCATGATCGCGGCGAAGGGGATGAAAATCTTGCCAACGTCGCGGCCGTTGTAGTCGGAGTTTTGTTCCTTCCGTTCCATCACCCCAACGATTGTGTATGGGTAGCCGGCGATGGTAACCTGCTCGCCGAGGGCGGGCTTGCCCGCGAAGAGCTGTTTGTACACATCCGAGCCGAGGAAGGCGACGCGGTCCCCTTCTTCGGCCTCCCGCCAGTTGTAGAAGCGCCCCGAAGCGACGGGGATGGAACGGACATCGGCGAAGGCCGGGAGCGACCCGGTCACCATCGGCGATGCGCCGTTATGGGCGCTGCGTACCGGGACCGAACCGCGGGCGTATTCGGGAAGAATGTGAGCGCAGGCGGTAGCCTCGCGGGCGATGGCGATGTGGTCCGTGTCGCGCCAGCGGACACGGCGCCCCGCACGGATGCCGCCGGCCTGAAGGCTGGTGCGGCCCGAAAAAACGATGATGAGATCCTTGCCGAGCGTGGCGGCCTGCTGTTCCTGGCCGGCGCGGAGACCTTCGCCGGCGGCCACCATCAGCGTGATCGCGAGGATGCCCCAGGCGATGCCGAACATGGTGAGGATGGTCCGGAGCTTGTGCGCCCAGAGCGTATGGAAAGTGTCAGCGGCGAGGTCGGCGAGTCGCATGGCGCGCCTACTGAAGGATGACGGTTTCGCTTTCCTTCAAGCCGTCGAGCACTTCGGCGCGGACACCGTTAGAGATTCCGGTCTTGATCGCGACAGTGCGGCGGCCCTTTGGGTCGGAGGGGTCGGGGACTTCAACTGTCGCGTTGCGATCGCGATCGTAGAGAATGGTGCTCTCGGGGATGAGAAGGACACCGGGTTTCTCCTCGAGGATGATTTCGGCGTTGGCGCTCATGTTGGAGCGGAGTTCCTGGCCCGGATTGCGAATCGAAACTCGCACCTCGAAGGTGGTGATGTTATCTTTCTCCTCGCCCCAGGGCGAGATCTTCGTAACAGCGCCTTCGAAGACGAGGTCCTTGAAGGACTCGACGGTGATGCGTGCGGGCAGGCCGAGGCGGACGCGGCCGATGTCGGCCTGGTCGACCTTGCCGAGAACGTAGACATCGCTCACGTCGCCGAGCGTGAACAGCAGCGTGGCCTGCGAGCCAAGAACAAGAATGGAGCTGACGGCGTCGCCGGCTTCGACGTTGCGGGCAAGCACGAGGCCGTCCATTGGGCTGACTATCGTCGAGTTCCGCAGATCCTCATCGGCGCGGTCGAGATTGGCTTGAGCCTGGGCAATCTGCGCTTTCGCGCGGCCGATTTCAGCGCGCGTCACCGCGACATTGCGATGGGCCACCAACTGCTTGTTAAACGCAAGTTCGTACTGGCGTTCGGCCTCCTCCATCGCGGAGCGGGCGATCAGACCCTGCTCGTGAAGTTGGCGGGCGCGGTCCATGTTTGACTTGAGAAATGGAAGGTCGGGACCGTGCGCTTCGGCTTTGTTGCGTTCGTAGGCGGCTGCGGCCGATTCCTCGGCGGCCTGGGCGGCAAGCAGCGCTGCTTTGGCTTCGCGGACCCTGGCGCGCAGGTCTTCCTTGTCGAGTTCAATCAGGACTTGGCCCTGGCGGACATGTTGGCCGTAGTCGACCAGAATGCTCTGGATGATGCCGGAAGCCTTGGATTTAACTTCGACCTTGGCGCGTGGTTCGATTTTGCCGGTGGCGACCACGGAGCGGGCGATTTCGCCGCGTTCGACGCGGGCCAGGCGGGAGGGGTCGATCGAGGTGTCGGGGCGAAGGATGCCGCGGAGGGCGAATCCGCCGCCCACCAGAAGGGTAAGAACTATGAGAGTGAGAAAAAGCCAGCGCCCGTGTCGGCGGCGCTTTCCATTGTGGTTGGGCATCACATGATTAGGTACGGAGGGGTAGGGTCCTGTGTTCCGTGTTTGTTGAGCGGAACGTTCAAAGTGGTCAGAGACTGTGGGGGCTGCTACCGGAAGTTTTCGACCAGCATCAGGTTGCTTCGTTTGGGCTCGGCGAGGGCGGCAGGAGGATGGAGCGGCCGTCCGGACTGACGGTGAGCCCCCAGAGCGGCAGGCGGTCGACCGGCGCAATTGTCCGGCGCTTTCCGGTGCGAAGATCCAGGAACTCGATGGACGAGCGACCGTCTTCGCCGGCCGGCGGAATGAAGTAGACGCCTTCGTGAGCTGGTGAGAAGTTGGCGTTTGTGCTTACGCTCTCGACTAACAACTCCTCTTCCCCTCCGTCGACGGCAACCCGGTACAACCCAGCCGGCTGCGCACCCCTGGCGTAGTAAATGAACCGGCCATCGGGGGAAGCACGAAACACTTGGGCGCCGTTTCGGGTGATCTGAACCGCATCACCTGCGCTACCGCCGTCCTTTGCCGGAATCTTCCAGATCTCGTCGCGGCCGCTCCGGTTCGACACCAGGTAGATCCAATTTCCATCCGGAGACCAATCGGCGACGGCCACATTTGCTGCTACTTCCTTCACAAGCGGAGAGGGAGATCGGCGGTCAACGTCGATCATGTAAACGGACCTGCCACCTGCGCAGACAATTCGCCGGCCGTCCGGCGACCAGCGCGGCCACGTCAGTTCGGGATTCCCTCGAAGGGCAGTCAGCGGATATGGGTCCGATCCGTCCGGCCCAGCGATCCATATCTCCTGGACGCCACTCCGGTTGGAAACGAACGCGACCCGCCCGCCGTCGGGGGAGTACTCCGGGAGGTGCTCCACGAAGGGGGAACCGGCAAACGTCCCTGTTCGCTTGGCACTCCCGTCCGGCACGAGTTCGCTCCGGTAGATTTCTACGTTCCCTCCGCTAGAGTACGAGTACACGAGCTGCCGGCGTACCCGCGAGATCGATGCGGTCAACGGGACAGTTCCTTCGACAGCGAACGGCATGAGCCGCGGCGTGGATCCAGCGGCAGCAGGTATCCTCCAAAGGTTGTGCCGGTGATGCGGACCCGCCGGATAGACAATCTCGCGGCCACCGGGCATCCACGACGGCGCCCGGCCAACGCGCCCGTCCCGGACAAGCGGGCGGGGTTCGCCGGCGGGGCGGAGATTAGGGGTGAGTTCCAAGAGGTAGATCTCAGTCTCCCGCTGGTTTCCGATATACCTCGTGAAGGCCAGGTGCCGCCCGTCGGGTGAAACCGCCGGATCGGTGTCCCCCCTGCGAGTGGCCGGAGGAATTGTCAACGGCCAACGCTCTCCGGTGCGGGTGTTGAAGCCGAATAGCAGGTAGCGGTCGACGCTTTGGCCTCTGTCTGAGACGACGAGGCTCTCGGAGTCGCCAAGCCAGTCGAGGAGTTGGTCGAAGGGAGCGTAGTTGTAGCGAACCCAGATCCGAGCTACCTTGCGTTCAGCGCCTCCCATCGCCGGCACGATGATGACGGCCGCCTCGGCGGGATCACCCTGTCCCACCACGCGGACAAAGGCAATGTAACGGCCGTCGGGCGACCATTTCGGGCTGAATTCCGGCGCGGGATCCGACGTGAGCCGCCGAACGGTCTCCGAACCGATCTGCTTGACATAGACATCCCAATTCGCCGCGTCCGCGGGCCGCCGGGTGTAGGCCACGTAGTTGCCGTCGGGCGACAAGCTTGGCTGGATGTCCAGGCCGGGGTCCGAGGTGAAGGGAATCACATGCGGGACCGGCTCGGATGTTCCGGCGAGTTTCCACAAGAAACCGGCTCCGCCGACGGCTACGAGGACGAGGGCGGCGCCGAGGACACGCATCGGATTCCAGGGTGGCCGAGTTTCCTTCGCTGGGTGAGACACGGGCGGGGATTCGCGGGGTTCGACGGGCGCGACAAAACGGTAGCCGCGACGTGGGACCGTTTCGATGAAGCGCCCATGGGCGGCGGCATCGCCGAGCGCCTCGCGGAGCTTGTTCATCGAGGCATTCAATCCGTGGTCGAAGTCGACGAACGTGCCGCCGGGCCAGAGCCGGGAGCGGAACTCTTCCCGAGTGATAACCTCGCCCGGCCGCTCCAGCAGGATGGTGAGGATCTGGAATGGCTGATCCTGCAATTTGATCTTGAGGCCGCTCTTGCGCAACTGCCCGGTCGCAAGATCAGCCTCAAAGACTCCAAATCGTACGATACGGCCGTTTGTGGTTTCCATCCCGGTCACCTCCCAGATGATGCGCCGAGAACCTGCAATGAGTTCACCACCCAATGGCACTTTTCGAGCCTTATTCGCGAAATGAGATGCCTCGGCAAGCGCCGGTCTGTCGATGCGATAGGCGATGAGAAACACTTGCGGACGGAACCCTTTCCGATGAGAGCCCGTGAATCGAAGTTTCCTGGGCGCCTGCGCATGCTGGCGCCATGTCGATCGCCATTCGATTTGCGCTGGCCGGTCTGGTCGCGGCCGCGCTGTGCCCGGGCGCGGAAGTGGAGGTCGTACTAACCGACCATGCCAGGGTGAACCCGGTCGAGTTGGTTCCTGCTAGGCAGGAAGCAAGCCGGTTACTGGCAGCGGCGGGAATCGTCCTCCGCTGGAGCATGCCCGAACCGGATTTGGGACATCCGGCGCGCGCTGTCGTGCTGAACATCTTGCCAGCCGAAATGGCCCGGCGATGGCCAGCTGGCGGAGAAGCCTGTGGATATGCACTTGCCGGTTGGATGGCCGGAGTGTTCTACCATTGCGTGGACCAGTTGACGGAGGAGGGTAATGGCGGAACCGGGATGCGAGGCCGGCTTCTGGGGGCACTGATGGCCCACGAGGTGGGCCATCTGCTGATCGGTCCTGGCATTCACTCACCGACCGGCATCATGAAAGCGCACTGGGGTTCAAGGGACCTTCTGTTGATCCGCCAGGGGCGGCTGGCCTTTCTCCCTTCGGACGCTGCTCAGATCCGGGCACGGCTGGGCAGACCCGAATGACGCCTCTCCAGGATTCTTGTCTGCAAATTCTTGTCTTGAATTTGAAGAGATCGTGATATACTCTGAGGCGCTTCTCAAAAAGAAGCAGTGTATCCCATCCGGAGGGCTCTAAATACATGGCGACGAAAAAGAATGCTGCCGCGAAAACCGCGAAACCTGCAAAAGCAGCTGCTACCAAGGCAGCCAAAGGCGGCATCATCTTCACCGAGAACGCGATTGTCATCACGCTAGATGCGGCCGCGAAACGGCAGGCGATGCGGTGTCTCCAAAAGAGCGGAAAGATCACCTTCGCGGTGAAAGAGCATAGCGTCACCAGGCTCCCGCAAGTCCTGGACAACGGCAAGCTGATCGACTGACGCGGCGGAGGTTCACAATGGAGCGCGGCGCGTTCCCGGCGCCGCCGGCCGTGGGAGTGGCCTACAGCGATTCGGTTCGATCGTTCCTGCGGCGTCATGGCGATGCTGTGGATTATGTCGAAGTGCCGTTCGAGTTGTTGCGCCACGATCCGAGCGTGATTGGCGTGCGCCAGGAGAAGCCGGTTGTACTGCATTGCGCCAGCCTTTCGATTGCGGGAACTGTGCCTTGTCCCGACAACACAATCCTCGATATCGAGGGTTGGGTGGAGCGCACGGGGACGCCTTGGATCGGCGAGCACCTCGCGTTCGTAACGGCCAGCGCAGTCGAAGCCGGCGGCGCTGATCAGTACGCGCCCGGCGAGCCCTATAACATCGGCTACACGGTCAGCCCCCCGATGAACGATCGCGCGCTAAAGCGCGTCATCCGCAACCTGGAATCCTACCAGCGCAGGTTCGATGTCCCGTTATTGATCGAGAACTCGCCACTCTACTTTCGCGTGCCGGGTAGCGTGATGCCGCAAGCGGAGTTCATCTCGGCGATTTGCGGCGGGACCAACACCGGTCTGCTGCTTGACCTGGCGCACTTCTACATCACGTCGCAGACGATGCAGTTCAATCCATTTGAAGAGCTGCTTCGGCTTCCGCTGGAGAGAGTGGTCGAGATTCATATTTCCGGGGTGGACCGGCAACCGGATGGCTGCTGGGACGATCATGCGCGGACGGCGCCGGCGGTCGTACACGAACTGCTTCGATCGGCGCTCGAACGCGCGAGGCCGCGCGCGATTACGCTTGAGTACAATTGGTCGTCCCGCTTTCCGGACGGGGCTTTACTCCAGGAACTGGCGCGCGTCCGCGAGGCCGTGGGGACAGTCGCGCAAACCAACTAGTCATGGCACACGATCACGCAATCGAGGCAGTGCTGGCGCGATGCCTGGTGGAACCGGCGTTTCTGGAGGCGATGCGCGACGATTCGGCCGCGGCCCTGAACCCATACGGACTGGACCCCGAAGCCGAGGCGAGCATTCGGACCTCCGACTTCGGCCGTATTCGCCGCTTTTCCGGATTCATCGGAAAGGTCCAGCACAATCATCTGTGGGATTCCTTTCCCGCGACGCGCTCGCTGCTTTGCTTTTACGGCATCGAACTGGACGTGTTCGCCGATTACCGGTCCGTTCAATTGTCGCCCGAGGTGCGCACCGCCGATCGCGACGGCCGGACGCGGTGTTTTTTGGAGTTCCTGGAAAACCATCCGGCGGCGCGCGAGTACGCCGGGATCGCCGAAGTGTTGCGCCACGAGCGGGCGCTCTGGGAGGTGCGGATGGCTTGCTCGGCGGTTACGAGGCAGGACTCCTCATCGCTACGGGGTGAGGACATTTCGTCCCTCGGTTGGCGAGAGTTTCTCCGGCTTGTCCCGCGGCCGCCCGGCCCGGTCCGGATCGCTTCTTTCGCCTTCGATCCGGCGTTGCTCGCCGCTCAGGTCTGTGCCGGTGAGTTCCGGGGATCGCCGCCAGCAGCCGGCGCTCGTGTCCTCGCCTACATTGGCGAGCGGCATACGGCACAACTGCGAGTACTCGAGATCGATGCGCTGACGGCGCTGGTTTTGTCGAAGCTGGATGGCCGGCGCCGGGTGCGCGCCGTGATCGCTGCTGTTCGCCACGCCGGCGTGGCGAACGCTCCGCCGCTCGCGTTTCGCGACTTCTTCGAAAGCGCCGCCGCGAGCGGCCTGATTCAGCTTTGCCGGCAGGAACACTGAGCATGCGGATCGTCTTCGTCGACAACTTGCTGTTTGAAGATGCGGAAGGCGTCCGCCGGTACATTCTCCAGCCTCACCTCGGACTCATCTCCCTGATCGCCGTGCTCGAAGCG
This sequence comes from uncultured Solibacteraceae bacterium, assembly GCA_964413655.1. GTDB lineage: Bacteria > Acidobacteriota > Terriglobia > Bryobacterales > Bryobacteraceae > CAYPUQ01. The sequence continues at coordinate 6,525 of CAYPUQ010000101.1, read as the reverse complement.
GCGGGACACGAAGGGCTCTTGTTCGATCCGAAGGTGGAGGTAAGCCGGGGAACATTGCAGCTCGACGAATCGCTTTACCAGGACATCGCGCGGCGCATCCTCGCCATGCAACCCGATGCGGTGGGATTTACTTCGCTCGGCTGCAACTTCATCTGCACCGCGAAGACCGCGGCCTACCTCAAGCGGGCGGAGCCGGAACTGCCGGTCCTGTTGGGCGGCCCGCATGCAACCGTGTTGGACCGCCCGATCCTGCATCGCTTTCCCCAGTTCGACGCGATTGCCCGGAACGAAGTGGAGTGTACAATTCTGCCGCTGGTCGAGGCGCTAGACAGGCGTGCGTTCTTCGGAGTTCCTGGCGTCACGTTCCGCGGGGCGGGGACGGTAATCCAGAATCCCGGAGAGCCGCTCATCGCCGACGTTGATACATTGCCGATACCGGCGTATCACCGGTATCCGGTGGAGGAACTCGGCCTTACCTCGCTACGGGTAGACGCGGGCCGCGGCTGCCCCTTCCAATGCACGTTCTGCTCCACGGCCGCTTTCTTCGGCCGCAAATACCGCATCAAATCGGCCCGCCGCCTGGCCGGCGAACTCGATCATCTGAGCGCCACCTACGGGATCACCGATTTTGCGTTGACGCACGACCTCTTCACGGTGAACCGGCACAAGGTGCGCGAGTTCTGCGACGAGCTGGAGGGGCGCGGTTACACCTGGAAGTGTTCGGCGCGCATGGACTGTGTGGACGACGAGCTGCTGGAGCGGATGTACGCGGCCGGCTGCCGGTCGATTTACTACGGCATCGAAGCGGGCTCGGCGCGAATGCAGAAGATTTCGAAGAAGCATCTCGATCTGGGGTTGTTCGATCCAATGCTGAACTGCACACAGCGCCTCGGCATGTCGGCGACGGTGTCGTTTATCACTGGCTACCCGGAGGAGACGCGCGAGGACCAGAACGCCACGCTCGACTTGATGGGGGCGTGCTTCGATCGGGAGGCTTCGCCGTTGAACGTGCAGCTACACCTGTTGACGCCCGAGCCGGGGACCGAACTGCTCAACGAGTACCGCGACCGGATCGCATACGACGGGCACATTTCCGACTTCAATTTTCCGGCATTGGAAAAGGACGATGGTGAGGTGATGGAGCGGAACGCGGATGTGTTCGTTAACCATCATTACTTCCCTTCGGTACTGCCGAGGAAGCGCCATGTATTCGTCACGACGGCGTATCCCATGCTGTACGGCCTGGGTTTTCCGGTGTTGCGATATGTCCTGCAAAGGTTCGACGGCCGCTTGAGCAAGCTGATGGCATCAATGCTGCGCTGGGCGGAGGAGAATCGCGAGCCGCGTGTCTGCGACCATTCGGCGGTGGAGCGATTCTTTGTGGCGCGGTTCGGCCAGAACGGCCACATCACCGGACTTGTGCGCTACATGTTGCAGGCCGCGGAGCTTCGACGGCTCGCGGTGAATGAGCCGGCCAGCGGCTCGGCGGTTCCGCCCAACGCTTCGAACGGCCGTTATCGTCTCAGCCGCCGCGCATCGGTGCTGCGGCGGGTACCCGATTGTCCTCGAATCCTGCAAGCCCTGGCCGACCGGCGCGAGGAGGCGCCGCGTGCCGGACGGCTGCGATCGAGATACGATTTCCTGTTGCATCTGCCGCGACCGCAGACGGATGTGGTCCACAACTTCGTCTTGACCGAGCCGAGCGCCGCCTTGCTCGAGTACTTCCAGCGCCCGAGGGGGTGGCCGGACGAGGAAGCGTTCGAGCGCGAGACCGGGTACCCGGCGCCACCGTCCGCTTTCTTCGAGGCATTGTTCGAGCGAGGCGTTCTGGAGGCGAGCCCGCGTGGCGCGGCGCAGCGCTGACAGGCTACCGGAGTCCGCTCCGCATGATCTCACCGGTGCGCTGCAGGGATACTACGCGGTGGAAGTCCTCCTGCAACTCCAGCGGGTTGGCGTCCTCGGAGGGTTGGTGGAGGGCAGGCGGGCGGGGGAACTCGCGCGGCCGCTCGGACTGAATGCTCGCCTGCTTGCCGAATTGCTCGAGTTTGCCGCACGAACCACCAACATCGTGGTCCAAGACCGGCGCGGCCGTTACCGCCTTGGGGCGTCGAGCCTTCCCGAAGTTGTGTTCCAACTGGAGAAGTTCGCCGGCGCCTATGGTCCCGTCGTGCGCGGCATACCATGCCACCTCCGCGGCCAAGCCGGCGCCACGGTCGATGAAGGTGCAATGGCAACGGCCTTCGCGGCGGCCGGAGACGAGGGCGGACCCGTGGTGGCCCTGGCTCAAGGGGCAGGCGTTCGCGCGCTCCTGGATCTCGGTTGCGGCCCTGCCACATTACTGATCAGGCTGGCGGCGGGCGATTCGGAGTTTCGCGGTTGGGGCATCGATGCGAGCGCAGCCATGTGCCGCTTGGCAAGAGTGAGGGCGCGCGCGGCGGGAGTAGGGCGTCGCGTTCAGGTCCTGCACGCGGATGCGCGATGCCCCGAGCGTGTCCTGAAGAAAGACGACCGGCGAAAGATTGACGCCGTTCACGGACGGAGTTTCCTCAACGAGTTATTCGGGCGCGGGGACAAGCTGGCTGTTTCCGTCTTGCGGCGCTTGAGACGTCTGTTTCCCGGCCGGGTGGCGTGGTTTGTCGATTACTACGGCGAACTCGGGCGGGCGCGGCATTCGCTCGATGAACGCCGGTTGGCGCTGCTACAGGACCTGGCCCAGGCCGTATCGGGTCAGGGGGTTCCGCCGCCGGACGGCAAGAGTTGGCAGAAGGTTTACGGGCAAGCAGGGTGCCGGCTCAACGATTGCCAGGAGTATGAGGGTGGGGGCATCCGGTGGTTCGTCCACACCGTTCAGTTGTGACTGACCATAGAAAGCGGGACGCCGGAGCGTCCCGCTTCCGCCGACTGGTGTAAGTCCGGCTTAGAAGACGAGCTTTAGAGCCATCTGGAGGTTCCGCATGTTCGTCCGCGTTCCGGTGATGGTACCGAAGGCGCCAGCGGAGACGTTGGTGTTCGGGTTGCCCCAGTTCGGATGGTTGGGGAAATTGAACGCCTCTAGGCGGTACTGCAGATAGGTGCTTTCGTTGAAGTTGAAGTTCTTCAGCATCGAGAAGTCCCATCCGATGATGCCCGGACCGGTGAGCGTGTTGCGGCCAACGTTGCCGTGCGTGCCGGGCAGGTTGGCGAAAAAGGCTGTTGTGTTGAAGAAGCGCCGCGGGTCCTGCTGGCCGCGCGGCAGTGCGGCATCCTGGCCGGTCGAGTTCGGCCGGTCGAAGAAGGCGCCGGTGTTCGAAGCGTCCTGACCATTGGTCACCGTGATCGGAAAGCCGGTTTGGAAGGTCAAAATCGAGCCAAGCTGCCATCCACCGGCGATCCCATTGGCCACCGGATTGTCGATGGCGTATTTGCGGCCCTTGCCGAACGGCAGATCCCACAGCGCCGAAGTCACGAAGCGCTGCCGCGTGTCGTGGCTGGAGCGCGCCTTCTCGCAGGTGCGGCAGTAGCTGTTCTGCGGGAACAGCGTGTCGCCGCCCTGGTTGCGTATGGCGGTGGCGGTGTCGATCGACTTCGCCCAGGTGTAGCTGGCCAGGTAGGTGATGCCGTTGCTGTAGCGCTTGGTCAGCTTCACGCCGAGCGAGTTGTAGCTGCCGTTGCCGCCATTGTCCACCAACTGAATGCGGCCAAAGTTCGGAAACGGCGACCGCGCGAAGATGGGCCGGTTGTCCACGGTAGGATTGACCGGGATCGCCTCGTTGACGGCCCGCAGCGACTCCAGGTGGCGGCTGAGGTTACCCATGTAGCCCACCTCGAACAGCGTGTTCATCGGGAGTTCCCGCTGGACGTTGAACATGTACTGGTGGGAGTAAGTGGTACGCCGGTCGTACGGATTGGCGAAGGTGTAGGGGCGCGGCACGTTGGCGACGCCGCCGGCGATCGAAGACAGCGAGTTGTCCCAGGTCATATTGGGAAACTGCTGGTTCGAGTTGTCGCGCAGCCGTCCGGCGAGGTTGCGGGCCATGTCGAAGCGCGGGTTGCCGGTGTCCTGCGAGTAGAAGACGCCGGCGCCGGTGCGGATGACCCACTTCTCGGAGGGCGCCCAGGTGATGCCGAAACGGGGCGCCCAGTCGTTCTTATCGATTCCCACGAGGCGGTTGCCGAGCGAGCCGTCACAGCGGACCTCGATGTCGGTCCAGCGAAGGCTGATGCCTTCGTAGCAATCCTGGCGGGGTGATCCCTGGCGCATGAAGAAGGGGTAGACGCCGCGATCCGGAACGCTCTCGGCGCGGACATCGAAAGGCACGATGCCGTTGAACAGCGTGCCAGTCTGGTCTTCCCACGGCGGTGTCAGTTCATAGCGCACGCCCCAATTGATGGTGACGCGCTGGGACACCTTCCAATTGTCGTCGAAGTACAGCGCGAAGCCGGTAGCCCGGAACTTCGCGTTGGCGATTGACACCGCGGCCTCGGCCTGGAACGTTTCGCCCAGCAGAAAGTCGGCGAACGTGTCGCCGCTCACGCCGGACAGCGCGAGGTTGTTGGTCGCGTTGCGTTGGAACGTGAACTGGCCGCGGGCGAACTGGTTGCCAACCTGGTTGTAGCGGTCCTGCCGCACCTCGCCGCCAAACTTGATCGAGTGCTTGCCACGAATCCAGGAAAAGTTGTCGATGAACTGGATGGCGGAGTTGTCGTTCTCATAGGGTCCTTCCGAGCTGTTGCCGAACCCGGAGTAAAACCCCTGGAGAGAGACGTTCGGGATGCCCCACTGGACCGGCGGCCCACTGGCCAGACCCGGAATGCTCAACTCGCCGACCACGTCGCGCGAGAACGCGAGCTCAGGGCCGTTGGTGTTGTAGAACTTCGTGAGTCCGAAGCGGATCTCGTTCACCTTGTTCGGCGATAGAACGCGGGTGTTCGACACCATCACCTGCTTGAAGTCGGTGACGATCTTGTCGCCGTTGAGCCGGATGTTCTCGACCAACTGGTTCTCATCGCCCCAGCTATAGCGGCCAGACCACTGCGAGTTGGACGATTCGACGACGTCGAAGCGTCCGATGAACTGGTCGCGGTTGACTGGTCGCGCGACGGCCTGCACCATGTTGTTCTGCAGTACGGCGGTGGCGAGGTTCGGCGAAGGATAGAATTCGAGGAGCCGTTGCGAAGTCGGGTGAAGCCGCGATTGCGGGATAACGTTCCCTGGGAAAAGTTGGGACACCACCCGGCCGTCCTGCGTGACACGAGTGCGCGGGTCGAAGATTCCTTGCGTCCCGAGCGGCAGCTCGGCGAAGTTGCCGCCGCGCATGGCGTTCGAGGGCAGGCTGTAGACGGCCTGCTGGTTGCGGCGCTGCCGGAACCATTCGTAGTTCGCCATGAAGAAGAGCCGGTTCTTTCCATCCAGGACTTTGGGGATGCTGACAGGGCCACCCAGGGTGAAGCCGAACTGGTTCCACTTGAAGGGATCCTTCTCCGGGCGCGCCGAGGTGAAGGCGTAGTTCTTGGCGTCGAACTTCTCGTTGCGGACAAACGAGAAGAGCGTGCCGTGATAATCGTTGCTGCCTGACTTGGTGGACACGTTGATCTGCGTCGCGCCGCGGCCGAACTCGGCGGGGTAGACGCCAGTTTGGACCTTAAACTCCTGAAGCGCGTCCACCGAGGGCAGAACGACGAACGTGTTGAAGTTCGGGTCGGTGTTCTCGACGCCGTCCAGCGTGAACCGGTTGAACTGAGCGCGTTGGCCTGAGACCGAGATGCTCTGGTCGGACCGGATGCCGCCCTGGCGGGCACCCGCCTGACCGGCGGACGGGAAGCCGAAGCTCACGTTCGGGGCCAATGAAACGAGCTGGAGATAATTGCGTCCATTGAGCGGCAGCTCGACGATGCGCTTGTTCTCGATGACGGTACCAACAGTCGCGTTTTCGCTGGTCAGCAGCGCGGCCTGCGCCGAAACCTCGATGGACTCGGAGACCTGGCCGACCACCAATGGGAAGTCGAGGCGGGCGCTTTGCTGGACCTGCAATTCGACCGTGCGGGTCGCGCCACGGAAACCGTCCTTTTCCACGCGCAGGTTGTAGACGGCGGGCGGCAGCGACGGAAATGCGTACACACCCACGTCGTTTGAAATCGTGGTGCGGGTTGCGTTGGTTGCGGTGTTCGTTGCGGTGACCGTGGCGCCGCCGATGGCCGCGCCGGAAGGATCGGTTACCGTTCCGGAGATGTCGCCGAATGTCTGCCCGAAGGCCAGCGAGGCCGCGAACAGGCACCAGAGGACAGAAAACAGCTTGGTTCTCATAAACCCCTCGAAAGCCTAAAATTTTTTAACCCACGTTGAGCGGGATGTATAAGTCCTAACATAGCCAGGCGGGAAGCGCAAGGGTGGTAGGCAAAAGGAGAGTACTAGGAAGCGTTAGTGGGCCGACCGGTCCTGATGGACATGGCACTCTTCCTCCCTCGAAAATCCCCGCTGGCACTGCTGCAGGCTCAACGACTTGTGTGTCCTACCGGTGAGCTCGCGGGGGAGGTGTCGACGTGAAA
>CAYPUQ010000100.1:7534-15975 GCA_964413655.1 uncultured Solibacteraceae bacterium | reverse complement strand
CTAAAGCAAACGATACACGAACCAACCCAGCCCCACGCCCACCAGCAACCCCGCGGCGTACCGCTCCGGCCGCAGCGCCGTCAAGCCCGCCGGCAGCCGTGCCCGCAGCCAGTACATCAGCGCCAGTACCGTAAGCTGCGAGAGCACCGCACCCGCGAAGAAGAATTCCTCCTGCACCTCGCTCACGGTCAGGAAACTGCCAAGGCCGAGGCCCAGCACCGCGCCGAGCACCCCCACCACCAGCCATCGGTAATTCGCCGCCGGAAAGAGAAGCGTTTCGAGGGCAAGGTAGGCAATCGTTAGCGCGGCCGCCGCCTCGATGAACGCCGGCGCCGGACGCCAGTCGAGCAAGGCCACCGCCCAACACGCCACGCCCTGACCCACCATGTACGCCAACGCCAGTACGGCAAGCTCCCGCACACTCCGCGCCGCAATCGCCAATGCGAACAAGAATAGCAGTTGCGCCAGTGCGCTCCACACCCGGCGGACACCGGTGAAGAACCCGCCGCCCGCGCGTTCCAGAAACGTGGGCGGCTGGAAGCGGATCACGCCGCGCGGCACGGCCACGTCGAGCACCGCCCGGCCCGCGCCGTCCCCGGAGGAAGCGCGCAGGATCAGAACATGATTCCGTACCAGCACCTCGTGCAGCCGGCTCTCCACGGTCACGGCAGCGGGCTCGGACGCAAACTCCAGCGTCAACTCGCAGCGAAGCGCGCCGGCCGCCGGATCGGGAAAGCATCTGCCTTCGCTCACCCGCGCATCGGTATCGCCCGCCGAAAACCGCAGCGCGCCGATCACCTCGCGCTGGGGGTCTTTCAGGTGCTCCTCGGCCTCATAGGCGGGAATCAGAAGCTCCAGCTTGCCATTGCGGCCTTCGACACGCAGATCGCCCGTGCTGATGCTTACCATGTGCGCCTGCGCCGCGGCGGCCAGCCAGGCAGCGGCCGCAATGAACCGCACGCCCGTCAATACTCGAACACGGCGGTGACCGGGAAGTGGTCCGACGGGTAACGGCCGCTCTTGTTCCATGTGACGGTCTCCGCTCTCTTCACCTTCCACGGCGCGCGATAGAGGATCCAGTCGATCCGCGCCCGACCGGGCTGGCCTTTGAACCCATGAAACGTTCCCTCGGGGCCACGACGGCTGCCGGCCCGCTTCCACGCATCCTGAAGATCGGGCACGAACACGCCGTACACTTCGCCATCCGCCGGCGCGTTGAAGTCGCCGGTCATCAGAAACGGAACATCGGCGGGTAGCTTCGCGATCCGGTCGCGGATCAGCCGCGCGCTGTTGAGCCGAGCCGTCTCGTCCTCGCGGCGGTGAGCGAAATGGGTGTTGTAGAAATAGAAGCGCTGGCCGCGACCGGCGATCTCAAACAATGCCCAGGTCACCATCCGCGGCAAGCTCATGTTCCACGAACTGCTGCCCGGTTCGTCCGGCGTCTCCGACAGCCAGAAGTTCCCCGATTCCAGCACCCGGAGCTTGTCCTTCCCGTAGAACACGCCCATGTGCTCGTCTTCCTGGTTGCCGCGCCGGCTGACGCCGAACCATGCATACTGCGGTAGCTTCTCTACGATGTACTCGCCCTGTTCGTGGAACAGTTCCTGCGTGCCGAACAAGTCCGGCTTCTCGCGGCGGATGACTTCCGCAAGGATGTCCTTGCGCAGATCCCACAAATCGGGGCCGTCCCCCTTGGCGGGGTAGCGAACGTTGAAGCTCATCACGCGGAGGTCGGCCGCGCCTGCGAGGAAGGACAGAAGCAGCATCAAGGGCAGTGTCTTCTTCATGGTCATCCATTACGATAGCGCGCCGCGAAGAGATACCTTCGTCCACAGGTTGCCGATGTCCCCGAGTCATCGGACCGGCGCGCGGCCTGAGCGACATTTGGCGCTATGATGGGGGACAGAATGGTAAATGAATTTCACGCTGTTGTCGCGGCGCTGGGTGGTGAACCGGTCCTGGGCCGATCGCTTCGGACCGAGACGGATCTCCAGACTGCTATTCGTGAGGGCTTTCCCCAGACCGTCGTCGAAGAGGTGATGCATACCGCCGGCCTGACGCTGAAAGAGCTGGCGGCAAGTCTCGATCTCTCGCCGCGCAGCCTTCAACGGCGCCGCCGCGCGGGGCGATTGGCCCGCTACGAATCGGACCGCGTCTATCGGCTGGCGCGCATCGTCGCGCTGGCGAAACGCTTCGTCGGCGAGGGCGAAGCGGCGTCGCGCTGGCTGAAGCGGCCGAACCGGGCGCTCGGAGGCAGGACTCCGCTCGAGTTGATGGATACCGAACCCGGGGCGCGCGCCGTGGAAAACGTCCTCGGGCGCATTGCCTACGGCGGCGTCAGTTGACGCGCGTCTACCGAATTCTTCGGAAGCCTTATTCGAAGAAGCCGTTCGACGGAGAGGGCGCGTATCGATTTGGTGGCCGTTGGTCGAGCGTAGGCGTCCGTCTCGCATACACCGCCGAGCATCTGTCGCTGGCCATGATTGAGTACTTCATCCACATCGACCCGGATGATCCGCCCAAGGACCTCGTGGTGGTAACGGCGCAAATCCCGGACAGTGTCTTACGGATCTCAATTGCGACAAAACAGTTGCCGGCAAACTGGCGGCAGACTCCGCCACCATCGGAACTCGGCGAGATTGGCGACCGGTTTGTCCGCGACCGCCGCGCCGCCATTTTGATCGTTCCTTCGGCTCTCGCCTATTCTGAATCCAACTGGCTCATCAACCCCCGGCATCCGGAGTTCCGGCGCATCCGGCAACACGCCGCTCAACCCTTCGAGTACGATTCGCGGTTCTTCAAATGATGGCCGGAGATCAACCACTCATCGGATGTAATGATCCACGAACGTGAGATACGGCGCCGGCGAGGACTTTGGCATATGGCAGGACACGCAGTCTCCCTTCGCGCTCTGCCCGGCATGACAGCCAAGGCATTTCTCTCGATAGTACATCGGATCCTCGCGGACCGCGTTCCGGTGCCCGGGGTGGCAGTGAACGCATCCGAGGTCACCCTCTTGGTAGCACCTGCTCTTAATAAGCCGCAGCGGCTGAAACCGGATATTCAGCGGATCGTTCTCGTTGCCCGTGGGCGCGGTCAACCGGTGACACTCCGCGCATACTGCCACCTGATCCTTCGCGGCCATCCGCAAGGGATTTCCGGCCGCACCGCCACCGCCGGGGTGAGCGATGGCGCCCGGGTGGCACCGGATACAACCAACACCCGGCGACACTTGCCGCAAATCCTCTGAAGCGGAGCTGTGGCAGCCGAAGCATTCCCGCAGCGTTTGCGCCGGTTGAGTAATTCCCAGCGCCGAGGAAGCTGAGCGCGAGATGCCCGGCTGATGGCCCAAGGTCAAGTCGAACTTTCCAGGGCGAGTGTAGTAGCTGATCCGGTGCTCGACGGATACACCTCTTGGCGTGCGCGCCACGAGCGTCACCGCCTGGTCACCCGCGCCGAAAGCCCACTCGCTAAAGGCCTCGGCCGTTTCCGGGCCGCGCTCGGAGACAATCCGGATGCCGTCACGCAAGGGCTCATAATGCAGCAGGAATCCAAATCGAGCTTCTCCGAGCGGGCGATCCGGAACGTTCTTTGCGAACTCCGTCATTCCTGCCGGACGCAGTGCCTGCGCGTGGTGGGTCGCGGCGTGAGCCTTCACCTGCGGCTCATGACACGGTAAGCACTGGTTCTGGCCCCACACGATTGACGCCAGCAGAAGCCAACCCCATATCCGGACCTGTATTACAATCCGGGCATGTGGTTGGTCCTCCTCGCCCTGTGGGCGATGCCGGCAAGTGGGGACGAGCCATTTCACGCCATCGAGAAGCTTATCGCAGCCGGACGATACCGTGAGGCCGAGTCGGCTCTGTCGCAAATCCCCGCCGAGTCGGCTCGCTGGCATCTGCTGGCCTCCAAAGCTCACGAAGGGCTTGGCGATCCCGCGCGAGCCGTCGCCGAGGTCGAACGCGCTCTTGCCATCGAGCCGCTTGGCGAAGCCCTTCACCTCCAGCTAGGCCAGATCTTTCTCGGCCACAACACCCCGCAAGCCGCCTTCGACGTCTTCGACGAAGCTCACACCCTCCTCCCGGATTCACTGCTGCTGCGTCTTGGCAAGGGGCTCGCGTTGAAGGAACTCAGCCGTTACGATGAAGCGGCCGTTGAACTGCGCGAGTGTCTCCGCCTTAAGCCGGATCTCGCGATCGCTTTCGACGCTCTCGCTACGGTCTACCTGCACTCGAAGAGCTTCCAGGATGCGATCCGTTTGGCGGACGAGCACCGCGCCGAGTACCCTGGCAGCTATCTCGGTTACTACTTTGGCGCAGCCGGTCGCGAAGGACTGAAGATCGAGTCCGCCGAGGTGGAATCGCTTACGGCTGCGGCCATCCGCTTGAACCCGAACTTCGCCGCTTCACACGCGCTACACGGAAAGATCCGGCTGCAGGCCGGTGACGCTGGCGCAGCGATCACCTCTCTTGAGCGCGCGGTTCAGTTGCGTCCGAACTACACTCCAGCGGTGCTCCATCTCGCTCAAGCCTACCGCGCGGCCGGCCGTGAGGCCGACGCGCAACGCGCCTTTGAGCGGGTGCGGGAGTTGAAGAAGCTCGAACTCGTCCCGCGCCCCGCGCTGCGTTATCGCCGTGGTGAAGCTCAGAAGTAGAGTTTCAATGCCATCTGCATCTGCCGCGCATTATTGGAAACACCCGTAATCCGGCCAAACGTGGCCCCGCCAGTCGTCACGTTGGGGTTCGAGAAGATCGGGCTGTTCGTCAGGTTGTACGCCTCGCCCCGGAACTGCATGCGGAACCGTTCGCTGATCTGGAAGTACTTGCTCAACGTGAAGTCCAGATTCTTCGTGCCCGGACCCCAGATCAGGCCGCGCCCGGCGTTGCCAATTGTCCACTGCGTAGGCTGGGAGAACACGGTTGTGTCAAACCATCGGTTCTGCGTCCGCTCGGACTTGGGCAGATTCGGGTTTCCGCTCACGTTCGGATAGACGGCCGACCCGCAAACACAGGTGTCCACGCTATTGCCAGGATTGAGCGGGAATCCCGCTTGAACCGTGGCGATCGCCGACACTTCCCATCCTCCCGCGATGAGATCGAGGGCCCGGTTCTGGATGCTAAAGAAGCGGCTACGCCCGAACGGCAGTTCGTACACCGGCGCGAAGGTGAACCGGTACGGCGCGCTGTCGGGCGCTATTCCGCGGTCCAGATCGCGATTATTCAGCGGATCGCGATACCCGTTCTCGCCGACGTTAATCAGCTTCGAAAACGTGAACGCGCCGATGTAGCTGAGCCCGCCCGAGAAACGCCGTTCCGACTTAATCTGTAGAGAATGGTAGCTCGATGACCCGATCCACGTCGCAATGTTCACACCATTCGGATACTGCGGATACCGCACGAACGGCGCGATGCGCCGGCCTTGCGCCAACGGCGCCATATCCACGGGAATCGCGTTGGCGTTGTAGTTCCCGTAGTGCAGATGTGTTCCTTTGCTTCCGGCGTAACCGGCCTCGAACATGAACCCGCCCATCTGCTGCTGGATGTTGAAGTTCCACTGCGAGAAGTAGGACATCGGATTATCGTCCGGAAACACACTCACCGACAGCGCGTTCCGCCCCAGCTTGTCCACCGGTTCGTAAGGAATCTGATCGAGCGACGTGCGCGGAGTGATCTGATCGATTGTGTTGTAACGTCCCGCGTCGGCGTCGGCGAAGATGGGGTCCGATGGCATGAACCCGAACGCCCCGCTCGACATCGTTCCCACAAAAAACAGACCAAATCCGCCGCGGATCACCGTTTTGTCGAAGGCATTGTAAGCGAAGCCGAAGCGGGGACCGAAGTTGTTCCAGTCGTTCTTCCAAGGAGTGCGCCGGAACCCGTCCTGGCCAAACTGCTGGTATTGGCCGCGATCCAGGTCGAAGACGCCCGACCGGTCCTCAGCCTCGTGGTAGTACAGCGGCGCGTCCCAGCGCAGGCCGAGATTCACAGTGAGCTTTCGGTTCACCCGAATATCGTCCTGGACGAACAGCGCATAGACCGCCGACCGCGACTTGAAGAAGCCCGGAAATATGCGATACGTGAAATTGCGCGGCATGCCCAACAGGAAGCTGGCATAGTCCCATCCCGTGTTCGCCACGCCGATCTGGTTCGTATAAATCGGTTGGAAATCCCACCGCGTGGTGCCAGGGTTCGGCTGGAGATTGTCCGTCCGGATCAGCCGCGCCTCGCCGCCGAATCGCAGATTGTGCCTTCCGAGAACCGCGGAGGTTACGTTCACCAGCGACTTGCTGTCCTGCAATTCGAAGAACAGCGTATCGCCGGAGGAGCCAAGCGGCGCGTAGTTCGTGAACTGAAAATCGGGCGTGCCTAACGGGTCGTCCCCGTTCGGCAGACCGAAGATTCCCAAAGAGTTCGTCGATACCTCGCCAAAGCCCGCGACGGTGCGCTTCGGATACGTCTGGAACCAACCAACGTGCAGGTCGTTGGTAATCCGGGGATTGAAGATCCGCACATGATTCAACACAACCTGTCGGCTGTGGTTCACGGACTGGCCGAAGCCAAGCTGGCCGGGATTGCGTCCGCCGGCCCTCGGATCGGGAAACGCCGTGGCTGGTGAGGAGTCCGTCTTGCGGCCCGAGTAGCGAACGAAGATCTTGTCGCTGTCGGAGAAGTGATGGTCCACCTTGGCGTCGTATTCCCACGCATCATTCTTCACCGAACCGAAGTTGGTGTAGTTGGCGAAGTTCGTATTCACCTGGGGTAGTGGATAGAGCGCCTGCACATTCCGCGCGGCCGGACTGATCCTCGCGGCGGGAATGATGTTGCCCGGGAAAGGTGATCGCTGATTCCCGCCAGTAAGGCCCGTGGTCGCCGGGTCGAAGATGGCCACTGGCACGCCCGCCGCGTTGGTCAGGGTGGAAAAATCTCCATCCTTGAACGCCTGCGTCGGGACAGTCAGGTTGTTGAACGCGGATGTGCCGCGCTGTGTGGTTACCTGCACGTCGCCGAAGAAGAATGTCTTGTTTCTGACAATGGGGCCGCCAATCGTCCCGCCATACTGGTTCCGCCGCAGAATGGGCCGCGTGTGCGTGAAAAAGTTGCCTGCATTCAGCTTGTCGTTCTGCAGGAACTCAAACAGGCTTCCGTGGATCTCGTTGGTGCCCGACTTCGTGGTCGCCTGCATCACGGCGCCCGAAGTTTCGCCGAACTCGGCCGAAAACGAGTTCGTTACAACCTTGAATTCCTGGATCACGTCGGGATTCGGGTTCACCGGGTTGCCCGACCACACGTGATTCGACGAGTGTGCGCCGTCGATATAGTAGGGATCCTTTCGCACCAGGCCGCCCTGCGTCACCGCGTTGCCGCCGCGTATCACCACGCCGGGGACCAGTAGCCGGAAATCCTGCGGATTCCGGCCGATCGTCGGCAGGCTGATCACCTGTCGATTCTCAATGGTCGCCGACAAGGTCCCTGTCTCCGTCTCCAGCAGCGGCGTTTGTGCCGCCACGTTCACCGTCTCGGTCACGGCTCCGGTTTCCAGGGGGACGTCGATGCGAAGCTGGCGGCCCGTCTCCAGCAGAATGTTCTCGCGGCTGAATTTCTTGAAGCCGGCAACCTCGGCCTCCACCCGGTAAGCTCCGGGCGCGAGGAAGTTGAAGAGATAGTTTCCGCCGTTGTCGGAGGCCGTCTCCACCGAGACTCCCGTCCGGCTATTCGTCAACACGACCTTCGTTCCGGGCACTACGGCGCCGCTTGGATCCGTCACCGTTCCAAGGATGTTTCCTGTGTTGCCCTGTCCATAGAGAAGTGCGGCGCCCATGGCGCACGCGAGTACGCAGATTCCCAGTCGCATAATTCTTTACCCCCACTAACATCTGATCCTTCACGAATCGGACGCTAGTCCGTCTCGTTCCCAGACGGCGTTACTATATACCACCAATAGGGCGCGGCGCAAACCGACGGGAGAGAGACGCGGGGCGGCGGCAGGGAGGCCTGTCCAGCCTGTTTATACTGAATTCCAGTGAACGCCGATCCCAATTCGCCGACGGCCCGGATGCGCCACCTCGTCGACCGCTTGCACACTCTCGAAGACAAACTGCGCCAAGGCGGCGGTCCCGCGCGCGTCGAGAAGCAGCACAAAGCGGGCAAGCTGACGGCGCGCGAGCGCATCGCCCGTCTCACCGATACCGGCAGCTACTTCCTCGAAATCGGACTGCTGGTAGCGTATGACAAATACGACGGACAGGCGCCCGGCGCCGGCGTGGTCACCGGTGTCGGCCGCATCGAAGGACGCCCGGCCGTCGTGGTCGCCAACGACGCGACTGTGAAGGCCGGCGCGTGGTGGCCGGAGACGATCCACAAGATTCTCCGCGCCCAGGAAATCGCCATGCGCAATCGTCTGCCGATCGTCTACCTGGTCGACTCGGCCGGCGTCAACCT
>CAYPUQ010000100.1:0-7434 GCA_964413655.1 uncultured Solibacteraceae bacterium | reverse complement strand
CCATGCGCAATCGTCTGCCGATCGTCTACCTGGTCGACTCGGCCGGCGTCAACCTTCCGTTGCAGGACGGCATCTTCCCCGGCCAGTACGGTGCCGGCCGCATCTTTTACTACAACTCGCTCATGCGCCGCCGCCTCCGCATCCCGCAGATCGCCGCCGTCATGGGACCGTGCATCGCCGGTGGCGCCTACCTGCCCGCCTTGAGCGACGTGATCTTCATGGTTGACAAGACCAGCTTCATGGGCCTCGGCGGCGCGAACCTGGTGAAGGGCGCGACCGGCCAGGTGGTGGATCCGGAAGAACTCGGCGGGGCGCGCATGCACACCGCCGTGAGCGGCGTCGCGCATTACCTCGCCGCCAACGACGAAGAATGCCTCGACCGGATTCGCGAACGGTTCCGCGAACTGCCGCGCCCTGTCACGCCCTCGAACCTCGCCGAACCGGCGCTGCCCGCAAAGCCCGCGGAGGGGCTCTACGATCTCCTGCCGGCCGATCACCGCCTGCCCTACGACGCCGAGGAGCTGATCGCGTGCCTGGTCGACGCAACCGATTACATCGAGTTCCAACCCGAGCACGCACCCGAGATGCTGTGCGCCAACGCGCGGCTCGGCGGCTATGCGATTGGTGTCATTGCGAACCGGCGCGGCTTCCTGAAAGGGCGGGGACGGTCGCGCATCGGCGGCATCGTCTACACCGAGTCGGCACGCAAGGTGGCCTACTTCGTCGAGACCTGCGAACGGCATCGAGTACCGCTCGTGTACGTGCAGGACGTCTCGGGCTTCATGGTGGGCGTCGAGGCTGAGCAGGAGGGTATCATTCGCGCCGGCGCGGAGATGGTGGAGACCATGTCGTGCGCAACGGTGCCCCGTCTCGTGCTCACCGTCAATCACGCCAGTGGCGCGGGCTATTACGCCATGGCCGGGCAGGGCTTCGATCCCAACTTCGCGTTCGGCTGGCCCACCGCGCGCATCGGCGTCATGGAGGGCGACTCGGCGGTGCAAGCCGTGCACGGACCGGAACTGGACAAGTACAAGGAGCAGGGCGTGGCGCCTCCGGATGAACTGCTCGCCCGCGTGGAACAAACGCGTACGAACTATGAACAGTGGCTTGACGCGCACTTCGCCGCCGCGCGCGGCCACGTCGATGCGCTGATCGATCCGCTCAAGACGCGCGACGTGCTGCGGTTCGCGCTCGAAGCGTGTACGGCGTCTACGGACGCGGCAAATCCTCTTCCGTAAGGACCACGTGGTTCACCACGCTCCGCGAGTCGGACGTGTAGATCAGGTGAATCTTGCCGTCGCTGGTTTGAATGGCGTACGGGTAGGCGTACGAGTTCTTGCCCTCGGCGATGGGTCGTTTTGCCGGCCAGGTATTGCCGCCGTCGCGCGACACCGCGACGGTCAGCGGCGTCCGCGACGACTTGCTGTCGTTGTAGAACAGCAGCAGCGTGCCGGACCGCAGTCCGAGCAACTCCACCGCGGCGTTCGGGTTCGGGAACTCGGTATCGACGCCGGGGCTCCAGGTACGGCCGCCGTCGTTGGATTCCGAGCGCACGATGAAGCCATCCTCCATCGGCCCGTAACCGCCGCCCCTGCGGCAGAGCGCGATCACGCGCTTCTCGTCGAGTTGGGCCGGAGACGGCTGCAAGTTTCCGTATCGCGACGTGATGCGTGTGGATTCGCTCCATTGCCTCGTCTTCGGGTTGTAGCGCAGGAACAGCGAGACGGTGTCGGGGCCGACGAACTCGGTGTCGTTCCCCGTCTCACGGTAGATGGGGAGCAGATAGTCTCCGTCGCGTAGCAGGATCGGTTTCCCCCGTACCATCGTGCCCTCCTCCCACGTGATCACGCCTGCGTCGGACCACGAACGCGCGCCATCGCGCGAGATCTTCGCCGCGATGCGCGACGTGGACCAGGTCTCGCCCGGCCGCACTACGTACCACAGCCAAACAACGCCATCTGGCGCCTGCCAAACGACCGGATTGCCGGCCGAGTGGAACGGGTCCTGCGCGACCATCATCGGCGCGGTCCATTTGCCCGTTGCCTTCTCCTTGCGCGCACCGTAGACCGCCGTGTTCGGCGCATATTCGCCATCGCCGCCATAGTAGGCCAGGTAGAGATCGCCATCGGCAAGCTCGGTAATCGCCGCGGGATGCTTATACCGCCCCGTCGACGTTTCAGGTCCGAAGACCTTTTCTCTCTCCATCCCCGCCGCGGCGGCGCCCGCCAACGCAAGACAAATCAGTGCCCTGAACATGATGAAGATCCATGATACTTGGCGCGCCGCGCCGAATTGGTGGGCAATAGTGCTATCCTCACTCAACAGCCTCCCCATGGAACGCAAGCAGGCATCCGATTTTCCGCAAGAGCTGCTGGACCTCTTCAATCGCTACGCGCACGGCGAAATCGACCGCCGGTCCTTCCTCGACGGCGCGAAGAGGTTCGCTACGGGTGGACTGACCGCCACCGCCATCTGGGAGAGCCTCCGCCCGAACTTCGCCTGGGCCGAGCAGATCGCCAAGGACGATCCTCGAATCCGAACCAGCCACGCCACCGTCCCCAGCCCCGCGGGCAACGGCTCCATCCGGGGCTACCTGGTCCAGCCCTCCACGTCCGGAAAGTCGCCCGGCGTCCTCGTGATCCATGAGAACCGCGGCCTGACTCCCTATATCGAGGACGTGGCGCGCCGTCTCGGCACCGAAAACTTCCTCGCGTTTGCTCCAGACGGACTCACCAGCGTCGGGGGATATCCTGGCGATAACGAGAAAGGCGGCGAATTGTTCCGCCAGGTAGACCGCGGCAAGATGAGCGAGGACTTCGTCGCGTCCGCGCACTGGCTCAAGGCCCGGCCGGAGTGCACCGGCAAGATCGGCGTCGTTGGCTTCTGCTTTGGGGGAGGCATCGCGAACATGCTTGCCGCGCGCCTTGGTCCGGATCTTTCGGCGGCGGTTCCGTTTTACGGCAGCCAAGCGAGGGTGGAAGACGTGCCCCGGATCAAGGCTCCACTCCTACTGCACTACGCCTCGCTCGACACCCGGATCAACGCCGGCTGGCCTGCCTTTGAAGAGGCGCTCAAGGCTAACAATGCTGTCCACACGGCGCATTTCTACGAAGGTGCAAATCACGCCTTCCACAACGACACGACACCGCGCTACGACGAAGCGGCGGCCCACTTGGCCTGGAGGCGGACGCTCGACTTCTTCAACAAGCATTTGCGCGGCTCTTGACTCTAGCCTCTGGGAGTTTCAAGCAGCCGCGGCTTTTTGAGCCCTTGATCGGTGAGTTGATAGTCGAAGTCGGTAGGCAGGTCGGGATGATCGACGATTTCCTGGCGAAGGGGACTAACGAGGTCTTCGCCCGTGGGGCGACGGCAAGGAATTGCTGGCCGGCATCAACGACGGCCGGTTTCTGCTCAATGGCCTCCGCAATCGGGGCAACTCGGCCAGGACCGCGCCGTTGACCACAAATGAGCGTTTCCTCGTGGAGCGCAACGGCGAGCCCACTGCACTTATTTCGAGCGTGGGAGATTTCGTGAAGACGTTCGCCCCCCAGATGCTCAAAGGGATTCAGGACGATGCCAAGCGCAAGGGACTCGACAAGCTCATCGCCGCCTGCTTGCTGGTGGCTCCCAGGAAAATGGTGACCGCAGCCCTGGACCCCGATGACAATATGTTCCTCGAAGGCGCGGAAGCCGCCGGTGCGGGCTATTTGGTCACCGGCAACCGGCGTCACTTCCCAGGGCAGTGGAAAACGACATGGGTGGTAGGAGTACGCGAGTTCATCGAGACGCTACTCCAAAGCAACTGAGGATTCCGTCCGCGCCAAGCGCTACACCCGCTGGCCGGCTGAGGAGTGGCGGCCGCCGTCAGGAATTTATGAGGCGTCAGCGGACTCTATTTCGCCCGCGAAGCGGGCGGCGGCCACTTGCGCACTTTGACGGTCCGCAAAGATAATGGCTATCCGCGCGGTAGCGCGGGCGGAACGAAATGAGTGACACGAACCGGAAGCCGGTGGTTTTCCTCTCCTCGACGTCGGAGGACCTGAAGGAGTGCCGCGCGGCAGCCATTGGGGCGGTGCAGTCGATGGGGTTTGACCCACTGGCGATGGAATACTTCACCGCCAGCGGCGATAAGCCGCCGCTTCACAAATGAAATGTCTGGAGTTGGTTTCGCGAGCCGACGTGGTGGTCGTCATCGTGGCGCATCGCTACGGCTGGGCGCCACCCGATCAGCGGCCGGGCGAGGACAAGAGCGTCACCTGGCTGGAATGCGAGCGTGCGGCCGAGGACGGCACGGAAGTGCTGGCGTTTCTCGCCGACAAAGACGCTCAGTGGCCGGTTGAGCGGAAGGAGTCGTACCGCATCAGCGCGGCGATCGAGAAAGGCGAGGCGACGCCGGAACTGTTCGCGGAAGTGAACAGGAGTACCGCGCGGCTGGCCGAATTCAAGCGCTGGCTGGACGGCCGGGCGGTTCGCAAGACGTTCAAGAACTGCGACGAGTTAGGCGGCCTGGTCGCGGCGGCGCTCCATGCGTGGTGCCTGCGCCACCCGACAAGTGCAACCTCGGCCGGAAGCGCCCTGGCGATCCGTACAAGTACCTGTTGTGGCTGCGCGAACAGACCGCGACGATCGACATTCGGGGTCTCCAAGTGGGCAGCGACAAAGCGCACAACTTCCCCATTCGGGACCTTTATATTCCGCTCACAACCGCGGCGGGCGCCGGGCATCTCGAAGAGGGGGATGACGAGCGAGGGCTTCACCGGGAACCCGAACGCCGGGTGGTGGACCTCGATACCGCGTTGCGCCACAGGCGGCTGGTGATCGTGGGCGATCCCGGAGCTGGGAAGACCACTTTTCTGCGCCGGCTGGCCTTCGAGTTGGCGGAAGGACGGCTGAAGGCGCCGCAGGTGGGAGCCGGGGCATCGGACGTCAGGAGCGAGCGGACCGGACCGCTGTACCGTATGCTTGCTTGGTTCCGGGAAGCCGCCGCACGGCCACCTTTTCCGGTCTTCATCCGCATCGACGGTTTCGCCCGGCACATTCGCGCGGGAAACAATGGACCCGCCGACCGGACTGCGCCGCGATGGATTCCGCATTACCTGGCCGCGCGCGCCCACGACCTCAACTGGGACCTCGACGAGGACTTCTTCCGCGACCGGCTGGCGAGCGGCGAGGCGATGGTGCCGCTTGACGGACTGGACGAAGCGCCGGACCAGGCGGCGCGGGAAGACATGGCGCGACTGTTAGAGCAGGCAACGCAGGCCTGGACGGATTGCCAGTTCATTATCACCACGCGGCCTGCCGCGTATTCGGGACTCAGCACGCTGAGGGACTTCGAGCACGCACGGATCGAGCCGCTGCAACCCGAGGCCATTCACCAGTTCCTCCAGCACTGGTGCCGGTGTCTCTATCCGGACAGCCCAGGCGAGGCGGAACGCCATCTCAAGGAGTTGGAAGCCGCACTGCGGATGAGCACCGCGATTCGCGGCATGGCCAGCAATCCGGTGATGCTTACCGCGCTCGCGGTGCTGCACTGGAACGACCGGCGGCTGCCCCAGCAACGGGCCGAGTTGTACGAGTCGGTCCTGGTGTGGCTGGCGCGGTCGCGGGAAATCAAACCCGGGCGCGAGTCGTGGGAGCGTTTTCTGCTGCTGCTTCAGCACCTGGGGCTGGCGATGCAAAGCGGCGACGGCGGGCGAAAGGTGCAGGTGTCGAAGGGCGCCGCGGCGGACATCCTGGCCGGGCGCTTCACGGAGCTTCCAAGGGACCAGCAGCGGCAGCGGGCGCTGGACTTCCTGACCCAGGAAGAGGCCGACAGCGGCATTATTGTGAGCCGCGATACGGACGTCCGCTTCTGGCATCTGACGTTTCAGGAGCACCTGGCGGCGCGGGCGATCGCCGGATTGCCCGAAGGCGACCAAGCAGTGCTATTGCTCGACGGCGGCCGGATCTACCAGCAGGAGTGGCGCGAGGTGGCGCTGCTGCTTGCCGGCGTGTTGCGCGTCAAACAGGGTCCGGACAAGGTGGACGTGCTGGTGAAGGCGGTGCTGGACCACCTTGGTTCCAGCGCGCCACTGGCCGAGCGGGCGCGGTGCGTGGGGTTGATCGGAGCGATAGTGCGCGACCTCAGACCGTTCGACTACCAGCCGGCCGATCCCCGGTACTCCGAGACGCTCGCTTCGGTAGTGGAGATTTTCGATTCGGAGAAGGCGTCTGAGATCGATCTCCGGATTCGGTTGGAGGCGGCAGAGGCGTTGGGGCAGGCGGGCGACCCGCGGTTGGAGCGCGAGAACTGGGTGCGGATCGGGAACTTCGAAATCGGCCGCTATCCGGTTACGGTGCAGGAGTACCGAAGGTTCGTCGAGGCGGGCGGATACGAGAACGAGGCTTACTGGGGAGCGGGCGGATTCGGGATCGGGAAGGAGCCGGAGGGTTGGGAGGGGCAGCTGGAGTGCCTGAACCGGCCGGTGGTGGGAGTCAGTTGGTACGAGGCGGCGGCGTACAGCGCCTGGGCGGGCTGCCGGCTGCCAAGCGAAGCCGAGTGGGGGTTTGCGGCGAGGGGCAAGGAGGCGAGGAAGTATCCGTGGGGGAACCAAGTGCCGGACGAGTCGCGGGCGAACTACCGCGGTGCGGGACCTGGCCGGCCAACACCGGTGGGGCTGTATCCGAAGGGAGCGACTCCGGAAGGATTGCAGGATATGGCGGGTAATGTCTGGGAGTGGGTGGCCGACTGGGTTGACGAGCGGAAGAAAGAGCGGGTGTTGCGCGGCGGTTCCTTCAGCAGCAGCGAGAGGAACCTGCGCGCCGCGAACCGGATCAACGATGAGCCCGAGAGGCGCAACGACCTCATCGGGTTCCGTTGTGTCCGGGAATTAAATATCCCTTGATCCTTTTTCCCTTTTTCCTTTCCATTCCCTGATACGGGCCGGTCTTCGTGAGGATACCGCGGCGTAGCCGCGGCCGAAAATTTTCTGCAATTGACCGGTTCGCACGAAATTTCCTGAGTTTGGCTCACATTTCGACACCTTGGATCATCATTTCGTACTCGGTACGGAAGTTTCGCGCCACGGCTACGCGAACGCTTTCGTAGATCCGCACGTCCTCCAATTTTTGGGCGTTGTCCGCATTGCTCTCCAGGCGCTGCCCTACAGTGCTTTCACGAAATCCACTTTGAAACTGGCGTCAATGCCTTCAAGCGGCAGCCCCCTGGGCGAACTTGCGTTGTTCCATCGTCAACTCGCCGGTGGGTGGGGTGGAACGGCTTCGGGTCCGCAATGGACGGAATCACTTGGCGACAGTGCCAAAGTCGGCCAGAAGGCCGGCTTGCAAGCTGGACGCTTGCCCCACCAGGAGCTGATCGAACTACTTGGCGGCGGCGGCCGAGGCGAGAGACAGTGCCCGCAGATCGAGGAGGCGCCGCGAGGCTTGAATGCAGGC
>CAYPUQ010000099.1:0-16197 GCA_964413655.1 uncultured Solibacteraceae bacterium | reverse complement strand
TGATTCGCCGCGACGTGCCTTGTTCCTGGATCTCTATCGCGTCCCCTTCCAGCGCCACGCCGGCGACCCCGGCGAAACCAGCCGGAATATCGGCGAGGAAAATCGCGTAGGTCATCTTCGCCCGCTCGCGGCCTGCGATCCAGCGGTAGGTGGGCACGCCGAACAGCGATGCCCGTTCCACGCTGCGGCGCAGTCCTTCCGCGAACGGCGTGGTCCCGAACTCAATGCCGCGGGTGATCGTCTTGCCATCCCACGGCTTGTCCTGGATGCGCTGGTTCTCCTGGAAGTCCCCGACCCAGGGGCTCTCATCGGTCCGGAACAGGTAGCCAATTAGCACGCCAAATTCCGGGTTGTACATTGTGAAGAAGCTGAGCGGCTGCTGACGGTCCATCAGCACGGCAAAATACGTCCCAGCATTCGGCGCGGGTTGAAATGGCCGCAGGCTGACCGTACTCCCTTCTCGCCCAGTTCCCTCCGGCCAGCGAAACTCCGCGCCTGGCCGCAGTGAGTTCGTCGCCGCCGCGCCCTGGCTGACCTGCCCGGCCGTCCCGCTCAAGTCGAGATAGCTCTTCCCCGCCGCGATAAACGGCGGCCCGAAGGTGGCATGCTGCATCCAGTTCACAGGCCGATCAAACGGAACCAGACTCTCCACCCACTCTTCGACTAGCAGGACCGGCTCGCCATGGCGCAAGGTGAGCGTACGGTCCACGCGGTAAAGCGTTTGCCGGAGGTCGGCGCCGTATCGAAAGACGGTTTCGCGAGAGGAAGCCGGCGCGTCGCTGCCCACGGGCTTCCACTCGACGATCGGCGCTTCCCCATGATTGCCGAGGCCGTTCCGAACCTCCTCCGGCGACGACGGCGGCCCAAACACCGGAAAACATAAAAGGTGCCCCATGTAGCCGCTGGAGAGCCAACGATGGCTGTTGCTCCCGTATAACGCATCGTGACGCGCGGGATCGTACTCGTAGGGCTCGATAGTCTGATAGTGCGGTACGCGCATCGGGTTGACCGTGCGGCGCTCGCCACCTGACCGGAAGCGGACCTCGGCGATGTGGCCACCGCCGCGCAGAACGCCGACACGAATCTGATCGTTTTCAAGCACCCACGCCTGCCGGCCGTGAAAGCGTTCGGTGCGGACATTCTGGGCCATCACAGCGGTTGCCAGCCCCAGCAGCGGAAGGACGAGATATTTGGCCATAGCCGGAAGTTTATATTCATCGGGTAACGGGACGGTAGCGCGGCCACCAGGCTTCGATACAGGCGGCAAGACCGGCGGCGAGACAGAGCCAGGCAAACCAGTCGCCGTAACGGCTATACGGCGTGGTTTCCTCGATGGAGGAGAACCGTAAGCGGCCGGCGAGTTCGCGGTGTGGAACAAGCGATTCGCGGACGCGGCCGGCCGGGTCGATGGCGACGGTAAAGCCATCGTTGGTGGGACGGAGCACCCACCGGCGATTCTCGGCGGCGCGCATTCGAGCAAGCTGGAGGTGCTGAAGCCGGGCAGCGGAACGCCCGAAGTAGCCGTCGTTGGTCAGGTTGACGAGTACGGTTGCGCCTTCTTTCGGGAACTGGCGGACCAGGTGAGGAAACGCCGATTCGTAACAGATGAACGAGCCGATCGAGAAGCCATCGGCCTGCGTGACGACGATCCGTTCGCCGGGCGCGAAGTCGCCGGCTTCTTTCGTGATGCGGTTGACGAAACCAAACAGCGGCGGAACGAACTCACCGAAGGGAACAAGGTACATTTTGTCGTAGCGGGACAGCGGAGCGCCGTCGGCGCCCAAAAGCTGGGCGGAGTTGAGTATCTTTCCCTCCGGCGCGTCATCGACGGTTCCAAAGAGGAAAGGCGCTTGCGCGGTGCGGGCGATGTATTCCGCCTGGAGCCGGAACCGGGAATCGCGCGAATAGTAGAAAGGGCCGGGCGACTCGGGCCACAGGATCAGGGCGGGTGGCGGCTCTTCCCGATCCATGGCCGACCGTAGCGTGCGAAGGCTCAGGCGGCCGATCAGGGCGTCCTTTTCCGGCGCCGTCCAGGGGTGGTCCATGGGGAGGTTGGGTTGGAGTGCGACGGCGGAAAGCTGGCCTGTCTCCACCCGCGGCAGCTGCGGCAAAAGGTAAAGCAGCGGCAAAACAATGAGCCACGCGAGGTGGCGGCGCGGGCGGCGAAGCACCACCAGCGCGACCGAGGCAGCCATCATCGCGAAGACGAAAGAGAGCCCGTAGACGCCAAGCATGGGGGCCGACCGCATGGGAACCCCCATGTCGGCGCCGGCATTGCCTAGGGCGAGCCAGGCAAAGCCCAGTGGCCCGTGGGTACGCTCGATCCCGGTCCACAAGGCCGCTACGGCTGGTACGGCGTACCAGCGGGTCATGAGCGGGCCGGCGAGAACTCCGAAGACGCCGAAGTGGACCGCCTTGGCGAGGCAGAAGAGGAGAAAGCACGCCCAACTGCCCACCAAACCCATGCCGCCGTGTTCTTCCAACACGAACTGGATCCAATAGCAGACACCGAACCAATACAGGAATCCGGCGGCTTCGGCGCAGAGAAACCGGCGAAGGGGGCGGCGCTCACGGGCCACGGCGAACAGAAGCGGAGTGAGCGCGACGGGTGCCAGCCACGAAATATTGAAGTTCGGATAGAGGAGGATCAGCAGCACCGCCGAGACAATGGCGAGGGCGGGATTCAGCACGCCGCGGCAGCCTCGTCGTTCACGTGGTCCGCCATGTAGGAACTGCGCACGAAGGGACCGCTGAACACCATCCGGTAACCAAGCGTCAGGCCGTAGTCGCGCCAGGCGTCGAACTGCGCGGGCGTAATGTAAGCGGCGACAGGCAGGTTGCGCCGGGTGGGCTGGAGGTACTGCCCGATGGTGGCCACGTCGGTTTCGCCATGCGCGCGAAGATCGCGGAGAAGTTCGTTCACCTCCTCCCGGGTCTCGCCCAGACCGGCCATCAAGCCGGATTTCGTCAGAACTTGCGGTGCGTATCTCTTCGCGAAACGGAGCACCGCAAGGGACTGGTCGTAGCGGGCCTGCGGGCGGACGCGCCGGTAGAGGCGGCGGACGGTCTCCATGTTGTGGTTGAAGACATCGGGTCCTGCGTCGAGGACGCACGCGACGGCGTCGAGATTCCCCTCGAAATCCGGGGTGAGAACTTCAATGCGGGCTTCGGGGAGTGCGAGTCGGACTTGGCGGACTGTTTCGGCGAAATGGTGGGAGCCGCCGTCTGGCAGGTCGTCACGATTCACACTGGTGATGACAACATAGCGGAGGCGCATTTCGGCGGCCATGCGTGCAACGTTGGCGGGCTCGCCTGAATCCAGTTCGAACTCGTGCTTATCAGGCGATCCTTTGGGAACCGAGCAAAATCCGCAACCGCGGGTGCAAAGATTGCCAAGGATCATGAATGTTGCTTGGCCTCGATGAAAACACTCGTGGAGGTTCGGGCAGCGGGCCGACTCGCAGACCGTGTGGAGCCGGAGGTGGCGCAACTCACGCTTAAGCACCGTAACCGACTCGAAGTGGGTTTCAGGCTTGCGAAGCCATTCCGGGAGACGGCCGCGACCGGCGCGACCAGCCGGCGGCAGCGAGTTTTCGATACGGATGAGACGATCCAATCCTAGATTTTACAGCTTGCGCAGGATGGCCTCGATGCCGATCTCCTTGAGTTGCGTGCGGGTCTTGTCCAAAGTAACGGCGTCTGGCAGCGGACCCACCAGGACGCGATACCACTCGGTGTTCGGCGCCGGCATGATCGTGGTCTGGAAGCCCTTCTTCGCCAGGACCTCAGCCATCAATTCGGCTTCGGACCGCTTCGTGGCGGCGGCCTGCAGATACGTTTCCCCGGGCTGGGGCGGCCGGAAGCGCTCAGCCGAAACTGGCGGCGCCGCAGTTTCGGACGAGGCTGACGGCATCGGCGAGGGCCGGTCGCCGGTGTCCGCACCAGGATCCGGCGGTTCCTCGCGGCCCGACGGCTCCGCTAAGGTTCGCGACTCAGCCGGAGGATTGACAGCGGCACTTACTGAAGCCGGATCCGCAGTGGAACCGCGCTCGGCGACGAGTTGCGCCGCGGCGTCACCCGAGGACTTGCGGCCCACCACATAGCCCATCGTGAAGAAGACGCCGAGGAGGACCACGACGATGAAGAAGACGCTCAGCAACTGCTTGTTGCCCAGAACGACCTCGAACTCCCCGTCCCCGTTATTTCGCATGCGCACCTCCGACAGTAGGTTCACCTTAGCCAGCACCGGCCAAGGCCGCAAGGGCAACCAATCCCTTGTCAACATTATATCGTCGGGCTAAGGCAAAACAATTAGATTTGAAACAGGACGGATTAAAAATGTTCCGCCAGATGCCCGATCGATCCGCACGGCGCACCGCGTGCCCCTGTTTCTCGGTGTACACTTTAGGCAACGGAGGAACTGAATGAAACTTCATCCTGGGATCCGGATCGATCGGATTCCGGTCAAGGGTGGACCGGGCGTGATCTTCGCGATCGGAGTGCTGGTGGTCCTCTTGGTCGGAGTTCCCGAAACGCGTCTCTTCCTGGTAGGGGCATTGGGACTCGGCGTCCTCATGGCCGGTATTCTTCGACTGACCCGCCATTGAGTTTGAGGACTGCGCCGGCCGCTGATAGAACCGTTACTCGCCAAGCCGGAACTTGATGGTGATCTGCGTCGACAGTTCGACTGGCTGACCATTCAGGAGCCCGGGTTGGAACTGCCACTTTTTTACCGCGTCAATCGCGCCCTCCGAAAGGACCGGCGCCGGAGATTCCACGACGGTTACGCTTCCAAGCTCGCCGCTCATGAGGATCACGGCGCGCAGTACAACGTCGCCCTCGATCCCCTCCGCCTTCGCGGCTTCGGGATACCGCGGATTTGCTTTGCGGACGATCCGCGGGGGCTCGACCTGCCCGCCAACGCGGACGCGGCGCGGTTCCATCCGCGCCACCGGACGGCCGGCCGACCGGACCTCCATCTCCTCGAAAACTCCGCCGAGATCCAGCACGACCCGGCCCCGGTGGGAGCGGTCCCCGTTCAAAACCAATATCGGCGAGACATAATAGCGAAAGCCCGGCTTGCTCACAAAGAGGCGGTAGCGGCCGGCGGGCACGCCGTGAAATCGAAACTCCCCATCGGGCTCGCTCGTGGTCGCGCGCCGGTTCTCACCACCAGGGTCCGCGAGTTCCACGGTCGCACCAGGCACAACGGCGAGAGACGGGTCGTGAACGGTGCCTGACACCGTGCCCGGCGGGTCTTGCGCCCGCAGGAACCCGAGCGGCAACACCGCCATGGCCGCCACAAGCAGGACGGCCGCGCGGCCAGCTCGGGTCAGCGGACCCCGGCGTCTGTCCACGAGCAACGCGTGAAGGCGGCTCTCCAGTTGGGACGTAGCCGCCATCGCCACTCCAGCCGCCGGCCAAGCGACTCGGCGGGCGCCGCGGGCGATATCGACCAGATGGCGTGCGTAGTCGCTGGGCCGCTCGACATGGGCAAGAACCCGGTCGTCGCAGGCGCGTTCCCGTTCGAGATCGTGGCGTCTCACGGCAACCCACACCAGTGGATGGAACCAATACAGACAGCGGACCAAGCGGATGACAAACTGGGCCAGGCAGTCGCGCCGGGCGATGTGAGCGATCTCGTGAAGCAGGACCAGTCGAAGCCGGTCGGCGCTCCAGCTTTGGGCTGCTTCCGGCAGCAGGATGAAGGGCCGGAAAAGGCCCGCGGTCAGTGGAATGTCGACACGCGGGGACCAGCAGACCGGCACAGGGGAGCGGATACCGTGCAGGGATTCGGCCTCCGCCCGGAGGTCGAGGGTGCGGTGATCGCGGGCCGGCGTACCGGTAGCCCGCAGTCGGCCGATCCATGCCGCACCGGCGCCGAAGTGAAGCAAGAGCAGGCCGAACCCACCGAGCCAGATCCAGCCCGCCAGCCGGATTGGATCAAACGGGATGGGTGAAGCGTCCGGCGCCGCCGTGGCAGCGGCCAGGAACGATTGTGTTCCGGCGGCGGCAAGCCAGACGGCCTCGACCGGCACGGCCGGCGCGTACCATTCGAGCACGGGAAGCAATAACATCGAGGCAAGCATGGCTGTCCAGGCAAAGTGACGCACGGCGGCCGGTGCGCGGCGGAGAAACAGTTGAAGCAGAAAAGCCACCGCGATCAACAGCGTGGCCTTGATGATCAGCGCGGCGAATAGGGACGGCATAATTACTTACCCTCCTTGCGGGCGGTTTCGACGATTTCGGCCAGGCGGTTGAGGTCGCTGTCGGTCAACCGCGAGGACGACACATCCAACAACGCAGCGACGGCTTGCACGGCCGATCCCTGGAAGAAGGTGTCCAACAGATGAGCAGCCGCCGACCGGCTGGCCCTTTCCCGCGAGTGCGCGGGAAAGTAGACGTAGCGCGTACCGTCGGTCTGGTGGCGTATGTGTCCTTTTTCTTCGAGGATGCGCAACGTTGCACGAACGGCGGAGTAGCTGGGCGGGTCGGGCAGACGCTGATGGACCTCGGCCGCCGGGAGCCGGTTATGCCGGTAAAGCAGATCCATGATCTGACGCTCGCGGCGGGAGAGATGCGCGCCGTGGTGCTGTTTTTTTAGCATCTGCTAATTTTTTAGCACCGAAACAAATGGTTGTCAAGGGATATTCGTAGCCCCGTAGCCCTATTCGTAGCGGAGGGCTTCAACCGGGTCCAGTTGGGCCGCCTTCGTGGCGGGCCAGACCCCAAAAAAGACGCCGACCGCCACCGACACCGCCAACCCGGCCGCGATGGCAAGCGGCGGAACCTGCGACGGCAGGGACGGCACCAGTACGCCGATCAACAAGGTGACGAGCACGGCAAAAATAATGCCGAGGACGCCGCCGATTCCCGTGAGGGTGACGGCCTCGGTGAGGAACTGAAGGATAATGTCGCCCTTGCGCGCGCCGATCGCCTTACGAATCCCGATTTCTTTCGTCCGCTCCGTCACGCTCACCAGCATGATGTTCATCACCCCGATACCGCCAACCAGTAGGCCGAGTGCGGAAATGGCGATGCTCACCAGCAGGACCATACCCGTGAGTTGATCGAAGCGTTGGATGATCTGGTCTGGCGTCGTCAGCGAGAAATCGTCGTCGGCGCCGGTGGGCGTGCGGCGCAGCCGGCGGACGGCCGCGCGAACCTCTTCGATGGCCTGGTCGCGCAGACCTTCGCGCGCCTGCGACACGATGAAGAAGTTGTCGATCTGCGGGTAGCGCATCTGGGCGGTTCGGAGCGGGATG
This sequence comes from uncultured Solibacteraceae bacterium, assembly GCA_964413655.1. Taxonomy (GTDB): domain Bacteria; phylum Acidobacteriota; class Terriglobia; order Bryobacterales; family Bryobacteraceae; genus CAYPUQ01. Next base: position 8,932 of record CAYPUQ010000099.1, on the reverse strand, counting down.
GCCACTTGGCGATCCAATCCGTTTTCGCCGAAGAATCCGCCTTTGGCCGGGGCATAGACGCCGAGTACACGATACTCGGCGCCGTCGAGCGCAAAGGTGCGGCCGGTCGCGGAGCCGTTCGGGAACAGCGCTTCGGCAAGAAATGCGCCCAGCAGCGCCACCTTCTCGCCGCGGGCGGCCTCTTCCGGGGTGAACTGCCGGCCTTCGGCCAACTCGCGAGGCTGTGTGAGGAACGACGAGTAGCTGACGCCCGCAAGATTCACGTTGTCGGATTCGTAACCGGGCACGCGGGCGACCAGCGGCCGGCCGCCAATGATGCCGGGGATAAACAGGGAGGTGGACGTGCGTTCGACGGAAAAGCAGGTTTGCTCGATGTAGGCAGCGTAATCCGGACGGATCGGGCGGCGCTTCTGTTCCTTGGGTGTGCCGCCGGAGGCTGGGTCGCCGCTGAATCGGGCAAGGAAAATATTATCCGGACCAAATTCCTGGAAGAAAACGACAATCCCCTGGCGCACTCCGGAGAGAAGGCTGGAGACCGTGACAACCGTGGTGATGCCGATGACGATGCCGAGAATCGTCAGCCCGGAGCGGAAGCGGTGCGTCCACACGGCGGTGAGCGCCATGTTGATGTTTTCCGAAGTGCTCGCAAACGCCATGGTTTTACTCCGCCCGAAGCGCGGCGATGGGATCGAGCCGGGCGGCGCGGCGCGCCGGATACCAACCGGAGACAATTCCGGCAAAGCTGGAAACGGCGATTGCGAGGACCACGTAGGGAAGCGTAACCGGAATTCTGATCTCGAGCACGGCCGAGAGCACCGCGGCGAAAATCGCGCCGGAGGCAAGGCCGATGAGGCCGCCGAAAATCGCCAACAGGACGGCTTCGATCAGGAACTGGAACATAATGTCGCCCTGACGCGCGCCGACCGCCTTGCGGATGCCGATTTCGCGGGTTCGCTCGGTGACGCTCACGAGCATGATGTTCATAATGACGATGCCGCCCACGACGAGGGAAATGAGGGTCACGGGAACGACGACAGCCTGAATGACGCCGAGGATACTGTCCACAAAAGAGCGGATGGAGTCCGGCGTCAACGTGTCGAAGTTGTCGGCGGCGCCTGGGCGGGTGCGGAACCGCGATCGCAGGGCCGCGCGAGTCACGTCAAGGGCGCCTTCGAAGGAAAGTCCGGCCTCCGGGCGCCCGCGTCCGAAGAAGGCCATGGACGTGTCCGGCCCGTACACGCGCACAAAAGCCGAGTAGGGAATGTAGACCTGGTTGTCCTGCGAACGCCCGCCCGCATTGCCAAGTTTCTCCTGAACTCCAATGACGCGGAAGTCCAGGCCGCGAATCTTGATGGTCTGATCCAGCGGCGACGTCCCGGCGAACAGCGTGCTTACAATCTCCTGGCCGACGACCGCGACGAACTGGCGCGTCCGTACTTCCTGGGGGGTGAAGAACCGGCCGTCGAGGATGCCGACGTCACGGATCTCGGCCAACTCCGAAGACACGCCGAGAACAGCGCTGCCCTCAACGGTCAGGTTGCCCCGCTTGATGTCGTCGAAACGCTGGCGATAGGGGCTGTAGTAAATCTCATCGCCGGTGGCGAGGCGCAGGAATTCCAGGTCATCGTAGCGGATACGCTTGTTGTACCGGAGTTTCTCGGCGCGCTCGGTGCGGGTAAGCCTTCCCACCGAAGCAACCTGGGCCACAAGAAAGGATTCGGTGCCGAAGGCTTTGGCGGACGACTCCTCGGCGTACACGCCCAGCCCCTCAATCGCCGCGCCGACGAGGACAACACTCGCGACACCGATGATAATGCCGAGCAGTGTCAGTGCGCTGCGAAGCTTGTGCGCGAAGATCGACGTCAGCGCGAGCCTTACAGCGGTGCCAAACCACGCGAGACGCCCGCGGTTATATACACTCATGTCAGATCAGATGTTCCTTTAACGCCGAGGCAACCTCTTTTTTGAGCACCGAACCGCGAATGGAGTACGGAGTCTGGCGGGCTGTCAATAGCCCGGTGGCGGTGGAGTATTCGCCCGTAATCCTGGAAGAGCTCCGTTTGGAAGCCGAACAGGCATTTCAAAGCATTCCTCATGGCGGCCTAGAGATCGGAGCCATCCTCCTTGGCGACCATGACGGGAACGTAGTCCGCATCCGCGAATGGCGTCCGATAGCGTGCGATCATTCGCGCGGACCCTCTTTTATTCTCTCGCAGAGCGACGCGGAGAGGCTGGAACGGCAACTTCGCGACCTCGCCGGCGACGATTCGCTACAGGGCATGGCTCCGGTTGGATGGTTCCTCAGCCGGACGAGAGCACGCCTCTCGATGACGCAGCGGGACATCGAACTCTACGATGGCTTCTTCCCTGCCCCGTGGCAGGTTACCCTCGTACTGCAGCCATCGCGGGAAGGGCCAGTCCGAGCCGGCTTCTTTTTCCGCGAGCCGGATGGAAGCGTTTCCGAGTACAGCTATGAGGAGTTCGAGGTCCGGCGCAATCCGTTTGCACTGCTACAACCGCCTCGGCCGACGGCCTTCAAGCCCACCCCGCCGCCCGTTGCGGAAGAGAGGAAGCCTGCCGCCGAGCTTCAGCCGCGGCCGGGGCCGCAACCGGCCGAACCGGCACGCTTGCCCGTTTCCTCACCGCCAGCCCGCACTCGCAGCCGGTGGCTCCTGGCGGCGGCGATCATGACAGTGGCGTTGATAGCGGGTGGGTGGCTGCTCTGGCAGTGGCCCATTCAGGAGCAGCCGGTTCCGCTGGCGCTCCATTTGGAAACGCGCGATGCGGGGGAGGTACTCATCCGGTGGAACCCGCGAAGTATCGCGGAGGCAAGCGGCGGTCTATTGGAAATCGAAGAGAACGGTGAGACGCTCCAAGTCTCGCTCGATCCGGCCGAACTGCGCGGCGGCTCGGTCACGTTCGTTCGCGGCGCGCAGGATTTGGACGTAACGTTGACGATCAACGGTGGTCCGCGGGGCCAGGTGATCGAACATGTTCAACTCCACGGCGGGCCGGTTGCCGCTCCGCCACCGGCGGAGCCACAGTCCGATCCGGAAGAAACGAAGGAGGCGCTTCGTGAGGAGATTCAGGAAGTGCGCCGCGCGCTGGAAGACGAGGCGATTCGGAACCGGCAGCTTCAGGAAAATCTGCGCATCGTCAGAACGCGGCTACGGACGCGCGGCAGCAGCGTCCCGCCATTAGAAGAGTAAATAAACCGTTCGCGGAAACGCATTCATCCATTCGTGTGTAGAGAGGGCAACTCTCAATCGAAGGAGAAATCAGGATGAAACGATTGCTTACGCTGTTTGCTGTTCTGCTTGTCGCGGGCTTTGGTTCGCTGCAAGCGGGTGAAAAGGATATTGTCGATACCGCCGTCGAAGCGGGCCAGTTCACCACGCTGGTAAAGGCTGTTCAGGCCGCGGGTCTTGTTGAGACTTTGAAGGGACCGGGGCCGTTTACCGTGTTTGCGCCCACCGACGAGGCGTTTGCCAAGCTGCCGGCGGGTACCATCGAGGCACTGCTGGCCGACAAGGCAAAGCTGACCGCGGTGCTCACCTATCACGTGCTGCCGGGTAAGGTGATGGCCGCCGACGTTCGCACGATGAAGGTCAAAACCGTTCAGGGCAGCGACGCCCAGCTTCGTGTAAACGATGGCAAGGTGCGGATCGACGCCGCCAACGTTGTTAAGGCCGACATCGGTACGTCGAACGGTGTCATTCACGTGATCGACGCTGTCATACTGCCGAAGATGTAGGCTGTTGCGGCCCGGATGTGGTGGAAGCGCACCCGCTTCCACCTCGCTCCGTTTTCAGCAGCGCGCGCACCGCATCCACGCACAGAACGGCAGCGTGCTTCGATTCTGGTATTAGTCCCCCCACCGCTTGCTCGACGTCGCCCGCCGTGATCCGAGCCAGTTCTTCCCTTCCCCGTCCCAGCATCCATTCAGTGAGCGCCGAACCCGCCGCGATCGAGGCCGTACATCCGCGCGTTTTGTAACGGACCTCGGCGACGAGACCGCCGTCAAACAGTGCCGACAGCCGCAGTATGTCGCCGCACACCGGATTCATCACCTCCACCTGAACGGCCGGCGCCGCCAGTTCGCCGACATTGCGGGGATTCTTGAAGTGATCAAGGAGACGTTCGCTGTACATAATGGAATGGTGTCCAACTGGCGCAGCTACTTTCCCATTGTCCGCGACCGTGTCCGCCCGCGCCAGTTCAACTCGCTGTTTCTGTTCGTCACCTCACGCTGCAATTCGCTGTGCCGCACGTGCTTCTACTTCGACAAGCTGAACAGCCGCGACGACCTCACCTTCGACCAGATCCACCGTCTGTCCGAGACCGCGCCGCCGTTCCGGAAACTCTGGCTATCCGGCGGGGAGCCGACGCTTCGCGAAGAGCTCGGCGAGATCTGCGTGATGTTCGCCCGAAACAACGGCGTTCAAAACATCAACCTCCCGACGAACGGGATCGTCGCCGAGAAAGTGTTCGGCGCCGTCGACCGCATCCTGAAGGACGCGCCGGACACGGCGATCGATCTCAACTTCTCGCTTGACGGCCTGGCCAACACGCACGACGCCATTCGCGGCGTGCCGAACAACTTCGTCCGGACGCTCGAAACCCTGCGGGAATGCGCGCGCCGGTACAAGGGCGTGCGCCGCTTGCGGCGCAACGTGGTGACCGTGATTACGCGCGAGAACTACGAAGAGATTGTCCGGCTCGGCCTGCACATCGCCGAACAGACGGACTCGGACGGGCAGTACTTCGAGGTGGTCCGCGGCGAAGCGCCCGATATGAGCCTGAAGCAGCTTACCGTGGACAAGATCCGCGAACTGCACCGCCGCCTCATGCCCTTCCATCGACTCTACGCGAAGAAGCTGTTCGCGCACCTGAGCGCGCCGGTGCGCGCCATCGCGACAATGTACTACCTGGGCAACCTCCGGCTCCACTTCGATCTCCACGAGCAGTGCTACGAGCGCCCGCGGCAATGGCCGATGGCTTGCACGGCCGGACAGACTTCGCTGGTCGTCGACCACAACGGCCGCTTCCGCGCGTGCGAGCTGCGCGGCATCCTGGGCGACCTGGCCGACTACGATTACGACGTCCGCGCCGCGCTCCAGTCCGGCGCCATGCGGCGCGAGATCGACGCCATACCCGAGGCCAACTGCTGGTGCACGCATAGCTGCTTCATCCACGACTCGTCGCGGTTCGCGCCGCGGGTGCAGCTTTTTCACATCCCGTGGGCGTGGCTGCGCCAGCGTTTCGACCGTCTGGAGAACGCACCGATCGAGGAGATCGAACGCTTCAAGGCGCTGGAGCTGGCATGAGGCAGCAGGTGGTCGCCGGCGTGCTGGAACGTAATGGCACGGTGCTCATCTGCCAGCGTAAGCGCGGCGACTGGGGCGAACTGAAATGGGAGTTCCCAGGCGGCAAGGTGGATGCCGGTGAGACACCCCGCCAAGCGCTCGACCGCGAGTTGCGGGAGGAACTCGGCATCGAGGTCGGCGCGGCCGAGGAGATTCACTCGTGCGCCTATAAGTACCTGGACCGTCCGCCGATCGAGCTCATCTTCTTCCGCGTCCTGGACTGGGATGGGGCTCCCCAGAACTTCGAGTTCGAACAGATCCTTTGGGAGCAGCGGGGCCGCCTCGCGGATTACGACTTCCTCGACGGGGACCGCGGCTTTCTCGTGGAGTTCTACCGGACCGGCTGAGGCAGAGTGACGCCGCGTTCGCGGTTGAGGCGCTCGGTGAGATCGGGGTCTACGAGGGTTAGCGATACCTTCCGGTGCTCGTGCTTCGGGGTCATGTAGTGCAGTTCGGACCCCTCGCGCCAGACGGCGACGGCTGACTGGATGGAAGAGTCCTTCAGCGCAACCAGGTAGAGGATCGGTTCGGCGGGCGCGGTGAGCGAGCCGCGGATGCTGACGCCTTCCGGGTGCGACGGAATCGGCGCGTGATAGGAGCGGAAGCGTTCGCCCTCCGGGACCCCGGGCGGCGCGAACTCCTGAATGGCCGGGCGCGCGCGCTGGGTCTGGAAGTCCGGGTTCACGATCACCGCCGGCGACGGAGTGGCGTTGACGATCGTCACGTTCGGCTGTAGCGGCGCCGCGAAGCCGCCACCGCCCCACCAGCCCGGCATACCAGCGCCGAACACGAGGAACGGCGGATTGCGGCGGATGAAAGGCGCCGGCCCGAGCGTGAAGCCGGGATAACCGCTGACGGCCGCGCCCAACCGCTGGGCGTGCGTCGTTGCACCTGGAAAGAAGGGGTTGACGTTGCCGGGCGGGATCACGGCCGCCGGATTGGCCGGCCGCGCCTGGATGCCACGCGACGGGCGATGCTGTCCGAACGCCGCCGCGCCGAGAACCAGAACCAGTACCAGAAGCCGCATCTCCGCCTCCTGTCTTCAGCCTACGGGGCTTGGACGCGCGGCGCAAGCGCGGCGTTCCGCCGCGCTACACCCGGCGGCCGATGATCTCCGGGACGTCCTGCAGGGAGTACGGCGGGCGCTCTTTGTCGAGCACCTTCGCGATCTCGGCATCGCTGAGCCTCAGCTTCTGGCGCAGGTGCAGAATGAACTTCGCCTTATACTCATGACGTCCGGAGAGGAACAGATTCCCGTCCTTCTCGTCGATCTGGACCCAGCCGTGGGCGGCCAGTTCCCTCAGAGTCTCGATCGAAGCGTCCAGCCGCTGAGCGGCGATTGCTATCGGTTGATAGAACGGCATACTTCCTCTTCTTTATTCCCATCACTCACATCGGTGCGTGTTCCAGGTGATGAGCGGCCTTCTCGCCGACGCCGGAGAAGGCTTCGTAAATCTGGCGCGCCCGGTCGAGCGCCGCCTGGACATGCGGCAGGATGTTCTCGCGGCCGATCTCGTCCGCGAAGTCGGACTGGAGCAGGAACCCCGCTGGTTGCAGCCGGGCGCCGCACAGCAGCAGCCTGCGGCCGGACCGCCGCAAGCGGTCGTGGAACTGTTCGAGCGCATGGAGTCCGGTGGCGTCGAGCGCGGTCATGTTGCGCAAGCGCAGGATCACAATGGGCGCATAGGGCTTCAGATTGGCGGTTTCGTCGGACAGCTTGTCGGTGGTGCCGAACAGAAACGGGCCATGAATGCGCAGGATGGTGACGTAGGGCGGCACGTCCTTGTCCTGCAGGATGTGCGCGCGGCCGTCCCGAATATAGTCCGGCGTAACGGCTGAAACCGTGGTTGTCTGGGCAACACGATAGATATACAGCAGCGCCGCCAGCGCCATACCCACCTCCACGGCCAGAGTCAGATCGGCGACCACGGTCAGAAGGAACGTAATCAGCCAGACGGCCTTGTCGGGGGCCTCCAGCCGAAGGATACCACCAATTTCCTTCCACTCGCCCATGTTCCAGGCGACGACGAAGAGAACGGCCGCCAGCGTGGCCAGCGGGATGAAGCGGGCGAGCGGCGCGAGGGCGAGGATCACCAGCAATAATGTCATCGCGTGCACGATGCCGGCAACGGGCGTCCGGGCCCCCGAACGAAAGTTGGTCGCGGTGCGGGCGATCGCGCCGGTAACCGGGATGCCACCGACGAGCGGCGCCACCAGGTTGGCGGCGCCCTGCGCGACGAGTTCGGCGTTCGAGTTGTGACGGTCGCCGCTCATCGTATCGGCCACCACGGCCGACAGCAGGCTTTCGAGCGAGGCCAGAATCGCCACGGTCAAGGCCGACGGCAGCAGCGGCAGGATCAGGTCCGGACGGAACTCCGGGATGTCAAAGACCGGCAAGCCGCGCGGAATGCCGCCGAACTTCGTGCCGATGGTCTCCACCGGCAGCCCGAGTAGTGCAACGGCGGCGGTAGCGCCCACCAGCGCGACGATGGAGCCGGGCACGCGCGGAAACCAGCGCGGCAGGAGCAGGATTACCGCCAGCGATCCCGCAGCCAGACTCACCGCCGGCCACTCGAACGTGCCGAGGTGCTGGGCCAGCGTCCGCATCCGGTTGAGGAAATCGCTGGGGAGGTTCTCGATACGGAGTCCAAGAAAGTCCTTGATCTGCGTCGAGGCGATCAGGATCGCGATGCCGTTGGTGAAGCCAATGACGATGGGCCGGGGGATGAACTTGATGGCATTGCCGAGGCCGGTGAGTCCCAGGAAGACCATGATGACCCCAGCCATCATGGTGACCATCAACAGACCGGAGAGGCCGAACTTCGCGATGATACCGGCGACAATGACGACGAAGGCGCCGGTGGGTCCGCCGATCTGGATGCGCGAACCGCCGAGCAGCGAGACGAGCAAGCCGCCGAGAATGGCGGTGTAGATGCCGGCCTGCGGCGTGACGCCGCTGGCGATCCCGAAGGCCATGGCGAGCGGCAGGGCCACCAGGCCGACGGTGAGGCCGGCGACGAAGTCGGCGCCGAAATCGGAGCGCGTATACGAAGGCAGGCACTCCAGGAGTTTCGGACGCCACCTAATCCACGGGATGTCGGAGTCCGGGGCGCTCATGCCCGTCTCCGTGTTTCAGTTTCGATTTGTTCCAACATATTCACACTCTCAGAAAGCTGGGAGAAGAAGTAATTCTTAAGGAGGTCGAGAACCCGGACGAGGACGGGATCGCGCAGCGAGTAGAAGACCTGGTTGCCCGCCTTGCGGTTCACGACGACGCGCCTGGCGCGGAGCACAGCAAGGTGCTGGGAGGCATTGGACTGTTCGATGGAGAGGCGGCCAATGAGTTCGCCGGCCGAGAGTTCGCCGTCGCGGAGGGCCTCAATGATAGCGATGCGGGTGGGGTGGGCGAGGGCCTGAAAGACATCGGCTTTGAACTGGCGGAGAGCCTCCACAGAATTAGTATATTCCATATTCCTAATATTCGCAAGCATGTGAGCAGATCTTGACGTTGGCGGGGTCCGTGCCGGGGTCGGGGTGCGGGGTCGGGGTGGCGGCGGGCTTGGCCG
>CAYPUQ010000098.1:0-16211 GCA_964413655.1 uncultured Solibacteraceae bacterium | reverse complement strand
GTTAGTTAGGGGCGAATCTGGCGGACGTTACCGGCTGTCGCGCTTGGCTTGGTGGCGGCGGCCACGGGCACTGATATGGCTGTGAATGGCCTTCTTGCCGGCCTTGAGGAGGCGCCGGTCGCGGCTGGCGCCTCGTGCTTCGGAACTCACGTAGCCGGCTTTGACCTTCGTTCGCTTAGGTTTGGCGGTCTTGCGAGCGGCTGCGGCTTTCGCCTGACGTTCCATCCGCGCCGCCTTGGCCGCCTCCCTTTCGGCGGCGCGCTTCTGGGCCTTCTCGATCTGGTCCAGGCGTTTCTCGAAGCGTGACAAGACCTCGGCGAATAGTTTCGCTTTTTGTTCAGTGCGAAAATTGGCCGTCTCCTGCCAACCGCCCTTGGCTCCGGTACGCTCGCGGGTGGAGATCCGCTGACGGCGGAGGAGGTCCTGGTACTTATCGCGGAGCCGCCGGGAACGCTGGATCTTCGACCGGAGCCTCGCCGGAGCGATCTCTCCGATGTTCTTAGGCGTGCTGGCTAGAAAGAGCTCAAGCTCGGCGGCGGTACACAACTTCGCGGCCACGTTTCGGTTAAATGCCATATTTTCATTAGATCACGACCAAGCGATCAGCCGAAAATGCGGGGATCACCGACGGGGCGCGGGCGTCGCTCCAGGGGCGGCACCGGGACCGGACATACCGAAGGGGGTCTGGCCCGCGCCACCCGGGCGGCCACCGGTGCCTCCCTGGTCACCTGGCTGTTGGGAACCGGGCTGTTGGCCCCCCTGCTGCTGACCGCCAAGCGCGGTGAGTGACTTGTCCTCGCGCATGTCGTAGATGAACTCCCACTCCTTGTACTTGGAGCGTTCGTTATAGACCTTGATGCCCTCGGTGTCGTCTTCGATCGTGGTGGCGACTCCAGCGATGCCGCCGGCGATGGTCTGTCCGCCCGCCCCTGCTGCGCCAACCCCTGGAGGTGCACCTCCCGGGCGGGGATTGGTTAGGATCTGGCGGATGAGGTCGGCAGCTTGCGTCGGTGCGGCGCCACCCGCTTGGCGCGCTCCAGCTCCGGCGGGCTGTTGTGCGGCCATTCCCGGAGGCGATGGCGGCGGACGCGACCCTGGGAAGTTCATGCCGGCCGGCGGTTGGTTCGCGGGCTGTCCGAATGCGCCCGGTTGGGCATAGGCGCCTTGTTGGGCTCCCGGCTGGTTGGGGAACCGGGTCGACTGTGCCTGCTGCTGTTGCTGCTGTGACCCGTAGTCGAAGTAGCCGCCGACGACAGGGCGGCTTGCCTGCTGTTGGGTCTGTTGCTGTTGCTGCTGACCCGGGAACTGTTGCTGCTGACCCGGGAACTGTTGCTGCTGACCCGGGAACTGTTGCTGCTGCCCGGGGAACGGTTGCTGGCCCGGAACCTGCTGTTGGCCGGGGAACCGGGGATACTGGCCGGGCTGAACCATGCCGGGTACGCCGGGTACAGGCACCTGGCCCGGTTGTTGCTGACCGGGAAACTGCTGCTGAACCTGTTGCTGACCAGGCTGCGTCTGACCGGGATAGATGGGCTGCCCTGGCTGCACCTGGCCAGGGACTGTACCGGGCCAGCCGCCGGGTTGCTGCCCGGGTTGATTCGGATCGGGCTGCTGCCCGGGGTAGAGCGGTTGGCCGGGAAACTGCGGATTCTGGCCGGACTCGCTCGTCTGTTGACCCGGAGCAGACGGCTGGCCTGGATATTGGGGCTGCCCCTGCTGGGAGCCGTCCGGATTCTGATCGCCGTCGCCGTGAGGCTGGCCCGCGCCAGGGTTATTCGGATCGTAGTTAGGCGGGAACTGCCCCTCAGGCGGCCGATAGCCGGCGGCGACGGCTGGGCGGTCGCTCGCGCGGTTTCCAAGTGCCACGCCCGCCGCACCGCCGCCAGGACCGGCCCCGGGAGCGCCAGTTTGCGGCGTCTGGCCGACGAACGGGATCGTGCCAACGAAACTCTGCCCGGCGGTTTGTTCTTCCTCTTTCTCCTTGGCGTGAACCAGGGAATCGGTGAAGACGCCGGCGGCGTCGATGTGAATCAGACGCCACTCGTCCTTGCCGGTCAGCGGATCGCGGTAGCGGCGGCGAAGGAAGCGGACCTCGTTGGTTTTCTCGAGATCCTCCATCGAAGCCGGGTATTTCTTCAGCTGCCGGACGTAGAGCTGGATGCCGCGCTTAAACTCTTCGCCGCGGTCGATGAGGAGTTGCTCGCGCTCGCGCTGCGACTGAAACATCATCCGCGGCGCCTCGCGATAGAGGAGGATGGCCACGGCAGCCGCCATCGCGAAGACGAGCAGCATGGCAAAACCGGCTTGTTGGCGGCGATTCTTCATAGCTCAAGCTGGGGGCGGCGGCTCCTCGAGAACCAGCGTCTGCCGGTGGTCCTCGTGCTGGGTATCCTCAACGATGGCAGAGTTGAGGCTGATCCGGACGATCTTGTACCGCTTCTCGATCAATTCGCCCTCGCCCGCCACTAGTATCTCATCGTCCTTCAGAAAGAACGCACGGCGCGTGGCGGCGCCACGGGAGGCAACATACCCGTAAAACTTTAGAGGGATGGGCGGCGGTGGTGGTTTCGCCGGTTTTGCCTGGGCGCGCTTGGCTTCCTCCTCCTTCTCGGCCTCCGTCTTTTCGACCGGCTTCGGGAGTATCTTGGGCTCCTTTACCTTCGCCACCGGTGGCTGGCTGAACTCGAAGAGGCTGCGGTTGCCGCCGGCGATTTTCACGGTCTGGAGCTTGGCGAGAAGGTCGAGGCGGAGGTTAGGATCGACGGTCATGGGGTCGGGCCGGTCCTCCGGGCGGCGCGCCTTGAGAGACGGGCGGAACTCCTGAGGAGCGCTCCGGCTGGACCGGGCCGCGGGCCGTGAGGTTTGGGGCAGGCTGGGCGCGGCGGCGGTATCTCCAGCCGGCGATCGAATAGCCACGGACTTCGGCGGCGGAACGGATCTTCCCGAGGAAGGCACGCCGTAATCCGGGCCGGACAGGACGTTTTGATAGATGAGGACGGCCGCGGCGACGAGCAGGACGACGAGGATTGCAAGCTTTTTGGGTTCCGCGCCAAGCTTCACGGGAGCGCCTCCGGTTCCGGTTCGGCCGACTCGGGCGGCGCCTCGGTGATGGCGCTGAGGAGACGGCCCTCTTCCGCCGAATGGCGAACGAAGGTGTTCACCTTGAAACGGGTATTCAGCGCGGCGCTATTCTGCTGCGGCGAGGCGGCGATGCTTTCGAGGATCAGGAAGCGGCGCGAGCGGTCGATGAAATTCACGAACTGGACGAGGTCGCCGTAGGTGCCCTCGTAATTGGCAGTGATGGTCATCATGCTGAGTTCGTCGGCGCCGTCGACTGGCTCGATCACGAAGGAGTGGTCCTTCGGCTGCAGCCCGGATTCTTTGGCGGCCCGCTCCAGTTCGGAAAGGATAGTGGACGAAGCGGTGCGGCGGTCCATAAACCACGCGTCGACAAACTCACTCTGCTGACCGCGGGCGCCTTCGATCTTTCGGGTGAGGTCGCGCACGCGCACAAGGTTTGCCTGTTGGCTTTGAAGCTGCGTCCGGAGGGTGGCGAGTTCCGATTCCAACTGGGCGGGCGAGGAGCCAAACGGTCCGATCCAAAACAGGGCGGCGATGAGGTTCGCGCCAGCAAACGTGCCGAGGACAGCCTTGACGACCGTCCGGGGGTCGCGCCGGATGCCGCCGGCGTGCCGCGGCGTGAACCAGTCCTTCCAGTTAGAGTTGAGGCGCATAGTTTGCGGTCACCCGGTAGCGATAGAGATTCTCGTTCTGAGATGGCGGCAGCCAGCTTGTTACCGTTGTCGCCCCGAACAGCGGCGACGCCTCCAGTTTCATCAGCATTTGAATGACGGGTTCCGAGGTTTGAGCGCCGACGACCATGTCAAGCAGTACGTGGTTCTCGGCGTCGATCTGGGGGCGGATGGAGATGAGGCGGACGTTGTACGGCAACACCGTATCGAGGTCGCCGAAAATCTTGGTCCAACTGACCGCCTTGCGACGGATCAGCAGGTTGTAGAACTGGCTGTATTCGAGGACTTCGGCGTTTTCGGGTTGACGGAGAACCGCGTCCAAGCGTGCCGCTTCAGTGGAAACGCTCTGGAGTTGACGGCGCGCCTGGTCGATGGCGGCGCGGGTATCGGCGGCCTCCTGGCGGCCGATCCACAGGATGGCGCACTGGACCGCGAGCAGACCGGATAGCAGCGTGCCGCCGACGAGGCCGGCAAGAATAATGGGCCGGTCGCGGCGAAACGGCTCGGAGGCGAGGTTGATGGGAAGCGATCCGCGCATGGCTCAGTTCACCTGGTTGGCCTGGAGGTAGCCGAGCAGTCCGGCATTGGTGGCGCCCGGCGCCGCCCGGGCGGCGCGTAAGGGTTCCGCCGGGACGTTCAGTTCCGCTTCGCATTGCTGGCGGAGCGGCTCGGCGAGGCTGTCGAAGCCGGAGAGCAGGACTCGCGCGGGACGGTCCGGCAGTTCGTCTTCGGCGAAGGCGAAGGTAGGAAACAGCACGGACATCACTTCGTCCAGGGTAACGTCGTCGAGTTCGACGCAACGTAACAGCTTGAGCCGGCGTTCCTGCGCGATTGTGATGGCGAGGACCCGCCCGCCGAGTTTGACGCCGACATTGATGCCTTCGGGCGGCAGGAGGTCGATTGCGGCGAGCGAAGAGAGGGTGGAGAAGCCAGGCGTGAGGCCGGCGGCACGGAACGGGGCTTCGTAATGGGGTACAATCCCAGCGGCGGCGGCCGCTGCGACAACCTCGTAGTGCTTCTTGGGGGTGGCGACGACGCGGGCATGGAACCCGATCGAGGCGGCTTCGAGATCGAACGGAACAGTCTTGCGCATCCGAAAGCGAACGAGCGAGAGCTGCTCGTGGGGGTCGCTCGGGAACGATTCGAAGTCGAGCACGGCAATGCGCGCGCAGTAGTCGGGCAGAATGAGTGCGGCTTCCTTGCGCCGGACGCCGCTTTCGGCGATGGCCTTGCGGATTGCTTCGCCGAGGATTTCCGGCTGGGCGACGTTGTCCTGCACGGGCGTGATGGCGAGCACCGAAGGATCGAGTGGAATGAATCCCATCTTGGCGTTGCGGCCCGTGGTGGTAGCCCACGCGAGGCCGGTTTCCGAGATCTCGAAGACCAGCGGCGGTGGCGGGTCGTCGAATAGATTCTGAAGACGGTTGAGGAGACTCATCCTTCTATAAATGTGACCTTGTTGATTTCCTTCAGCGTTGAGACGCCGGAGCGTACCTTTTCTAGGGCCGACTCGCGGAGGAAGCTCATGCCTTCTTCGCGGGCGATCCGCTTAATCTCCGAGCTGGGCCGGCGGTCGAGAATCATCTCGCGGATCCGCTCGGACAGGTCCAGCAGTTCGTGTATGGCGGTGCGCCCGTGGAAGCCGGTGCCGCCGCATTCGAAACAACCGGCCCCTTCGTAAAAGGTGACGTCGCGCCACTCGTCCGGTTTCATTCCGCTTTCGGCCAGGAACTCGTCGGGATAGCGGACGGGCTTCTTGCAGTACTCGCACGTCACGCGGACGAGGCGCTGGGCGAGAATGCAGTTTAGCGCCGAGACGAAGTTGTAGGGCTCGACGCCCATGTTGAGGAAGCGGCCGAGCACGTCGAAGACGTTGTTCGCGTGGACCGTGGTGAACACGAGGTGGCCGGTGAGGGCGGCGTTGATCGCGATCTGGGCGGTCTCCTGGTCGCGGATCTCGCCCACCATGATCTTGTCGGGGTCGTGGCGGAGGATCGAGCGGAGGCCGCGGGCGAAGGTGAGTCCCTTCTTTTCGTTCACGGGGATCTGCGTGATGCCCTTGAGCTGGTACTCGACGGGGTCTTCGATGGTGATGATCTTGTCCTCGTCGTTCTTGATCTCGCTGACGGCGGCGTAGAGGGTGGTCGTTTTGCCGGAGCCCGTCGGTCCGGTGACCAGCACCATGCCGTAAGGCTCCTTGATATAGCGGCGGAACTTAACGAGGTCGTCGTCGGAGAAGCCGACGACTTCGAGCGTCAGCTTGGAGAACTTCTCGCTCATCGACTCCTTGTCGAGCACACGGAGCACGGCGTCCTCGCCGAAGACGGTGGGCATGATGGAGACGCGGAAGTCGATGAGGCGCCCCTTGTAGCGGACGCGGAAGCGGCCGTCCTGGGGAACGCGTCGCTCGGCGATGTCGAGTTCGGCCATCACTTTGATGCGGGAAATGATGGTGGAGTGCCAATCCTTGGCGATCGGCGGCATTGCGTAGTGCAGGACGCCATCGATGCGGTACTTGATGACTACTTCCTGGTCGCGGGTTTCGATATGGATATCGGAGGCGCGACGTTCGAGTGCATTGAAAATGGTGGTGTCGACGAGCTTGATGACCGGCGCGATGTTGGTGTCGCCGGCGGTGAGTTTGTCGATGGATAGCGTTTCGTCGGGGTTCTCTTCGTCGCCGACGACGTCGAGCGCGAAGCCTTCGGTGACTTCGTCGAGAACGCGCTGCGATTGCTCGGTCTTCTTCAGCAGGTCGGCGATCTGGGAAAGCGTGGCGACCTTGACGCGCAGCTTCTTGCTGAGGAGGATAGCGAGTTCGTCGACGAGGTTGAGGTTGCGCGGGTCGGCGAGCGCAATATCGAGGGTGCCGTTGTGCGCCTTGAGCGGCACGAAGTTGTAGCGGAACATCAGGTCGACCGGCACGGAGGAGAAGAGTTCGTGATCGATGTGGGTTTCGCGAAGGTCGACGAATTCGCAGCGGTAGCGGGCGGCCAAGCTGCGCGCCTGAGTCTGCTCCTGCACGGCGCTGGCGCTGGGCGGCGGTGCGGGGGGACGATTGGTAGCCATAACGCGCTCCTTATCCGAGGGTGTCGGCCAGCGAGAAGATGGGCAGATACAGGGCGACAAGAACAAACGCGACGAAGGCGCCCATGAAAAGCATGATGGCCGGTTCGATGAGGGCGAGTACGGCCGACATGCGCGTGTTGACGTCGTCCTCGAAGAAATCGGCGACGCTGTTGAGCATGGCCGGCAGCGCACCGGTGGATTCGCCGACCTCCATCATGTCGATGGCGAGGCCGGGGAAGATGCCAGTCTTGTTCAGGGACGCCGACAATGGCTGGCCTTCCTTGACCAGTTTGCGGGCCTGCTCGATGGCGCGCTTGAGGATGCGCGCGCCGACCGATTCGGCGGCGGTTTCGAGCGCCTGCACGAGCGGGATTCCGCCGATCAGTAGCGTGCCGAGGACGCGGCCGAACTGCGCCACCTGGTACTTGATCCAGATGTCGCCGACGAGCGGGATCCTGAGCCGGATGCGTTCGATTGTTTCGGTGCCGGCTTCGGTCTGCGACCACAAGCGGTAGCCCGCAATCCCCCCGACCAAGACAAGGAACGCAAGGACGATGTAGTCCTTGGCGGCGGTCCCGAAGGCGATGAGCAACTGGGTGATGACCGGAAGTTCGGCCTGGAGCGAACTGTAGAGTTGGGCGAAGTTGGGCACCACGTAGGTGACCATGAAGACGATGAGGGCGAAGACCAGGACGATGAGAACGCTGGGATACAACAGCGAAACGAGGATCTTCTTGCGGATGGCGAGGGAGGTCCGCTGATAGGCGATGTAGCGTTCGAGCACTTCGACGAGGGAGCCGCTTTTCTCGCCGGCGAGGATGGAGGTGACATAGATAGGCGGGAAGACGCGCTGTCGCGCAAATGCCTCCGAGAGCATGGTACCTGTCCTTACCTCGTCGCGGACGGATTTGACGTGGCGGCCGAGTTTCGGGTCGGTGAGGCGGTCCGCAAGCAGATCGAGCGACTTGAGGATGGGCAGGCCAGCGCGCACAAGCGTCAGGAACTGTTGGTTGAAGATGAGGAATTTTTCGAGGTCGACCTTTTTGCGGCGGCCGGCGAGGCGGGTGGCGAAGCCGGCGCGCGGCTTAATCGAGTAGATGAGGAAGCCCTGGGAGACGAGACGCTCCCGAAGGTCTTTCTCGGAATCGGCCTCGGCGACCTGATTGTGGATCTCGCCGCGGGCGTCGGCGTATTTGAGGACGAACTCGGCCATGGCTAGGGGGAATTGGGCTGAAGATGGCAATTCATTGGCAATAATCGGCTTAGATGACATGGGGCGCGACGGAGCGATGCGCACACGGCCAATGCCACCTCAATAGCTTAGACGCGCCGGGAGCGGGGGGCGTGGAAGGGAAGTAGCCTGCCCGGTGGTGGCGCTGGGGCGGCGCGGGTCGAAGGCGACTCGTCCCCAGCGCATCGTGTTACACTGCGGCCATTGGAGGCCGGGTGGAATGGAACTCAATGAGCCGGTACGCGAGATCCTGGCACAAAAGGGCCGGGAGGTCTGGGCAATCTCGCCGGAGGCGTCGGTTTTCGATGCCATCGCGACGATGTCGGACAGATATGTGGGAGCGCTGATCGTGCTGGCCGACGGGAATCTCGTTGGCGTCATCTCCGAGCGCGATTACGCCCGCAAAGTCATCCTGCAAGGGAAGTCGTCCCGCGAGACGAAGGTGCGCGAGATCATGACGACGCCGGTGATCTACGTGACACCGAACAAGACGGTGGACGAGTGCATGCGGCTGATGACCCATCACCGCATCCGCCACCTCCCCGTGTTGGAGGACGGCCGGGTGGTCGGAGTGATCTCGATCGGGGACCTGGTGAGGTGGACCATCTCCGCGCAAAAGGCCACAATCCATCACCTGGAGAACTACATCGTGGGCAAGTATCCCGCCTGAAGGGAGGAATGAGCTTATGCCGGACGACATCCGGTTAGTGGATTACTACTATGCGATCGTTCCCGACAAACCCGGCGAGGCGGCGCGCCTCCTGGGAGGCTTGCGCGACGCAGGAGTGAACCTGCTTGGCTTTTCGGGTTTTCCGCACGGCGCGCGGAAGGCGCAACTGGACTTCCTGCCCGAAGACGCCGCGCTGTTCCGCAAAGCGGCGAAATCGCTGGGACTGACGATCAGCAAGAAAATGACCGGCTTCCTGATTCGGGGCGGCGAGCGGCCGGGCGCCGCGGCGGAAACTTTGTCGAAGTTGGCGGAGGCCGGGATCAACGTGACGGCGGTACAGGTAGTCTGCGCCGGTGCGGGCCGCTATGGCGGTCTGCTTTGGGTAAAGGCGCCGGACCTTCGGAAGGCGGCGAAAGCGCTGAGTGCTTCGCGCATGGCGTCCAATACGCCTCGCGATCCCGTGGATGACGCGATCGAGGGATCGTTCCCGGCGAGCGATCCGCCTCCCTGGACGCCTTGAGCGGTCAGGCCGCCGGATCCAAAGCTTGGTCCGTGCGCCGCGTGTTCCGGCGAGGCCGGGGCGTAACGGGCAGTTCGTAGAGGTCCCGTGTAGCGTAGGTAGCAGGACTGCCGGTGTCGCGCCACTCGGATCGCAGTATTAGCCGGTCCTCTCCGGCGTCCCACTCAACCGTAAGCGTTGCACCTGGATCGATCTTGCCGTCCGCCACCATGGCCGCAATGGGCTGGGTGAGATGACGGTGGATGGTTCGCTTCAACTCGCGCGCGCCGTACTGAGAGCTCGTGCCGAGACGCAGGAGAAACGTGCGGCTCTCGTCGTCGATCTCGATCAGGAACCCGCGCGGCCCAAGGCGGGCGAGAACGTGCAGTTGCAGTTCGCGGAGGTGCTGGGTAAGAATCAGGTCGAGCGCCTCGGCGGACAGCGGTTGGTAAGTGAGGACCGCATCCAACCGGTTGACGAACTCCGGCGCGAATTTCCGCCGCACCGCGCCCATGCCAATGGCTTCCAGCTTTGAATCGATCCGCGGCCGTTCGACTTGGACTATGCTCTCGAAGCCGAAGTCTGGAGTAAGTTCGCGCATCATGTCGCGCGCGCCTAGGTTGGATGTCAGGAAGATCAAGGTCTGTTCGAAGTTGACGGACGTATTGTCGCCAAGCCGAAGCGTCGCCTTGTCCAACACGCCGAGCAGAAGTCGGGTCAACGAAGGCGCCGCCTTCTCAATCTCATCGAAGAGGATGATCGATAGGCCGCATCGCTCACTCGCGACGCCATTGAGCTTGCTCTGGTTCAGCATGGGAGTGGTCTCCCGATGCCCCAGATAACCCGGCGGTGCGCCGATCAACTTGGCGACTTCGTGCTCCATCTGGAACTCTCCGCAGTCGATCTTGAGTACATTCTTTTCGCTCCCGTGGAGGACGCTGGCCAGCGCCTCGACAGTGCGGGTCTTACCGGTGCCGCTGGGGCCGAGCAAAAGGAAGACACCGGCCGGCCGGCCCTCGGGCGAGAGAGACGCCTGAAACATCTGTACGTAAGGAATAATAGAGCCAACCGCATCGGGTTGACCAACGACCTTTTCGGCCAAGGCCCGATACAGGGCATTGCTCGATTCCAGGTCCGCCCGGCGGGTTCGATTGTGATTAAAGTTTGAGGTTTTCATGACGCATTTCGTCGGTACGCCCTCAGTATAGTCGTCAACCCAACCGGTCCCCTGTTTTTTCGAATCGGGCTTCGAGCTGTCTCGGGAACTCATCACACCAACTATCTATAAACAAAAAATAGACTTATCTGGCCGGCCGGCGGTCGAAAAGAAAATTTTGAGTTGCTGTGAACGAGAATTCCGGCAGAACGTACGCTCGGATCATCCGGACTGAAACACCGCACCGGAAGACCCGCGCGAGGACGGGCGAAGGCAAGGTAACGGACTGAAACAACAGACCCGAAGGGAGGGTGGTTTACTTGTGGCGATATGTGATGCGGCCCTTGGTGAGATCGTAGGGCGACATCTCCACCGTGACGCGATCGCCTGCCAGGACGCGAATCCGGTTACGTCGCAGTTTGCCGGCCAAATGCGCCAGCACAACCCGGTCCGCATCCAACTGAACGCTGAACTGACCGGCCGGGTGCTTCTCCACCACCGTGCCAGTGAACTCGATGCAATCCTCTTTGCTCATTTACCTCCCATGACCGAAGTGCAGATTCGAGGTGAGACAGCAAGCGAACACACGATCTCCCACCACTTCCAAATTATACGGCATGGTGCAATACCAAGCCGGGACGTCGAGGAAGAGCCGCAAGGAAGGTCTGCCGTGGTCTGCCGGACCCAAATTGACACCCAAACTCACCGGTCCGTATACTGGTCTTTTCGGACTCCTCCGAAACACTAAGCCGTGGTGTGTGCCTCGAAGGCAAATTTGCGCGGCGTCGTAGGTGTGTATGCCAAAAAGAACGTTTCAACCGAACAATCGCAAACGGGCGAAGACGCACGGCTTCCTAGTCCGCATGGAGACCAAAGATGGACGGGCTGTCCTCAAGCGGCGGCGGGCCAAGGGCCGCTGGAAGCTCAGTGTCAGTGACGAGCGAGCGGTCCGGCTCCGCAAGCGCGGCTGAGGCCGTTTCTGGCTGCCGCTTCCCGAAGTCCTGTCGGCTGCGTAAGCGCAGCGAATTCCAACGGGTGTACGATCAAGGCAAGCGCTGGAACTGCCCGCTATTCTCCGTGGTTTTTGCAGCAACCGCGACTGGCCTGTCGCGCGTAGGCTTGACCGTGCCCAGGGCGTTAGGCAAGGCGGTCGTCCGGAATCGAATCCGGAGACGCATGCGGGAGGCGGTCCGGCAGG
This sequence comes from uncultured Solibacteraceae bacterium, assembly GCA_964413655.1. GTDB lineage: Bacteria > Acidobacteriota > Terriglobia > Bryobacterales > Bryobacteraceae > CAYPUQ01. The sequence continues at coordinate 4,636 of CAYPUQ010000098.1, read as the reverse complement.
AATTGTGGCGGCTCCAGCCGGCCGGAAACGGAAAGGCATGGGATTTCGTCTTCCACCCGCGCAAGCCGGTCTTGAACATCCCGATGTCGGCTCTGCGCGGCGAAGTAGAGAGGGTTTTTTCAAGATGCGCGACGTCCTGATTGGGCTCCTGCGATTCTACAAGAATTGGCTCTCCCCCCTCCTGCCGTCCGCCTGCCGGTTCCACCCCACCTGTTCGGTTTACATGATGGAAGCCGTGGAAAAATACGGCGCGCTAGGCGGTGTCTGGATGGGCCTGAAGCGGCTCGGACGCTGCCACCCACTGCATGAAGGAGGATTCGACCCGGTCCGCTGACAGAGCCGATCCGGTCCAGGTCCATGAGCAATTCGACACAAGGCAACGATCCGCGGCAGCCGTCCGGCAAGTCCAAGGAGTTGACGATGGAGCAGCGTATGCTCATCGCCTTCGGCCTCATGGCCGTTGTGCTGCTGATCACGCCGTATCTCTTGCCCACGCCGCCGGAGGACAAGAAGGGGGGTAAGAAGGCAGCGGCGCCTCAAGCCGAGATCGCCCAGCCGGCCCCGCCCGCGAAATCGCCCGAAGTGGCGCCTCCCCGCGTCCCCCAGATCCCAGCGGGAACGGTGAAGGCCGACCAGGAAGAGTTGGTCACCATCGAAACCGATCTGTTTCGCATTCAATTTTCGAATCGCGGCGCGGTCGTCCGGAGCTGGCAGCTCACCAAGTACGAGGACAGCAACGGGGAACCGGTGCAACTGATGAACGTCCACGCCGCCCAGACGGTAGGGTACCCGATGGAGGTCCTTGGCGGTGACCGCAGGCCGCTCGCGGCGCTCAACGAGGCTCTGTATTCGTGGCGCCAGCCCGACCCGCATTCGGTTGAGTTCGAATACGCCGACGCATCCGTCGTTTCCCGAAAAGCTTTCCGATTCAAACAGGATAGCTATCTGTCCGTCGTCGAGAGCGAAGTGATTCAGGGTGGTGTCGTAACGCCCCACTACGTTGTTTGGCGCGGCGGCTTCGGCGACATGACCATCGACAGTCCGGCCGGCCGCCAAGAGACCCTGCACTACGACGCGGCGCGCGCGAAGCTGGAGACGAACAGCGCCTCGGACGCCAAGAACGGCCCGCTCAGCGAACGCGGGGAATACACCTTCGCCGGCATTCAGGATCCTTACTTCGCGGCGGTGGTCCTGCCCGATACCGGACGGATCGTCGAAATGCTGACGCTGTCGGACGAAGTGATGAGCCAGCCCGGCGAGAAGGAACAGCCGCACGTGGGCGTCGGTTTCGGCGGCGAAGGCCGCCTGCAGACGACATTGTTCGTCGGCCCCAAGGACCTCCACTTGCTTCGCCAGGTTTCGCCGAAGCTGGAGCAACTGGTCGACTTTGGCTGGTTCAGCGTCCTCGCCAAACCTTTGTTCCTCGCGCTGAAGTGGATGAACGACAAGCACATTCACAACTATGGATGGTCCATCGTCCTCATAACCGTCATCATCAACTTCCTGCTGCTGCCGCTGAAAATTTCCAGCCTCAAGTCGATGAAGAAAATGCAGGCGCTGCAGCCGCACGTCAAGGCGCTCAACGAAAAGTACAAGGGCCTCAGCCTGCGCGACCCCAAGAAAGCCGAGCAGAACCAGGAGTTGATGGCCCTGTATAAGAAACACGGTGTGAACCCGCTGGGCGGCTGCATGCCAATGGTGCTTCAGATCCCCTTCCTGTTCGCGTTCTACAAGGTGCTGACCGTCGCCATTGAACTGCGCGGGGCCGATTGGCTCTGGGTGACGGACCTGTCGCGGCCGGAAACGCTGAGCCTTCGCGTGTTGCCGATCGCAATGGTGGCCTCCCAGTTCGCTCTCCAGAAGATGACGCCGCAGACTACGATGGACCCGGCGCAGCAGCGAATCATGATGTTCATGCCGCTGATGTTCGGATTCATGTTCTATGGGGTGTCAAGCGGCCTGGTGTTATACTGGTTGACCGGCAATTTGGTCGCGGTTGGTCAGCAGCTTCTTTTCAATAAGCTGTACCACGGCAAGTCCGTCGAGGTTCCAGCCGTTCCAGCCGAAAAGAAGACGCCGGCTAAAAAAGTCAGCAGGAAGTAAGGGTGCGGGAACGCAAGTACACCATCGAGTCGTTCGGCTCGGAGATCGACAATTTCCTGAGTAGCCTGGTCGAGAAAGCGGGGTTCGGCCTGAACTGGGATCTCAGCGAGGATTCGTTTCCTCATCCCGATATCCAGGACCCCGAACTCACCATCCAGTTCAGCGGCGAGGACGTGGATCTGCTCCTGGCAAACCGCGCGGAGCTTCTGCTGGCCGTCGAACACCTCACCATGGAAGCCCTGGGTGTTCCTCACGAGGATCACGAGCGCCTGTGCTTCGACGCGAACGACTACCGGATGCTCCGCATCGCCGAGTTGCGTTCGTCGGCGCTGACGGCGGCGGATAAGGTCAAGTCCACTCAGGCGCCATTCCGCTTCAGCCCGATGACCAGCCGCGAGCGCCGCATCATTCATCTGGCCCTTCGCAACGAGCCGGCGGTTCGCAGCGAGAGCGAGGGTTTCGACCCGCGCCGCAACGTGGTGATCTATCCCGCCGGCATGCCGTCTGCTCCGGCGGCCGCCCGTCCGGCGACACCGATGCGCCGGGGACGCCGCCGCTAAGCTCTCCCGCCGGGAGTGAAACTGCACGAGACCATCGTCGCCATTTCGTCGCCGCCGGGGCGCGGCGGCTTGGGGGTGTTGCGCCTCTCCGGTGATCGCGCGCGCGAAGTGGCCGCTGCCCTGCTTCGCTTCCCGCGGCAAGCGCGATGGGAACCCTGGCGTGTAGAAATGGCCGGCCTGCTCGACACGTCGGGCGCCGTCGTGGACCAGGTCCTGGTTACCTTCTTTGCCGCCCCGCGCTCCTACACCGGCGAGGATGTCGTCGAGATCTCCTGCCACGGATCACCTGTTGTGTTGCGTCACGCCGTCGAGCGCGCCTGCGCCGCCGGCGCCCGGCCCGCCGAGCCCGGCGAGTTCACGCTCCGCGCATTTCTCAATGGCCGGATCGACCTGCCGCGGGCCGAAGCCGTCCAGGATCTCATTGAAGCGACGACTCTCTACCAAGCCAAGGTTGCGGCACAGCAGATGGAGGGGTCCGTTTCCGGCCGCCTCGCTCCTCTCAAACAGCAACTCCTCGAACTCATCGCACTGCTGGAAGCCGGCATCGACTTCGCCGAGGACGACATTTCCGTCGCGTCCGACGAGGCAATCGCGGCGCGGCTCGACCCAGTCCTCGGCGCGCTCAACCGGCTGATCGGCAGCTTCGCTTACGGCAAGCTCGTCCACGATGGTTTCGCACTTGCCATTGTCGGCCGCCCGAACGTCGGCAAGAGTAGCCTGTTCAACTGCCTCCTCGAGCAAGACCGGGCGATCGTCACCGACATCGCTGGCACCACCCGCGACTTGGTTTCGGAGACCGCCGCGATCGAAGGCATCCCGGTCCGCTTTGTCGACACAGCCGGAATCCGTGAGGGGCAGGAAGCCGTCGAGCGCCTGGGCATCGAACGCAGCTACCGCGCCATGGCCGATGCCGACCTGATTCTGGTGGTCCTCGACCTTTCCGAGGAACTCACCCCGGATGACCACGCCATTCTGGAACGGGCCCGCACGTCCGGCCGGCATCTTGCCGTTGGCAACAAATGCGATCTTCCCCGCCAGGCGGGCGGGGGGCTCGCCTGCCTTCCCGTGTCCGCACTGACCGGGCAAGGGCTTCCCGATCTCCGCCGCGCCATCGTCGGTGTGCTCGCCCCTGGCGGCCGGATCGAGCAGGAGGGCGGCTTCATCACCAGCATCCGCCACGAGCAACTTCTCAAGGAAAGTCATGCGGCGCTTCTCCACGCGCGGGATGCGCTCGGCCACTCGCTTCCCCACGAGATGCTGCTGCTCGACCTCTACGACGCGCTGCGCCCGATCGATGCCATTACCGGAGCGACCACCGCCGACGATATCCTGAACAGAATTTTCAGTTCGTTTTGTATCGGGAAGTAAGATGGAAGGCAGCCCCCGACGGAGATACCTATGAAGAAAGCCCTGATCACGGGCGTGACCGGCCAGGACGGCTCCTACCTGGCCGAATTGCTGCTACGCAAAGGATACGAAGTTCACGGCATCAAGCGCAGATCGAGCAGTTTCAACACCGAGCGCGTCGACGGCATTTACCACGACTTCCACGAACCGGAAGCCCGCTTCTTCCTGCATTACGCCGACCTGGCCGACTCCAACAGCCTGATGCGGCTGATGTACGATCTGCGCCCGGACGAGGTCTACAACCTGGCCGCGCAGAGCCATGTCCGCGTTAGCTTCGACATACCGGAGTACACCAGTGACATCACCGCGACCGGGGCGCTACGCCTGCTGGAGAGCATCCGCCAAACCGGAGTCAGCACCCGCTTCTACCAAGCCTCGTCGAGCGAGATGTACGGGTCCGCCCCACCGCCGCAGAGTGAAGAAACACCGTTCCGTCCCCGCAGCCCATACGCTTGCGCCAAACTGTTTGCCCACTCGATTACGGTGAACTACCGCGAGAGCTACGGCATGTTCGCCGTCAGCGGCATCTTGTTCAACCACGAGTCCCCCCGCCGCGGCGAAACGTT